>CAYFQM010000001.1:0-619 GCA_964345385.1 uncultured Clostridium sp.
CTTCCATTTCTCCAAATCTTTGTCCACCAAATTGAGCTTTACCACCTAATGGTTGTTGTGTAACCATACTATATGGTCCAGTTGCACGAGCATGTATTTTATCATCAACCATATGTATTAGTCTTATCATATACATAATTCCAACTGCAACTCTTTTATCAAATTTTTCACCTGTTCTACCATCATATAACCAAGTTTTATAATCTTCATCAAGGTTCGCTTCTTTAGTTTGTTTTTCTATATCATCTAATGTTGCACTATCAAATACTGGAGTTGCATAATGAACACCAAGTTTTTTACCAGCTATTCCTAAATGTGTTTCTAATATTTGTCCTAAGTTCATACGAGAAGGAACTCCTAATGGATTTAATATAATGTCTACTGGTGTACCATCTGGTAAATAAGGCATATCTTCTTCTGGTAATATCAATGAACAAACACCTTTATTTCCATGACGACCAGCTAATTTATCTCCTATTTGAATTTTTCTTTTCTTTACTATATATACTCTAACTACTTTAATAACTCCAGCAGCTAATTCTTCTGAGTTTTCTTTTGTAAATACTTGTACATCATGTACTATTCAAGCACTACCATGAGAAACGCTTACTGATGTATC
>CAYFQM010000001.1:629-51496 GCA_964345385.1 uncultured Clostridium sp.
ATGTGGTACACGAAGTGAAGTATCTCTTACTTCTCTTGTTTTTTCTCCAAATATTGCATGTAATAATTTTTCTTCACTAGTCAATTCTTGCATACCTTTAGGAGTTACTTTACCAACTAATATATCATTTTCTTTTACTTCTGTCCCAATACGAACAATTCCATTTTCATCAAGATTTTTTCTTGCTTCTTCTGATATATTTGGAATATCACGAGTAAACTCTTCTGGTCCTAACTTAGTATCTCTACATTCTATTTCTTTCATTTCTAAATGTATTGAAGTTAAAACATCTTCTTTTACAATTCTTTCACTTAATATAATTGCATCTTCAAAGTTATATCCATCAAAAGTCATGAAAGCTACTACTAAGTTTTTACCTAGAGCAATTTCTCCTTTATCACAAGATGGTCCATCAGCAATTATTTCACCCTTACGCACTTTATCATTTTTCTTTACTATTGGTTTTTGATTATAACATGTTTCTGCATTACTTCTTTCATATGATATAAGTTCATAAGTTCTTTTTTCTTTAGCACCTTTAATAACTATCTTTTTAGAATCAACATATTCAACAATTCCATCTATATCACTTACAACGCATACTCCAGAATCTTTTGCAACTGAATGTTCAACACCTGTTCCTACTATAGGTGCTTCAGTTACTAATAATGGAACAGCTTGCCTTTGCATATTAGCTCCCATTAAAGTTCTATTCGCATCATCATGTTCCATAAATGGAATTAAACTAGTTGTTACAGAAACTATTTGTGAAGGTGCAACATCAATATAATCTACTTTATCTTTAGATACTAATAAGTTTTCTCCTTCATGTCTAACAGGAACAATATCATCTTCAATCATTCCTTTACTATCTATATTTATTGTTGCTTGACTAATATAATAATCTTCTTCTTCATCAGCAGTAAAATATTCTATTTCATCTAAAACTTTAGAATCTACTACTTTTCTATATGGTGTCATAATAAAACCATATTCATTAATCTTAGCATATGAAGCTAAAGATGTAATTAATCCAATATTTTGACCTTCTGGTGTTTCAATTGGACAAATTCTTCCATAATGTGATGGATTAACATCTCTTACTTCAAATCCAGCCCTATCTCTTGATAAACCTCCAGGACCTAATGCACTTAGTCTTCTTTTGTCATTAAGCTCTGCTACAGGATTTATTTGATCCATAAATTTTGATAGTTGAGATGAACCAAAAAATTCTTTTAAAGCAGCTGTTAATGGACGAATATTAATTAATGATTTAGGAGTTACTGCATCTATTTCTTGAGTAGACATCTTATCTCTAATTTGTCTTTCCATACGAGCAATACCTATTCTAAATTGTTGAGAAATTAACTCTCCTACTTGTCTTACTCTTCTATTACCAAGATGATCTATTTCATCAAAATGACCAATTCCATATAATAAACTAATATAATATGAAAGTGATGCATATACATCAGGTATAGTAAGTCTTCTATCATCAATAGTTTGATCATTACCAATTACTTTAATTATCTTATTACTTTCATCATTTGCATATAACAATATTTCTTGCACTTTATTATATGTATCTAATTCTTCATTTATAGTTACTTCTTTAACACCATAACCTTCACTTAAGTAAGGCTTTAACTCACTTAAAAGTTCTTTAGTGATAATATCACCTTTCTTAGCAATAGTTTTTCTTCCTACTTTAATATCTTGCGCTAGTTTATTATTAAGTAATCTATCTACCACATTTAACTTTTTATTAAATTTATATCTACCAACTTTACCTAAATCATATCTAAATCTATCAAAAAACCTAGTTATTAATTGGTTTTTAGCACTATCTAATGTTGCAGGTTCACCCGGTCTTAATTTTTCATATATTTCTATTAATGCTTCATCAGTATTTTTAGTAGAATCTTTTGTAAGAGTATTAACTAAATAATCATCTTTTCCAAATAATTTTAATATTTCTTCATCACTACTAAGACCCAATGCTCTTAATAAAGTTGTTACTGGTACTTTTCTAGTTCTATCTATTCTTACATATAAAATACCTCTTGCATCAAGTTCATACTCAAGCCAAGTTCCTTTGTTTGGTCTTATTTCGTTAGAAATAATATGTCTACCTGTTTTATCAATTTCACTTTTATAATAACAAGAAGGCCCCATAACAAGTTGATTATTAATAACTCTTTCTGCTCCATTTATAATAAATGATGCAGTATCAGTCATCAATGGAATATCACCTAAGAAAATTTCTTGTTCTTTTACCTCACCTGTTTCATTTATAAATAGTCTAGCTTGTACTTTTAAAGAAGCAGAATAAGTAAGTTTCCTTTCTTTACACTGTTTTACAGTATACTTTGATGGCTCAAAATGATATTCACCAAATTCCAACGACAAAGAACCGGAGAAACTATCTACCGGAAATATATCATCGAAAATTTCTTTTATTCCTTCCTTCAAAAATTTGTCAAATGAATCTTTTTGTACCTCTAAAAGATTCGATAATTCTAATGTACGTTTTGTAGAGAAATTTCTTCTTTCTCTATGGTCACCAAATTTCATTGTTTTGTATGCCACTTTTTCACCCCAATCCTAAAATTTTTAAAGAACACAATATCTAAAATAAACAAACACATTGCAATTTATAATTCTATCATATATATTTCAAATAAGTCAATATATTTTGATTAATTAGTTACTTTAAATATAAAATATCCCTTTTCTTTATTTAAAATTTCAACTTTATATTTTTCTTCTATTATTTTTTTAATAGTTTTTGCTCCTTGTTTTTTTCTTATAACAAAATATAACCTACCATTTTTATTTAAATGATCAAAAGAACCAAGCAATATTTCTAATACTTTTTCTCTTCCAGCTCTTATAGGTGGATTAGTTATAATAACATCGTATTTACTAGTTACATTACTATAAGCATCACTTTCAAATATGTTGCCTTTAAATTCTGTTTTTTTTGCATTTCTTTTAGCTAAATGCACTGCTCGTTTATTAATATCTATCATATCAACATAACTATTATTAACTACAGATATAACTATTCCAAGAAAACCATATCCACAGCCAACATCTAATACTTTATAATTTTCACTTACATCTTTTAAATATGATTCAACTAATAATTTACTTCCATAATCAATATGCTTTTTACTAAAAACTCCATTATCAGTTAAAAATGTAAATGAAAAAGAAAGATAAGAATATTTTAACTCTTTTATTTCACTTGTTAAATTTTGATTATTAGTAAAATAATGTATCATTCCCATCTCCCTTCTTTTTTATATACCTTATATACGCAAAAAGCCTTTATATTAAAGGCTGTTAATTAAGCTAGTTCTACTGTTGCGCCAACTTCTTCTAATTTTGCTTTTAATTCTTCAGCTTCAGCAGTAGGAATATTTTCTTTTACATTTCCTCCAGCATCAGCAATATCTTTTGCTTCTTTTAATCCTAAACCAGTTACTTCTCTTACAATTTTAATAACTTGTAATTTTTGAGCTCCTGCTTCTTTTAAAACAACTGTTTTAACTGAAGATGTTTCTTCTTCTTTTTGAGCTTCAACTGGTGCAGCTACTGCTACAGCACTTGGATCTACTCCAAACTCTTCTTTCATCATATCAACTAATTCTTTTACTTCAAGAATTGTTTTTTCTTTTAAAGCTGCAATAATATCTTTATTTTCAATTTTTGCCATTAGTTATTTCCTCCTTCTTCTAACTTTTCAGCATATAAATTCAATCCTATACTTAAATTTTTCAAATGTTCTATTAAACCGCCAGCAAACATTGTAAGTAATCCTTCCATACTTGGAATTGTTGCATATTCATTTATTACTTTTGTATCTACTACCTTACCATCAATAAATCCTACTTTTATTTCAAGTGCTGGATGAGTTTTAGCAAACTGACTTACTATTTTTATAGGTTCAATAATATCAGTAGAAAAAACATAAATATTTGGTCCTTGCATAAAATCATCAAGTTCTATTTTCTTTTTATTAATTGCTAAGTTCATTAAAGTGTTTTTATATACTTTAATTTCAGAACCACATTCTTTTAAGTTTTTTCTTAATAATGCAAGTTCAGTAACTGTAAGTCCTTGATAATTAAGAAGTAAAAAAGTTTTAGATGAATCTAGTTTTTGAACTATTTCATTAACAACATTTTCTTTTTGTTTTAGAATTTCTTTACTTGCCACTTCTTCCTCCTTTTAACTATTTAAAAAGTTTCCAAAAGGAAACTTGTATTCAAATGAATAAATTGTTTCCTCGGTAAGATTTATGTTAGTACTTACTGTCTTTGGTCACTTCACGCTTATGATTATATAACATACTTTTAAAATTGTAAAGCTTTTTTATAAATTTTTTAAAAATTCTATATTATTTATAATATCTTTATGAATATATGAAGCACTAACTAGCATATCAGCTCCAGCTTCTCCTGCTAATAAAGATGTTTCTTCATTTATACCACCATCTACAGAAATAATAGTTTTATAATTGTTTTTAAAAATATATTCTTTTAATGTTCTAATTTTTTCTAAAGACTCGTGCATAAATGTTTGATAAGACTCTCCTGGTTCAACACTCATAATAAGTACTTGATCTATTTTATCTAAATATGGATAAAGATCTTCTACTTTAGTATTTGGCTTTATAGATATTCCTACTAATAAACCATAAGATTTAATTTTATCAATAATTTTGTCAATATCTTTTACTGCCTCATAATGAAATATTAAATACTCTGTATTAATAAGAGCATAATCTTCTATATATTTTTCTGGTTTATCAACCATTAAATGAACATCAAACTTCATATTAGTATTAGAAACTATTTTTTTAATTTCACTATAAGTCCATGTTTTATTTTTAACAAACTTTCCATCCATGATATCTAAATGTATATAATCTGCTTTTGACTTAGATACTTCTTTTACTATATCAGATGGTTTAATACTATTTGATAATATAGAAACAGATACTTTCATTTTCCCTCCCCTAACAATTTAATATAATTATCATATCTAAACTTTTTAATTACATTTTTCTTTACTAACTTTTTTATATAACAACCTTCTTCTTTATCATGTAAACAAGATTTATATTTACACTTGTGTACAAAGTCTTTGTAATACTTTCTTATATCTTCTTTTTTAATGTCTAATGTAACCGATGAAAAACCAGGAGTATCTGCGACTAAACCATTACCTATTTTTAAAAGTTCTACTAATCTAGTTGTATGCTTTCCTCTTCCTAATGCAAGAGAAACTTCATCTGTTTTTAATTTTAAAGATTTATCTATACGATTTAAAAGTGTGCTTTTACCACTTCCTGTTTGACCACAAAGTGCAACTGTTACTCCATCAAACTCTTTTTTTATTTTTTTAATTTGATAATTATAATATACTTTAATACCTATTTTTTTATAATAATTAACATATTTTTTAATATCTAATTTTTCTTTAAATTTTAATTTATCTGTTTTGGTAACAATAATAATTGGCTCTATATTATTTGAATATGAAATTATTAAAAATTTATCTATTAAATAAGTTGAAAAAGCAGGAATAGTTGTACTTGATACAATTAAAAGCTTATCTATATTAGCAACCATAGGTCTATCTAAACTATTTCTTCTTTTATATATTTTTTCAATCGTTTTATTTGCTATATCTACTAAACAATAATCTCCTACTAATGTAAAAACATTTTCATTTCTAAGTTTTCCTCTTACTATGCAATCTACTACATCCCCATTATCAAGTAAAACAGTATGTATAAATTTATTAATACATATTATTTTTCCTTTCATTTATTAACCCTCTGGTTCTTCTTCTGGAGGAGTTTGAGGTTCTTCTTCAACTATTTTTTTCTTTGTTATTTTAATTGTTACTGTTACTCCACTTACTACTTCAGTATTTGCAGCAGGAGATTGATGTATTATAGTACCTGCTGGATAATCATTTGTTTCTTCATAATTTATTTTTAATTTTAAACCATGAGTTCTACAATATTCTTCTACTGATCCTACTGAATAACCACTAGTAAAATCAGGATATTTATATACTATATCTGGTATAAATATAGTAATTTGTTTACCAGGCTTTACTGCTTCTCCTACACTAGGTTCTGTTCTTAATACTGTGTTTTCTTCTTTTTTATCATCTTCACTTATTTTTTCTTTTTCTATTACTACATTACAATCACATTTTTCTTCAAGTTTACCTTTTACTTCTAAATAATTTTGTCCAGTAAAGTCTTCTACTATATAAACTTGCATTCCAGAAGAAACATATAAATATATTGTGGTTCCTATTTTTATTTTAATTCCTGCTTCTGGACTAGTTTTAACTACATTATCTTCTTCAATAGTTTCGCTAGCTACATATTTATACTCTGAACTAACATTAAAACCAAGATCAGTTAATATATTAGATGCTTCTTTTATTGTTTTATCCGAAACATCTGGTATATATACTGCTTTATTTTTCTTTTCATCTAACTTTGTATACACAACTAGCCCTATTGTAACTATAAGAATAAGCCCCACAAAAATACTAAGAAGTATAATTAATATTTTATTAGCTTTTTTATTATCATCTATTTCTTCTTCTATTAACTTTTTTTCTTCTTCTTTTTCTTTTTTTAATTTAATTTCTTCTACTTCTTTATCTAACGATTTAGTCTCATCCAAATCATTTTCTGGATATTTATAAACATATCTTTTTTCATCTTGACGAAAAGCATCTAAACAAGTTTTTATATCTTCATGCATCTGCCTTGCATCTTTATATCTATTCTTTGGATTTTTAGCAGTTGCTTTTAATATAACATTTTCAAGTGATTGTGGAATAGAAGGAATTTCTTTTTTTATACTAGGCAAAGGTTCCTTTAAATGTTTTAAAGCTATTTCAACAGCAGATTCTCCTTTATATGGAAGTTTACCAGCTAATAACTCATACATCATTATACCCATTGAATAAATATCACTTTTTATAGTTGATCCTTTTCCATTAGCTTGTTCTGGTGGTAAATAATGTACTGTTCCCATTACACTATTTGTTTGAGTAAGTTGAGTAGAGTTTAAAGCAGTTGATACACCAAAATCCGTTATTTTAATAACACCATTAGAAAGCATCATTATATTTTGTGGTTTAATATCTCTATGAATAATATATGCATCATGAGCATGTGCCATTCCATCTGCCACTTGAAGCATAATATCTATTACTTCTGTTATAGAAAGTTTTTCTCTTGCTTTTAATATTTGTTTTAATGTTTTACCATCAACATACTCCATAACAATATAGTATCCGCATTCATCTTCTCCTACATCATACATCTCAACTATATTAGGATGAGATAAACTAGAAGCAGATAAAGCTTCTCTTTGAAAACGTCTTACAAACTTATCATCATTTGCTAGGTCTCCACGAAGAACTTTAACAGCAACATTTCTATCTAATATTTCATCATGTGCTAAATAAACATTAGCCATTCCGCCCTCACCTAATGTTTTAATTATTTGATATCTATCATTAATTTTAGAACCTTTCACTATCACTATTCATCATCCCTTTTCAAATAAGCAACAGTTATATTATCAGTTCCCCCTCTTGCATTGCTTTTCATTATTAATTTATTTATTTGCTCTTCAATAGTTAATTCTTGATCATTTAATACTTTTTCTATTTGTTCTTTAGTTAACATATTAGTTAATCCATCACTACATAAAAGTATTCCATCAACAGTTTTTTCTACATCAAAAATATCTATTTCAATTATTTCTGCAGCACCTAATGCTTTCATTAAAATATTTTTTTGTGGATGCATTTGAGCATCATTTATACTTATTTCTCCGCTTTCTAATAATAAGTTAACTAAAGTATGATCTTTTGTTACTTTATAAAGTTTACCTTGTTTTAATACATAACCACTAGAATCACCTACATTACCAAATAATAAAAAGTCATTTGTTAAGATGGCACATACACAAGTAGTTCCAAGACCTGATGCATCAACATGTGATTCAGCATATCTTAATATTTTTACATTTATTTCATCTATTATTTCTTTTAACCAAACTACAGCTTCTTCTTTAGTTCCGATGCTAGACATAGCTATAAATCTTTTGCCCAGCTCATTTACAACTAATGAACTAGCCACTTCTCCGGCTTTATGTCCACCCATACCATCAGCAACTACCATTAAATATTCATTGTTTAAATTTTTTACTATTGTAACAGAATCTTCATTATGATTTCTAACTTTTCCAGGATCTGTTTGATAAAATGTTATCATATATTTCCCTCATTTCTAACTCGTAATTGTCCACATGCTGCAGATAAATTACCACCCATTTCTTTTCTTATTATTACATTAACATTATTCTTTTTAAGTATATCATAAAACATTTTAATTTTAAAGTCTTCACTACGTTTAAATTGAGTATTAGATGTTTCATTATATGGTATTAAATTAATATAAACTAACTTACCTTTAAATAAATTAACAAGTTCATAAGCATACTTCTTATCATCATTTATACCACTAAGCATTATATATTCAATAGTTATTTTTCTATTAGTTATACTTATATAGTAATCAATCGCATCGATTAACTCTTTAATATTATAAGCTTTATTTATTCTCATTAATTTACTTCTTAATTCATCATTCGGAGCATGTAAAGAAATAGCTAAATTAACTTGACTATTTATATCAGCAAAATCTTTTATTTTAGGCACTATTCCACAAGTAGATACAGTTATATGCCTAGAACCAATTTCTAACATCTTTCTATTTTTAGCTATATTTATAAAATCTATAATATTATCATAGTTATCAAAAGGCTCTCCTATTCCCATAATTACAATAGAATTAATTTTTGTTTTAGATATTTTAGATGTGCTAACAACTTGTGAAACAAGTTCATGTACTTCTAAATTTCTAATTTTCTTTACTCTTCCACTTTCGCAAAAAGCACATCCCATATTACATCCAACTTGAGAAGAGATACATAAACTTGTTCCATAATCATGAAACATTAATACACATTCAATTTTATTTCCATCAAATAACTCAAATAAATATTTATTAACTTCTTTACTCTCTTCTTTAGTAACTAGTTTTAAATCTTTAATAACAAATTTTTCTTTTAAATAAATAATAAGATTTTTTGATAAATTACTCATCAAATCAAAATCATATATATTTTTTTTATATATCCAATCTATTATTTGAACTGCATTATATTTTTTAAATCCATTTTCTACTAAATGAGCTTCTAATTTTTCTTGTGTAAAATCATATATATTCATATGTACTCCTAGTAAAATTATATCATAACAATAAGCAATTAAAAAACATTAAATTAGTTTTATTTAATGTTTTTATTTACATTATTTTAATATAGCTTTTATTCTTCTTACTCCTGAAGAAGAAGATTCTTCTTTAACTATTTTAAATTCACCTAACTCACTAGTGTTTTTTACATGTGGACCTCCACATAATTCATAAGAAATGTCTCCTATAGAATAAACTGTAACTATATCTGGATATCTTTCAATAAACATACATTCAGCTCCACTTTTAATAGCATCTTCTTTTTTCATTTCTTTACTTGTAACAGGAAGAGCATCTTTAATCCATTTATTTACTAATTTTTCTATACTACTCTTTTCTTCATCAGTAAGTTTATGATCAGAACTAAAATCAAATCTAATTCTTTCATTATTTATATTGCATCCCATTTGATGAGCATCTTTTCCAATTACTTCTTTTAATGCTGCGTTTAATAAATGAGTTGCTGTATGATATTTAATTTGTGCTTCATCATGTGATAAAAGGCCCCCTTTAAATTGTTGTTTTGAACTAGTTCTAGATAATTCTTGATGATGTTTATAACATTCTTTAAAACCATCTAGGTCAACTTTAAAACCTTTTTCTTCTGCAAGTTCAACAGTAAGCTCAATTGGAAAACCATATGTATCAAATAAACGAAAAGCAGTTTTCCCATCTATATTACCATTATATATTTTTTTAAATTCTCTTAAACCTTTTTCTAGTGTTTTATTAAATTTTATCTTTTCATTTTTAAGTACTTCTAATACTTCATCTTTATTTTTAGATAATTCTTCATAATGCTTTTCATATTTAGATATTATTTTTAATGCGATTAACTCTTCCCAATTACTATTAATATCTATATCTAACTGCCTTGCATATCTAATACTTCTTCTTATTAATCTTCTTAAAATATAACCTTGCCCTATATTACTTGGTTTAATCATAGCATTATCTGCACTAATAAAGACAGCGGTTCTAATATGATCAGCAATAATTCTCATTTGCTTTGAATAATCATTATATTTCTTATTAGAGATTTCTTCAATTAAAGATATTATATCTTTCCATACAGAAGAAGTATAATTATCACTTACATTTTCTATAATTGATACCACTCTTTCATAACCCATACCAGTATCTACATTTTTATTAGGAAGCTCTGTAATTTTCCCGTTTTCATCTTTATAGTATTCCATAAAAACATTATTCCAAATTTCAACCCATCTTTCATCATTTGGATCAAATTTTTCTGGTACTTTTTCTTCACTTCTAAAATAAAATATTTCTGTATCCGGTCCACATGGTCCATGAGTAGAAGCTATCCAAAAATTATCTTTTACTGTTTTAGCTATTCTGTCTTCTTTAATACCTACACTTCTCCATATATTATATGACTCACTATCAAATGGAACTTCTTCATTACCTTCAAACACAGTTACAGCTAATCTTTCAACTGGAAACTTTAAAACTTCAGTCAAAACCTCATAGCTCCAAGTAATAGATTCTTTTTTAAAATAATCTCCTAAACTCCAATTACCTAACATCTCAAAAAATGTATGATGATAAGTATCTCCTATCACATCTAAATCATTTGTTCTTATACATTTTTGATAATTACAAAGTCTTTTTCCACAAGGATGATTTTCTCCCATTAAATACGGAATTAATTGTTGCATTCCAGCAGTTGTAAATAAAACACTAGAATCATTTTCAGGTACTAATGAAGCACTAGGTATTTGATAGTGCCCTTTACTTACAAAAAAAATTATAAACTTTTCTCTTAAATCCATATAGCCCTCCTAAAATAAAAAAATAATACAAAAGTAAATACTTTTATAATAATTTATATTAACTTGTATTAATATAATAAATATTTATGTAAATATTGTCAAGTTATAGAAAATTTCCTATCGTTTTTCTCTTTTTATTATTACATTAGGTACATTATCATATTTGTTATCTTCTACTGAAACAAACAATATTCTGGTTTTTAAATTACAATTAGAATTATTATTTTTTTTCATAGATAATATTATTTTATCTTTTAATGATGTAATAGAAGTTAAATAATTTTCACTATTGCATAATCTTGTTTGATAAAAGATAGCAACAAAATCATATTTATTAAATGCTTCATGAGTAATATTTTCGTTAGTAATTTCTTTAATATATTCTTCTTCATTTAAATTTTTCTTTATAAAGTTTTTATAGCTCTCATAATCTTTTAATAACACATCACTAGGTAAAGATTCAAAATATAATGATGTTTCGATTTCTCTTGAATATTTTACTTTCTTACCAAATAAAAAGTAAAAACCTAAAATAAATACAAAAAACAAAATCAAAATAACAACACCTTTAATATTTGTTTTTTGTTTTTTATTCATATATTTACCCTCTTTTCTATTTTTATTATAACAAATACTCTCAAAAAAATAAGAATATTTACACAATATTCTTATTTTTTTACACTAAAGGTGAATCATTAGTTGGTATAGCAGTTTCTGGTGTTTGAACATTCACTGGTGCCACCCCATCTACTGGTGCTGATGGTGCAGAAACTGTTTCTGGTGTACCAGCTACAGGAGCAGCAACATTTTCAACATAAGGTGCTCCAGTATTAACTACTTGAGGCTCAACTTCTATTGGTTTAGATTCTCCCATTTCTGGAATTTCTGGTATTACAGGAACTTCAGGTATTACAACACTTTCTTCTGTCAACATAACATTATCATTTGGCATAGAAACTGGTTGCACTACTTCATTGTTAACATTTTGGCCCGGCATTGAAACAGGCTCTGATGGAACATTAACATTTGAAGCTTCCATATTTAAATTTGGTTCATTTTGCGTTTCTCTAATTGTTGGCCTACTTTCATCTGGCACATTATCAAAAGTTAATGAAGGTTCTTCCTGCACCGGTGCAAGTGTAGCTGCCGATACAGTATTAATTCCTTGTTCTGTATAAGCCATATTAGCCTCATTTATTTCAGGTGTAGGTGCAACATTATTATTTGCTGCTTCTTTATTCTTATGTTTCTTTCCATCAACAATAAGCCCTATAAGAGCAAGCAATAATACTCCAGCCCCACACATAAACCATATATAATTATCTGCTAAAAAATTTAAGATTGAATCCATAATAAACAATCCTCCTCTATTCTCATATATTTATTCTAACATTGAATCATTAATAATTCAACACATTTTTTTATAATTAACTAATCATTTCTTTTAACATTTGTTTAGCTACGCTAGGATTTGCTTTTCCTTTAGATTTTTTCATAACTTGACCAACTAAATAATCAAGCATATTAGTTCTTCCTTTATTATAATCATTAACTGCTTGCTCATTTTCTTTTATTACTTCCTCTAAATATTTAGTAAGTAACTCATCATCTTCTATTATTTCCATATTACGTTCTTTAATAATTTCTTCTATTGATTTTTCTTCATCTAACATAATAGTTAATATTTCTTTAGCTTGATTATTGGTTATTTTACCATTATCTACCCTGTTAACTAAATCTCCTAAATCCTTTGGCTTTATAAATAAATTATCAATTTCTATATTTCTTTTATTTATTTCGCCTAATAATCTAGTAGTTATAAAATTACATATACTTTTTGCATTAGATGAATATTTTAAACACTCTTCAAAATAATCAGATATTTTTTTGTCTTTAACTAATAAATTTGAATCATATTCACTTAAATTATATTCTAAAATATATTTGTTTTTTCTTTCTGAAGCTAAAACTGGTATTTCTTTTATAATATCATTAATTAAATCTTTAGTAATTTTATATCTTGGAATATTAGGTTCAGGAAAATATTTATAATCCACCTCTTCTTCTTTACTTCTCATACGTATAGTTGTTCCAGTTGGTTCATCAAACCTTCTTGTTTCCCTTACTACTTCACTATATCTACCTGCTTCTTTTAATTTTGTTTGACGTTCTATTTCATAATTGATTGTTTGCCTTACGTTTGCAAAACTATTTACATTTTTAACTTCTACTCTAGTTCCATATTCAGTTGCATCATCTTCCATTATAGATATATTTACATCACATCTTGTTTGACCTTTTTTTGAATCTGCATCTGATATACCAGTGTATTGATATATACTTCTTAATGTCTCTAAAAAGCATACTACTTCATCAGCATTATTAAAACAAGGTTCTGTTACTATTTCTAATAGTGGAACACCACATCTATTATAATCAAGTGCACTATAATCATCAAAATGATCTAAAGAAGCAGTATCTTCTTCTAAATGAATATCATGTATTAACACTTCTTTTTCTATTCCATTAACATCAATTATTATTTTTCCATTAACTCCTACTGGGTTATAAAACTGAGTTATTTGGTAACCTTTAGGTAAGTCTGGATAAAAATAATTTTTTCGATCAAACTCCATATATGAAGAAATTTCACAATTTAGTATATAAGCCATCTTTATAGCTTTTCTCATACATTCTTTATTTAATGATGGTAACGTTCCAGGAAAAGCCATATCTATAACTGATACATTTTTATTAGCTATAGTATTATATTGATTTAATGCTGGAGAAAATACTTTAGTATGAGATTTAAGTTCACAATGAAATTCTAATCCAATAACTGCTTTCATTTTTTACTCTCCTTTGCTATTTGATTTTCATATGTCATATTTTGTTCTAAAGAATATGCTATATTTAAAACATTACTATCATCCTTAACTTTACCAGTAATATTTACACCTGTTGGTAAACCATTTATAAAACCATTAGGAATTGTAATACTAGGATAGCCTCCAAAATTACCTATTTGTAATAATTCTTCTAATATAGGTGAATCATTTTTATTAAGCTTACTATCAAAATATTTAGCTACTCCTGTAGATACAGGCATAATAAATGCATCGTATTTTTCAAATAAAGAATTAAATTTTTCTACAATAAGCCTTCTTACTCTTTTAGCATTTATAAAATATTTCTCTTGATTTTCTTCTTGTAAAACATATGAACCAATTACAAGCCTTCTTTTTATAAGAGGACTAAACCCTTGAGTTCTATAGTTTTTAACCATTTCTTCAAAAGTTTCACCTTCACTTCTTGGTCCAAAAGAAATACCTGTTAAATTTGATAAATTAGATGTTGCTTCTGCACAAGATAAAATTATATAAGTGCTATTTATACTTTGAAGTAACTTTTCATCAATACTTTCTTTACTAACTTCTGCACCAAGCTTCTTCATAAGTTTTAATGTATTATTAAAGTTTTCTATATGCTTAATAAATTCTTCAGATGGATTTTCATAGTTATCTAAATTTATTAATGAATCTATATAAAATAATTTTTTACCTTTTAAATCATTTTTTAAATTTTCATATAGTTTTATATTTTGTGAATCCCATGAAGTCATATCATTATTATCTTTTCCTTTTATAGCATCTATTACAATACTTGCATCTTTAACACTTCTTGTTAAAACACCTATTGTATCAAGTGAGCTTGCAAAAGCAAATAAACCATATCTTGAAACAAGTCCATAAGTTGGTTTAAAACCTACTATTCCACAATAAGCAGCTGGTTTTCTAATAGAGTCTCCTGTATCACTTCCTAAAGCAAAAGGATATACTCCACATGCAACAGAAGTAGCAGAACCCGAAGAACTTCCAGCGCACATTCTTTTTTTATCCCATGGATTTAAAACTTTTCCTGTATGACATGTAGTGCCTTCTCCTCCTAATCCTAACTCATCCATTGTTGTTTTACCTATATATACAGCTCCGCTTTCTTTTAATTTTTTTACTACTGTGGCATCATATATTGGTACATAATTTTTTAAAGAATTAGATGAAGCAGTTGTTAAAACTCCTTTAGTAGTTATATTATCTTTTATACCATATGGAATATTACTAAGTAAATTATCTGTTAAATTATTTTCTTTTACTTCATCCAATATAGTTACAAATGCATTATATTCTTTTAAGGCTTCTTTTGCTTTATTAATAGAATCAGAAATTAACTCTTTAGGAGTAATTTCTTTTTTAACTAATTTTTTATGTAAATCCTCTATCATTCTCCCACCACCTTAGGAATAACAATTTCTCTTCCTTCTACAGCCTTTGAATTTGAAAAAAGTTCATTAACTTCTATCTCTTCACTTGAAAATGTATCATCTCTTAACTTATCAATTTCTATATCAAATGGATATGTAAGAGGAACAACTTCCTTTATATTAGGTATAGTATTAACAATATTTATTTTATTATGAATCTCATCAAACTCTAACTCTATTAATTTTATTTCTTCTTCACTTAGTCCAATTAATAAACTATCTGCTAAATTATTTATTTCTTTTTTAGTAAGCATATTACCTCCTATTTTTATATTTTAAACTCTTCAAAAAAATCACTCATAGTTAAATTAACTACTACTCTTTCTTTAGGCACTTCATCCTTTACATCTGTTTCTTCTTCTTTAATTTCATCATTAATATCTTCTTTACCAATAATAGTTAATTTAGAAATAACAAATATATCATTAATATTCTTTTTAGTAATAACATTTCCATTAGATGATTTATCACTTATAACTATATCACTAGATTTAATATATTTAATTTCATCTTCTAATATTCCAAATATTGTTTTAGAATGTACATTAAATGCTTTAAATAAATTAATAACTTTACTTTTCATTTTTTTAATAATAATGCTTCCTTTTAAAGCACGTGATGTTTTTTTAACTTCATCTAACTTAATTCTTTTAGCCATATTATTATCTGTAAATATAGATATGTATTCTAATGAATCTTTTGTTACAAAAGAAGATACTACATAATCATTATTAGATAATCTTATATTTTTAACTCCACTTCCTCGAAGTCCTACCATAGCTATCTCTTCACTACTATATCTTAAAGCATAACCTTCTTTAGTAAATACATATACATCATTATTTTCACCTTCATTTGATTTACTAATAGAAATTAATTCATCTTTATTTTTTAACTTAAACATAATCATAGGTTTAGAATATCTACTTACTTCAAAATCTTTAAGTAACATTCTTTTACACATTCCCATTTTAGTAAATGCAGTAATAATTGTATTATCAAAATTATTAACAGCAATAGTTTTTACTATACTTTCTTCATCAGATATTTGAATTATATTAGATATGTGAGAACCTAGATCTTTATATTTACATTCAGGAATTTCTCTTACTGGAACATATAAATAATTTCCTTGGTTAGTAAACATTAATACTGTATCATGATTATTCATTTTATAAAAACCTTCTATATAATCATTTTCTTTAACCCCTGGATATTCTGCACTTGACAAATTATATGATTTTAATGAAACCTTCTTTACATATCCAGCTTTACTAATGCATACTACAAAGTCTTCTTTACTTACCATATCTAATTCATTAATTTTAATTTCATCTACATCTTTTTCTATTACAGTTTTTCTATCATGAGCAAATTCTTTTTTAACGCTTCTAAGTTCATTTTTTATTACATTAAATAATATACCTTCATCACTAAGAATTGATTTAAAAAAAGCAATTTCTTCTTTTAAGCGTTCATATTCTTCTTTAAATAAATTAACATCTGTATTAGTAAGTTTATATAACTGCATCATAACAATAGCTTCAGCTTGAACTTTACTAAAATCGTATTCTTTGACTAAATTATTGATAGCTTCTTCTTTATTTTTAGAACTTCTTATTGTTTTAATAACTTTATCAAGAATATCTAATGCTTTTATAAAACCTTCTAATATATGACTTTTCTTTTCATCTACTTCAAGATCAAACTCAGTTCTTTTAACTACAACTTCTTTCTTATGATTTATAAACGCATCTAATAAATCTAATATACCTAAAGTCTTAGGAGTTCTATTAACAATAGCTACCATATTATAGTTAAATGATGTTTGCATGTCAGTATTTTTAAGTAAATAGTTTACTATAAGATTTGTTTTAGCTTTTGGTTTTAAATCTATTACAATTCTTATTCCTTCTCTATCAGTTTCATCTCTTACTTCTAATATTCCATCTATTTTTTTATCTATTCTAATAGAATCTATTTTTTGTACTAAAGAAGATTTGTTTACATCATATGGAATCTCAGTAATAACAATTTGCTCTTTAGATTTACTTTTTACTATATCATATTTACATCTTAATACTACTCTTCCACGACCAGTTGTAAAAGCATCTACTATTCCATCATGTCCCATACATATTCCACCAGTAGGAAAATCTGGTCCTTTTACTATTTCTAATATTGTTTCTAATCTACAGTTAGGACTATCAATTCTTTTAATGCATGCATCTATTATTTCTCCTAAATTATGTGGAGGAATATTAGTAGCGTAACCTGTACTTATTCCACTAGAACCATTAACGAGGAAATTAGGAGAGTTGAGTGGTAAGACTGCAGGTTCTAAAAATCTATCATCAAAGTTTGGTGACCAAGCAACTGTATTTTTATCAATATCATTTAATAATTCATTACTTATTTTAGATAGTCTTGCTTCTGTATAACGATATGCAGCAGCGCCATCACCATCAATAGAACCATTATTACCATGAACATCTATAAGTATATGATTTTGTTTCCACCATTGACTCATACGAATCATCGCATCATAAACAGAAGCGTCTCCATGAGGATGCCACTTACCTAAAACAGAACCTACTGTATAAGCACATTTTAAATATGGTTTATTATAAACGTTGTTATTATGATGCATATCATATAATATTCTTCTTTGAACAGGTTTAAGTCCATCTCTTGCATCTGGTATTGCTCTTTCTTGAATTATCTCTTTAGCATACGCTCCAAATCTTAAACCCATAATATCTTCAAGAGCATAATCTTGTATTTTTTTTATAATTTCTTTTTCTTTCATATTTACCCCCTATAGTTATCCTCTAGAGTAAACTCAACATTTTCATCTATCCATTCTTTACGAGGTTCTACTTTATCTCCCATAAGAACATCCACTCTCTTTTTAGCTAGTGAAGCATCTTTTATATTTACTCTAATTAAACTTCTAGTTAGAGGATTCATTGTAGTATCCCATAGTTGATCAGCATTCATCTCTCCTAAACCTTTATATCTTTGAATAGTATATTTACCAGTATTTTTTTCTTTTATTTCGTTCATCTCTTCATCACTATATGCATAATATTTATTCTTTCCATAATCTAATTTATATAGTGGAGGCATCGCGATATAAAGTTTACCATTTTCTATTAAAGGACGCATATAATTATAAAAAAATGTAAGTAAAAGAATTTGAATATGTGCGCCATCTACATCAGCATCTGTCATTATAATTACTTTATCATAATTAGATTCACTCACATCAAATGAAGCACCTACTCCTGCTCCTATAGTATGTATTATAGTATTTAATTCTTCATTTTTATATACATCTTCTTCTTTAGCTTTACTTGTATTTAATACTTTTCCTCTTAAAGGAAGTATTGCTTGAAATTTTCTATCTCTTCCACCTTTAGCTGACCCTCCAGCACTATCTCCCTCAACTAAAAATAATTCATTAATTTTAGGATTTCTACTTTGAGCAGGAGCTAATTTACCAGATAAGTTTTTCTCTATTTTACTTCTATTTTTACCACTTCTTGCTTCTTCTCTAGCTTTTCTAGCAGCTTCTCTAGCAAGTTTACTTTGAATAGCTTTATTAGTTATTTTAGTTACTGCTTCTTTATTTTCTTCAAAAAAATAAGATAAATTATCATATACAATACTTTCAACAGCAACTCTAGCTTTTGAAGTCCCTAATTTTGTTTTAGTTTGACCTTCAAACTCTAATATATTTTCTGGTATTTTTAAAGAAATAACCGCAGTTAAACCCTCTCTTACATCAGAACCATCTAATGATGTTTTAGATTTTAAAGTGTTTTTAATATAATCATTAAATGATTTTGTTAAAGCAGTTTTAAAACCAACTTCATGAGTTCCTCCATCAGTAGTTTTAACATTATTAACAAAAGACATAATATTTTCATTATAACCATCAGTATATTGAAGTGCAACGTTTACTTCAATATTATCTTTATTTCCATTAAAATTAATAACTTTATGTATTCCTTTATGATCTGAATTAATATATTCAATAAAAGAAACTAAACCATTTTCATATTGAAAAACGCTTCTTTTATCATCTTCTTCATCTATTACTTCCATACATAAACCATCTATTAAAAATGCACTTTCTTGCATACGTTCACATATGTTTGTATAACTAAATCTTGCACTTCCAAAAATTTCATCATCAGGCATAAACTCAACAGTTGTACCTGTTTCTTTAGTTTTACCTATTACTTTAAGTGGAGTATCTACTTTACCTCCGTCTTTAAATTTAATTTCATGTATTTTACCATCTCTTTTAATAATAACCTTCATCCATTTAGATAAAGCATTAACTACTGAAGAGCCTACTCCATGAAGACCACCTGATACTTTATATCCTTCACTTTCAAATTTTCCTCCAGCATGAAGAACTGTATATATAACTTCAGGAGTGCTTTTACCTGATGAATGCATACCAACAGGAACACCTCTTCCTTCATCAGCAACTATAACACTTCCTTCTTTAGTTAAAGTTACAACTATTTTATTTCCATATCCATTAATAGATTCATCAATAGCATTATCTACTATTTCCAACACTAAATGATGTAATCCAACTTTATCAGTAGATCCAATGTACATAGCAGGTCTTTTTCTAACCGCATCAAGACCCTGTAATATTTTAATTGTTTTTTCATTATATTCGCTCATATCTTATTACTCCATAATAATTATACTAAAAAAAAAGATAAGTGTAAATAAACTTTACACTCTATAATTCAACTATTGGTATTTTTTCTTCCTTTTCTTCTAATATAAGATTCATTTTAGAAGAAGAACTATCTAAAGTCTTAAATGCATCATCTTTATTCATTCTAAATTTATAATCTTTCTTAGATAAAATATAATAAAAAACCACCGGGCATAATATAAGTCCAATCATAAAAGGTTTACTTACATTAAAATCTTTACCTAGTTTATATGACATAAGTGTTAATGGATATAAATTTACTACTGGTATAAATAATAATATTGCATAAAATATAGATATATCAAGAACATCTAACATAGTAAATAAATTTAGTATTGGAAAATACACATTCTTAGTATTATGTTTAGCTTTTTTAAATATAGACTTACCTACTATCATTATAAGAAGGGATCTTAAAAATGTTAAAGACAATATAAATAATAGTATATTTAATACAATTAATTTAATAGAAGTTCTTACTATCATAGCTTCTCCTTTACTATATATATATTAATAATACAATAACCAATTATTTTAATCAAGAGTGCTTTTTTTCGTAAAATCGTAAAAAAAGGTTGCAAAATGCCAAAAAATATTATAAAATGATAACGTCATCTGAAGTAATGGGCTTATAGCTCAGTTGGTTAGAGCGCTCGTCTGATAAGCGGGAGGTCGAAAGTTCGAGTCTTTCTAGGCCCACCAGATATGGCCCGTTGGTGAAATGGTTAACACACACGCCTTTCACGCGTGCATTTATGGGTTCAAATCCCGTACGGGTCACCATTAGAAAATAAAAAGTCCTTTATTAGGACTTTTTTTGTTTGTTTTTATCTTCCTCTACTTCTATATTCTTCCATATCTTTATCCATAATAGATTCTCTTAATCTATCAATAAATTGTTTTTGTCTATAATTTTTTTGAAACTGTTCTTCCATTAACATAATTTTAGATAATAGAGCTTTATATTCACTTTTAATCATATGCTCTTTATATTTATTATATATTATACCCTTTAGTCTACTTATTTCATCTAATACTATACCCACATCAGATGAAGAAGTATCTGGATCATTTAATATTTTTAAAATTAATTTTATTAATTTTTCTATTTCATTATTAATTCTACGCTTAATAAAATTATTAGTAAGCTCTGGATCAGTTATTTTAATATTAGTAGCTTTAATTTTATCAGCTTTATATCCACTAGGAGTAACATCTAATCCTTCAATTACAACATTATAATAATTTAGTTTTTGATCAGTTTTTTCTTTTTGAAGAATGTATGTCATAAATACCTCTTTTCAAATATTAATCATTATTATACATTTAACAGTTATATATTTCAAGCAATTAATTACTTAAATAAATCATTTCTATATTTTTTTGTAATTCTAATTCTTTCTTTGTTTCTATATTCATCTATTTCTTTATGGTTACCACTAAGTAATACTTCTGGTACTTTTTTCCCTTTAAAATTACGTGGTTTTGTATATACTGGATAATCTAATAAATTATCATTAAAACTTTCATTAATTAAACTTTCTTTGTTTATTACTCCAGGAAGTAATCTAACAACACTATCTACAATAGCCATAGATGGTATTTCTCCTCCAGTTAATATAAAGTCTCCTATAGATATAATTTCATCAGCAAAATCATATATTCTTTCATCAAAACCTTCATAATGGCCACATATTATAATGATATGTTTTTTTTCTTTTAATTCATTTGCTTTATTTTGATTATATACTTTTCCTCTAGGAGAAAGTAATATAATATGTGATTCATTAGTTTTTATACTCTCTAGAGCATTATAAATAGGTTCACACATTAATATCATTCCAGCACCACCACCAAAAGAAGTGTCATCCACTTGTTTATTTTTATAAGTTGTATAGTTTCTAATATCAATTATATTAATATTAACTTTCTTCTTTTCAATTGCTTTTTTAATAATACTTTCAGTAAGAAAACCTTCATACATATTAGGAAATAAAGTTAAAACATCTATTTTCATTTTCCCTCCTTATAAAATAAGTAAATCATTATAATATATACATCTATTTTTTTTATCTATTTTAGAAATTAATTCTTTTTTATATGGAAGATATTTACCACTTACAACAATTAATTTGGTTTTGCCTTCAAATATATAGCCCTCTATAGTTCCATATAAAACATCTTCCTTATATACTTTCATACCAATCAATTCTTCATTTAATAATTCTTCATCATTTAATATTAAGTCTTCTTTATTTATATAAATATATTTTGTCTTAAACCCTATAACTTCATTTATTGAGCTTTTCTCTTTAAATTTTATCATATCAAATATTTTATGAATTCTATAACTTTCCACTATTACTTCTTCTTTATCTTCTCCAATATATAATTTTTTGTTTTTAACAAAAACTCTATCTTTATATGAAAAATCACTGATAATTTTTACTTCACCTTTTAATGCATGAGTATTTACTATTTTACCAACACAAATATAATTCATTTATTTTATCTTCCTATCTTTTAAAAACTCATATAATATAATACCACTAGTTACTGAAACATTTAAACTTTCACACTTTTCATTCATATCAATTTTAAATACTTCATCACATAAAGATAATATTTCTTTTCTAACTCCGCTTCCTTCATTTCCAAATACTATAGCAAACTTATCTTCTTTTTTTATATCTTTTAGTTCTTTGTTAGTTTCTAGACTTGTACCATATATTTTAATGTTTTTATCTTTTAGTGTTTTTATAACATCTTCTATTTCATCAATAATAATATTTATATTAAAAATCATTCCTTCAGTAGAACGCACTACTTTATCATTATATGGACTAACTGAAAAAGTAGAAAATATAATTGTATCAACTCCAAACGCAGCACATGTTCTTATAATAGTTCCAGCATTACCTGGATCTTGAATATTATCTAATATAACTATTTTGTTTCCAAAAACTTCATTACTTTCTATTTTAGCTATTCCAATAACTTTAGGAGTACTTGGTAAATCACTAATACTTTTCATTACTTTTGGGCTTACTGTTATAGTAGGAAAATCATATTCTATAGGGTTACTTTCTAATTTATATAGTTTAACTAATCTATTATTTTTAATAGCTTCTTTAACTGCATGGTCTCCTTCTATAACAAACAATGCCTTTGATAAAGAATACTTTTTATTACTAAGTTTTCTTATTTCTTTAATATTTTTATTAGAAATACTATCAATATACATTATTCCTCCTTCAATATTTTTTGAGCTTCTTTATAATCTTTTTTATATTTTTTAACAAGAGCCCAAAACTTTTTACTATGATTAAATTCTATTAAATGACAAAGTTCATGAATTATAACATAGTCTATTTCATTAATACTATATCTTATAAGGTTAGTATTTAATTTAATTTCATCTTTATTATTACAATAACCCCATTTTCTTTTCATTTTACCTATTTTTAATTTAGGATATACTATATCTTCTTCAAATAAATTATAACATACATTAAGTCTTTCATTAAATGTTTTCTTAGCTTGATTTTTTAGAAAAGTATCTAAATACCCTATATTATTAACAAATACTATATCATTATGAAACTGTATCTTAGAAACTGTATTTGATATGATTACTTGATACTCTTTTCCTAAATAATAAAATGATTTTTCTTTTTCTTTTTTCTTTTGTATTTTTTTATAACTTTTTTCTATATAGTCACTATTTTTATATATAAAGCTCTTAATAAAAGAATCGCTAACAAAACGATTACATGAAATATATATGCCATTTTCTTTTACTCTTAAATATATATTTTTAATTGGTTTTTTTTCTATAAAAACCAAATATTTTTTATCATTAATAATTACTTCCATATAATTATTATAGCAAGTATATATTCAAATAAAAAGACTTATTTAAAAGTCTCTATTTCTTAAAAATGCTGGTACATCTAATATCTCATCATCTTCTGGATTTAATGATTTACTTAAAGATGGTTCTTTTCTTTCGCCCTCAATTGATTTATATAGTGGTTCAGTTGAATCTTCAAAACCAGTTGCTATAACAGTTACAACTATTTCATCTGTTAATGCTTCATTTATAACAGCACCAAATATAATGTTTACATCTGTATTAGCAGATGCTCTTATAACATCAACTGCTTCTTCTGCTTCAAATAAACCTAAAGATTTTCCACCAGTTACATTTACTACACAATCAGTAGCACCATTAATAGTTGTTTCTAATAAAGGACTACTTACTGCTTGTTTTGCTGCTTCTACAGCTCTATTATCTCCAAATCCTACTCCAATACCAATTAATGCATCTCCTTTTTTCTCCATTACTGTTTTAATATCAGCAAAGTCTAAGTTTACTATACCAGGAACACTAATTAAATCAGAAACTGCTTGAACTCCTAATCTTAAAACATTATCTACTTCTCTAAAAGCTTGTTCAATTGGAGTGCTTCTATCAATTATATCTCTTAATCTATCGTTTGGTATTACTACCATTGTATCAACATGCTTTCTTAACTCATCAAGCCCTACTAAAGCATAGTCTGTTCTTTGACGACCTTCAAATTTAAATGGTCTTGTTACAATAGCAACAGTTAAACAGCCTAATTTTTGAGCAATTTCTGCGATTACAGGAGCTGCACCTGTACCAGTTCCACCACCTAGACCACATGTTACAAATACCATATCTGCTCCTCTTAAAACCTCTTCTATTTCTTCCTGGCTTTCAAGAGCAGCTTCTCTTCCAACTTCTGGTCTAGTACCAGCACCTCTTCCTTTAGTAATACTTTTACCTATTTGGATTTTTCTTTCTGCTTTAGAAATATTTAATACTTGTAAATCAGTGTTAGCAACTATAAACTCAACACCTCTTAAACCATCATCTATCATTCTATTAACAGCGTTACATCCAGCTCCACCAACACCAACTACTTTAATATCAGCTATTTGATCCATCTCTAATTTATTATTCATGTTTCCTCCTAACTATTCCAAAAATATCTATGTATTTTACCAAGTATACCTTCTTTCTTATTTTCAACATTTAAAACTTCTTTTTGTTCTTCTTCATTAAAAGTATATGCAAGTTTATTTCTTTGAGATAATTTATAATGATAATATTTAATTAATCCAAGAGCACTACTATACATATTATGCCTTGCACCCATTTCTTTTACTTTAAATATTTGTATTCCTTTATAAAAAACCTCTTCTAATACTACCTCTATATCTTTTCCTAATGAAGAACCTCCTACTACAATTATATAACTTATTTCATCTTTTGTTAAGTGATTTATTTGTTTTTTTGATAACTCTAGTATTTCTTTTATTCTAGAATAAACCACTTCACTAATCTCATATTGATTTATTGTAATAGTTTCTCCATTAATTGTCAATATTTCTTGATTCCATGAACTAGATGCATTTCTTTTAGAAAACAAAGCAAATCTTTCTTTTAATTTAACACTATCTCTTTTAGAAATATCATATACATAACACAAATCATTATCTATACTTTTACTTCCAATATCAAGAACTTCGCATGATATTATAATGTCTTTTTCTATAATAGAAACTTCAGTTTTATGATATCCTATATTTATAATTGCTCCTTTTAATTTACTAAGTTTTTCATCTCTAAACTCAAAATAATCACAAAGTCCACCTAAAGAAATATCTACTACTTCTATACCTATATTATCAAGAACAGAAAACGCTGTATATACATTTTTTTTAGGAACCAAGCTCATAATAGCGTTACATTCAAGTGAAGAACACTTTTTATTAAGTATATCAGTCCCTTTTGTTTTTCCATCTAATTTATATATTACAGGCATAATGTTAACAATTTCTTTATTAGAAGGAATCTTGTTATATACACAAGACTGAAGTACTCTTACAATATCTTTATCTAATATTTTTCCATCTTCATTTGTAATAGTTGTTTTGCCACTTACTTTAATAAACTCGGTATAATAAGAAGAAACAACTAATATAACTTTATTAATTTTAGTATTTAATAACTCTTCACATCTAGAAAATGCTTCTTTTAATGAAATAATAGCTTCTTCTGGGTTAACTATTATTCCGTTTTTAACACCTTTACTTTTAACACATGAAGAAGCTAAAACATGAACACTATTATTATAATATTCACCTACCACCAGTTTAACATAATTAGATCCAATATCTAAACTCGATACTATTTCCTTCATTTGCTACTCCTATATACTCTAAATAATTATATCAAATTTCTCAATATTTTAATAGTATTATCATTTATATAAAAACTCAACATTAAAATCTACTACATCTGTTTTTAATATATTAGGGCTATTATATTGAATTTTAATTTCAAATCTTTTTTTACTTTTTGCTCTAATAATATCATCCTTTTTTAAAGAAACATTTATAATCATATATTCATTATCTATATTTGAAGAAGTAAAATCTATTAATACTTCTTCTATAGTCGCATCTTTATTTCCAATATTATAAAGCTCTACCATAACTGTTTTAGCTTCTTCATAATTATATAAATCATCTATATTAAATGATATATAACTATCATTAATAATAGCTTTGGTTGTAGTGTTGTAATCTATTGTAACTTCATTTATATAAATGTTATAAAAATCATTTATAACTTCAATATTACCTCTTTCAACCATATTAATCTTAAGAAATAACAAAGTAAATAAAAAAACTAAGATAATAAAAAATATTAGAAGTACACTATGCTTAATAATAGCTTTATTTATATTTATTTCATCAGTTATCTTCATAACTATTCACCTATTATAAATATATCATAAAAGAGTATTCTAAACAAGAAAAATAAGGTGTTAAAAAAATTATAAGTTTTTAATCACTTATAACTTTTTTATTATCTTTATTATCTAAATTAACATTACTAATTTTCTCAAATCTTTTCGTTATTTTATCTGTCGTTGTATGTATTTCATCTACATCTTTAGATACAGTATTTATACTTCTAGATAATTTATCCCATCTTTCTTTATATCTATTAAACTCAATCCCTAATTTGTTTAATTCCTCATGAATAATAGATGTATATTTATCTCTTTCAAGACCTTTTAATACTGATTGAATAATTGTTAATAAGCTCATTAATGTAGTTGGAGATGCAAGCCAAACGTTTTTAGAAGCTGCGTATTTTATTACTTGATCATGATAAGCATTTAGTTCTGCAAAAACAGCTTCTGCTGGTAAAAATAATATTGCTTGATTAGAAGTTTCCCCTTCAACAATATATTTATCTGCTATTGCATCTATATGCTTTTTAACATCATTTTGAAAATCTTTACTTCTTTTTTCTTTTTCTAAATTACTAAGCCCTTTTTCAACAAGACGTCTATAGTTTTCTAAAGGAAACTTTGAATCAATACATATAGTACCTAGAGGCTGTGGAGCATATACAACAGAATCTGCTATAGAATCATTAGAGAGTTTTACTTGCATTCTATAAACTTTATCATTTTTTTCACCAAATACTGCTGATAATATATGATATAAATTTACTTCTCCAAAAATACCACGGCTTTTTTTATCTGTTAAAATTCCTTCTAAAGAAACAATGTCACTACTTAATCCATCTATCTTCTTTTGAGCTTCATCTATTTTAGCTAACCTTTCTAAAACATTTTGAAAAGTTTTATTTGTTTTTTCAAACCCTTCACTAAGATGTTCATTAACTTTATTGTTAAGCCCTTCAATTTTCTTATCCATTCTATCACTAAATATATTAAAATCTTTATTTAACTTATCACTAAAATCTAATTTAAAATCTCCTATTTCTTTAATAAGTTCTATTTGAGCTTTGGTTATTAAATCATTTAATTCTTTGTTATTATTTCTTTTAAAAAACATTAAAAGTAATAACACTATAATTATAAAACCAACTATTATTATATATATATCCATAAATTTCCTCCTATAAATTAAATGCTTTTGCTAATATTTTAGATACAACATATGTAATTACTATTATAAAAAATACTCTTATTAAAATCAAAGGATTTTTAAAACTTTCTAATAAAGAAGTTCCTATAAAAGTACTATAATAAGTTAATACTATTTTACCAAATACTATTGATATAACATATTTTTTAAAATCTGTCTTTGATATACCACAAATTATATTCACAACAAATGCTGGCGATAATGGAACAGATGTAAGCAGCATTAAAGTAGTAAGTGATATATTTTTAATAATTTTTTTATATTTAATATAATAATCTTTATTTAATAGTTTTTTTTCAAATTTAGAGAAAAAACCATGACTAAATATCAAATAGGATGCGATTGCACCTAAAACTGAAAAAATGTAAGTTAATAAATAACCAAGTACTGGCCCAAAATAATAATAATTAACAGTTGCTGGTACAAATAATGGAAGGAACGGAATGATTGATACTAAAAAAGTAAGCAGACATCCAATTAAACCACTAAATATATCCAAAGAATTAATAAACATTGTTATTATATCAAATATTTCTTCCATGAATTAATTATAATATAAATTTCATTTTTATTCTAGTATTTAAAAAGATGAAGAATTACTCTTCATCTCCAAAAAAGTCTTCAAAAAATTTGTCTTCTTTTACTTTATCATCTTCAGTTAATTTAACTGGCTCTGTTTTTAAATCAACTACTTCTTCTTTCATAGAAGAAACTGTTTCTTGCTTTTCTTTTTCTTTCTTTTCTTTTTCTTTCTTTTCTTCTTCTTCCATTTCAGCTATCTTTTTATCTAACATTTTTACATAATCATCAATATTTTGTCCACCAAATGGCGAAGAAGAATTTCCTCCCATCATACCAAATGGAGATGGCGTAGGTCTAAAGTTTTGGTTCATTCCAAACATACCTGGATTAAATGGAGAAGAATCTTGTGGAAGTAAATTATCAACATATTTTTTAATATCAAATACTGCAACTTCTTTATGAGGACGTTTTGTATATCCTACTGGCTCCCATTTTTTACCCCAATCTAATTTATAATCATCTATTAATTTTGTTTTAAAAGGCATACTTCTAAAACGATTAATTATAATTTCGCCATATTTAAGATTTTGTAAATCACTTACAGTAAATAACGGTCTTATAGGCTCTGGACTTTCATCTTTCTTTGGTTTTTTAGGTTCTTTATCTCCTAATAACTTACTAATTTCTTCTAAAGCAGAAAGTTCAGTAGTCATTAAATATGCAAAGTTACCACAGTTTCCTTTAATAGTTTCTGCAACCTCTTTACCATATACTCTTGTAAGCTGAGAAAAGTTTTGAATAACAAATGAGAACCTAATATTTCTACTACGAGAAGCTGTTATCATTGCTTCTACATCTTTAAGTGCAGGAAAGTTTGCAAATTCATCTAAAACGAAATTTGTTCTATAAGGTAATTTTAAATTTGGACAAGTTTGCGCTACTGCAATTAAAGCTTCATATGCTTGTTTAACAAAAATTGTAGCAAGAGCATGATATGTGGTTTTTTCATCATGTACTTTTAAAAACACCGCAGTTTTTTGTTTACCTATATCTCTAATATCAAATTCACTATATGAAAGCATTTCAGATAATTGCTCTTGTGAAGAAAATATTCTAGTTTTAGTTCTAAATGTAGACATAATACCACCCTTAGTGTCTGGTGGTGCATTAATACAAGAAGCCGCAGATATATATGCAGGAGATAACTCTCCTTTAGATTTAAAATATTCCCAAATATATAGTTTTCCTCTTCCTGGTATTTTTTCATCACCTTGTTCTGCCATCATATTAATACTATTAATATTAATCTCTTCTTCTTTAGCATCATCAAAAAGTCCAAGTGCAAGTCCTGTAAAAAAGTTAGATGCTGTATTTTCCCAGAAAGGTTCTTGTCTATTATTTGGATCTATCAAAATATTTGTAGCTAAGTCTTGTAATAATTCATTTGCTTTATCAAATTGACCTTCTTTATATATTCTATATGGATAGCTAAATGGATTCCATGCAGCTCCATATTGTGGATCTCTAAAGTTAAGTAATATTATTTTATATCCTTTTTCTCTTAATAAATTTCCACACCCTTCATAAAGCTCACCTTTTGGATCAGTAACTATCATACTTTCACCATGTCTTGCTAATATTCTAACTAATGGGAACATAAAACATTGTGTTTTACCACTTCCTGATGCTCCCATTATTAATGAATGGTTTTCTCCATTATCTACCCATGCACGTTTTCCATCATTAATCATTGGGAAACCACCAGCATCATACGTATCTTCTTGCAACTTTATTTGTTTAATACCATAATCTTTTTTCATATCTTTTTCAGAAAATAATTTAGTATAGCCTGTATATTTTGATTTCTTTTTACAAAAAGAATGATGAAGCGCTTGCTATTATTGCTACAATAGCCATTACAAAAAATAGTAGTGTTGGAAGTATAAAATCAGCACTAAAAGCAGGAATAGGATTTAATCCATGAAAATATCCTTCTCTCGCAACTGAAGCTAAATTAAGCACTGCTATAGCAACTAAATATAATAAAAAGATACAAAATATAATAAATATAATTATATCTTTCAACTCTCCTCTAAACTTTAATTTCATATACCCACCTCTTTTTTTATTATACAATAATTTACATTAATTATCTATATTTATTTATATTACTTTATTTAATATAATTCTTCATCATATTCAGAAACTTCTGAATATAAATTTTCGTTAAAACCATTTTCTATTTCATACTTAGAACAATCATATACTTTTGAAGCTGGATAAGTATCTTTTATAATAATTGGATATGGTATATTTCTTCTTGCTTTTGCTCCCCACCCCAATTGAACAGTAGAGTTATATGCCCCATTATATCCTGTTTCACTTGTTGCATTTACATAATTTAAAGTTTCTTCAATCCAACTTAAATATGTATTTATTTGATCTTGACTCATCGCACATCTCCAATACCCTTTTTTACCTAAACAAGTTGCTTTCCCCACTGTATTATCTTCAAAACCTGTATATGTTGAATGAAGTGTAGCAGGAGCTCTTAAAATTCTACTGCAACCTCTTGTAGGAGAACACCAATTTTGATCACAATCTCCACTTCTCATATAAAGTACATTACCATGTTTATAATTAGCATTTCTTCCAAGAGCATAGCTCATTTCTGCAACTAATTGTGCTTTATTATAATTAGGTATGTTTTTATAAAATCCTGTTTCTGCTACTGCAACTCCTATTAAATATTCTTTTAATAATATAATATCTATTTCTTTATTATTACAGTCTCTAACTACTACTTTAATATCATTTAATGTATTATAATTATAATTATAACAATACCTTTCTACTGTTAAAGGTTTATTAGATGACTTTCTTTTTTTACTAGTTTGTTCTTTAATTTGAAATAAACTATCATAATCATCTTTTTTATCTTTAATTTCATATAAATTATATTCTATTTTTTTAGGAGTAACAAAAAAATCATACTTTTCTTTTTTATAATATGCAAACTTATTATACATAAAACCATATCTATAATCATATGGTGTATATACTTTATTAGAATTCATCAAGTCTTCATAAGGAATTGTATACACTAACTTTTCTGGATTATACAAATTATTTACATTTGTTAAATGTCTACATCTGTCATCTGAATTAATATAAGATGAATTATTATTAATTATTCTTTCATACTCATTCATATATTTATTATCTGAATATCCATATTTCATAAATATATCAAACTTTTTAAAATCAACTGTATACATTTTAGCTGTTTTTTTATAACACATATTATCTTTTTTATTAAAGTAATAATAATCAAAATTCTTTTTAAGAATCATACTTTCCATAATATCATTAACATCTTGTCTATCAATAATTCCGTTTTCAAGTATGTTTTTTAATACTTCATATGTTTGATCAGCAGATATATATTCTTCATCTTCTTCTTGATGTTGAAAATCATAAGCATAAAATATAGAAGACATCACTAAATTTCTATCTATACTTACTCCTTCATATTGACGTTCTAATTTTTTACTTCTCTTATCAATATAATTTAATAATCTACAAGGATCATTGTTAAAATTAACACTAAAATTAGCGTCTAAAAAATCATAAAAAATACTAGATTGACAAGCATTTTCTTCTAAAATGGTAAACAAACCTTTTACTTTTTGTCCATCTTCTGTTTCATAATCTTCTAAATCTAAATAATTACCATTACTATCAACTATATATTCACTAGTTGACCAAAGCCCACCATCACCTTCATCTTTAATACCAAAAATACCTTTAATACCAGTAGTAAGTGAATTATAAACAAAAAATAATGCTGTAAAAACAATAGATATAGAAAACAATACCCCAAATAAAATTAAAGTAGTTTTAATACTTGGTTTTTTTAATGTTTTATTATTTTTTGCTTTTTTAGGAAACAATGGAGGAAAAATTTTGCTTAATAAGTTCTTTTTAGAAGGTAAACTTAATTTATTATCTTTTTCTTTTGATTCTAAACCCTCTTTTTTTTGAAGATCTGATGGAGATGATTTACCCTTTTTTGTATTTAGTATATTAGAAAGATTTTTAATGTGTTTACTACCAGGAAAAAAATTAGATGCTACGTTTAAACCTTTACCCAAAAAACTTCCACCTTTACCAATTGCAGAGGAAGTAGGATGATTAGCAACATTAGCTTGCGATGTATTTCTTACATCATTATTAATTTCTTTCTCCTTATTATTCATAATTAAATACCCTATAACATGATTAATTATAACATATTATGACAAAAGAAAAAAGATACTTTAAGTATCTTTATAATCCACCACCAGTACCAAACGATTCTAACTCTTCTTGAGTAGCTATAATGCTTATTCTCATTCTTCGGTTACCGCATGAAAACAATGCTTGTCCTTGAGAATATCTCTTAATAGAATCTTTTTCCTGTTCTGTTAAATCAATTAATTTAGATAAGTCATCAACAGCTTGTTTTTTAAGTCCCATAATCAAATAATAAGATGCATTATCAAATATAGCTTTACCATGTAACATAACATTAGGCGCTGCGAAGTCTGTTGGTTGCTGAGTAATAATTATTGTACCAGTATTATACTTTCTACTTCTTCTTTGAATTCTTGCTAAAAATTCAGCACCAAGTGTATTTTGATCAGCTAAAAGCATATGAGCTTCATCTACATATAATATAGTATTTGTTTCTCTATCTAATGTAAGACCCCATGCATATTTTAAAATGTTAAAAAATAGTGCATTTCTTATATTTGAATCAGCATTCATAACTTCTCTTATATTAAATACTATAAAATCACTAGATGGATCTATTGTAGTTTTACCATTAAAATAATATCTAAGTTCATTAGTAAATGGTCTTATTTTAATTTCTAATCTTTCCATTATATCTTTTTCTTGAGTATGCTCTGTCATAGAAAGAAGTCTTCCTTTTATAGTAGAATATACATCATCAAAAGTAGGATAATCTTGCGATTTGATTTTACTAAAATCAGTATTAAAATCTATTTTATATCTTTTATATGTTTCTTGAACAACTTCACTAAACATAGTTAAAACATCTTCTTGTATATCAGGACTATAATACTTCATAAAAGCTTTTAATGTTTGCAAAGTACGAGTAAGTACTGCATAACCAAGTCCCTCTTTCATTTCTTCTTCATCTGCATCTAACACTACTTCAAATGGATTAATCATTCCAAAGTCTCCGCCACGACCTAAATCTATAAAATCTCCACCATAAAGCTTAGTCATTTCACCAAGTTCACCCTCAGGATCTATAGCTACTACTTTATGTCCATTTCTAATATTACTTCTTAATAATATTTTTGCACTTGTACTTTTACCACTTCCTGATGTTCCAAGTATAATTAAGTTAGCATTATTTCTATTAAATTCTTTTTTTATTTGATATAAGAATTGATTAAATAAAATTACTCCACCAGAATAATCTACTCCAAGTAAACAAGAAAGCCCTGGATCTTTAATACTATCAAAAACAAAAGGATACATTGCCGCTATAGTAGGAGATGGAATAGGAGTTCCTATTCTATTTTCTATATCGTTTTTATTAAATATTGGAAGCATACTTTTAAATATTTTTTCCATTTCAAATCTAAGTACTATTCCCTTCATACCCATCGCGTCTAAATAGTTTTTAACTTCCAATTTTTTATGTTCCAATTCCTCGTTTGAATCCGCAGTAACTAAAACATGCATTTGAAAATCAAATATTTTTGATTGAGTAGATGTTAACATAGAAATAAAATCTTCTAAACTAGAATAATCTTGCCTTATTTGTTCTTGAATTGTTTTATCATTTTCATCTGCATATTTTGATTTTAAATCTGCTAATTCTTTATTTAACATTTTAGATAATACAGAAAAAGATATTGGTATATGTTTAATACATATCTTAATTCCACCAAGTTGAGTTAAGTTTGCTAAATAACCTTCAGAAATAGCTTTAGGATAACTAACAATAGTTAATATAGTACAGTGTTTACCACTAATAATAAACTTATCACTTTTAAATTCTAACCCTTTAGGTGCTATTTCACTTTTAAATGTTACTCTCATTTTAATATCACCGTCCCAAACCTAGTGGTATCCCCACTATTTAAAAAACCATCTAATAAAGTTCTTAAATCATCATTACTTGCTTTTGCTGACTGAAGTCCTGCAGAAGCAAGACCTGATATAAGACCTTGTACTTTCTTTTGAATTAATTCAGGTCGTTTTTCTTTAAATAATATAAAATACTCAGTATCTGTTACACTTACTTCTTTACTCATAAATAATGATGCTTTTGCTATATCTTCTTTAACAAGTTTTCTAAGCGCAGGAGTTTGTACTTGATTAAATAATAATTTTAATTGAGATACATATACATTTATATCAACAGGTCTATCAGATACAATTAACCAAAATTCATAATCTATTGTATTATAAAAATTCGTTAAATTAAAGATTGTGTTATTTTGTGAATCATCATCAAGAATAAAAATATTTCTTGGTCTTACCTTAACCCCAGTCACTCTATAACCATTATTCAAAATTAATTCACCATTTTGTAGTCCCCTTACAGGAACCCAATTTTCTGCATATTTTTGTGCTTTTACATCCACATTACTTTTTCTTCGTTTCTGGCTCATACCAATAACACCATCCTCTCCATATATATTTATTTTGACTTGTCAAAAAAATATATAATTCTTTAAAAAATACTCTTCCATTATGATAATAAGCAACAGGAAAAACTAATATACTTGCAATTGCAGCAGGTAATATTTTCAAAGCTAATTCCCATATACCTTCTCCTGGTATAGCAACTAAAAAGATAAATGATGAAAAAACCCCAATAGATAATATAATTAAATCTATAGGTTCAAATAAATTAAATATCAATTGTCCTTTTTTACTATTTGCAGGTATTATATACATACTCTTCACCCTTTCATTCTTTTATTTATTTAAGATTCTTTATCAAATTATTTTAAATTTTTTAATTTGTTTGTATTTGTCAATATAATATTATTATTTGTCATTCTTTCAGCTTTTCTACTAGCAGCATTTCCAATTTTGTCATTTCCTTCTGAATCATAAGTTGCAAATGTATCAGCAGCAATTTCAGCATCTATTGCAGTAGTATACGAAGTATTAACATCTTTTCTAATTGTTTCTCTTCTTGCGCTATAATCAGCTACAGCTGTATTTCTTTTTGATTGAGTTGCACCAGTATCTTCCATTATAGCTTTGTAGTTAGCTAACTTTGTATCAGATGCCATAACTCTTTCAAATAAATCTGATTCACTAGATACATTTTCATATTGACCAATTCCAGCATAATAATAAGAGGTATCTGCTAAAGACATAGCTGCTCTTGATTCTGCATCTTCTATAGCTTGATTTCTTTCTGTTGCTTGCTTTATCTTTTTATTTGCTTCACTTATATCACGAGCATTGGCTCCAAAAAAGTCACGAAACTTATGTTTCATATATTTTCCACGTCCACCATGCTCTAACATTTCTTCTTTTCTTTCAATAGATTCAGCTGCTAATGATGGCATACCACTTATTAATTTACCAGACGCACCAGCTTTCATACCGTGCAATATACCATAACCAATTGAACCTTTTGAAATACCAGCAAGCCCACCACCAACTATTCCACCTACTGCTCCACCAACACCAGCTGCACCAATTTTTCCTATTGTAGTCATAGTTTTTAATGCATTACCAAATGAATCTACTGAAGAATCTGCCATTTTAAAACCTGTTATACTCTCTATAAAACTTGGAAGTTGTTCAATAAACTTAAACGCACCAATTATAAATATTATAAATATTATTCCAAGCGTCCAAAAACTAATTCCTGATGCTAAATACCAAGGAGCCATATCCATTAATTTATTATGTATAACTCCAATCAAAGCGGATATAAATAACATCGCTCCTATTCTTAAAGCTAAATCTAATAATACTGATATATATGTTTTATAAAAAGAAGAAAAACTTGATGAACCTAAACCATCACTAATAATACTAGAAATTGGTATAGGTGCTATTATTTGTAAAGTTAATAACTTTAAAGCTCTGACGGCAGTTCCAACTAATATAGATATTAATGTCCAAAGTAAAATTAGTCCCACAAAAGTACTTAATATAGGGAATCTATATTCAACTGTTGAAAATACATCAAATGTAAATTTAACTACTTTAACAAAATCAAAATCAGATTTTTTTCTTATTGCTTCTTCAAAAAACTTTTCAACATTACTATAACCTTCTTTATCATATAAAAAAGTATTAAATGTGATAGCTGATAAATATTGCCCAAAATTATCTACTGACTTTGATGAATTTCTTCCAAATATTAATCTACTAACTATACCTTCTTTTTCATTTGCGGACTTTAAAACTCTATATGAAGAAGAGGTTCCATTATTACCAATCAACAACATTGATATATCATTTCCTAAATTAAATATAAATTGATATGTTGCTAATATGCATATAGCTATTACTAAATTTCGAATAAACTTTGCTCCATCTGCTTCTAATTTATCAGGGCTTACAAGAATATTTATTAAAGAAACAGCCATTTTAAACATAATAAATACCATTATCACAGCTTTTACTCTAAGAACAAGAGGTTCTACTAAAACATATATCTCATTCATATTTATTCTTGACATAATTAAAAAAAGATTGTATGCATATCCAACTAATGAATATACAATGCCATCAAGAACTAAACATATAGCAATTAAAGGTTTAATCACCCATGAAACAATGCCCATACTAAAATCCCTTTCATATCATCATATACTATAAAAAGTATAACACAATTAAAATATAAATAAAAGCTTTATTTTATAATTAAAAAGAGTTTATAACTCTACATTATGATAAATATTACTCACATCATCTATTTCTTCAAGCATATTAAATAGCTTTATAAACTTTTCTTTTGATTCTGGCTCTAATACAACTTTGTTTTTTGCATAATAACCAATCTCATCTATTTCAAATTCTATTTTAGAAAACTCTTTTTCTAAAGCAGTTTTAACATTATTTAGTTCTGCTACTTCTGTATATAAAATCACTAAATCTTCTTCTAATTCAATATCTATTACATCTACATTATTATTTATTAATGCATTCATTATCTCTTCTTCGTTATATCCTTTTATTCCTAACACACCTAAATAATCATACATATAACTAACTGAACCTTGATCTGCCATTTTTGCATCACATTTATTAAGTGCAGTCTTTATATAAGATATTGTTCTATTAACATTATCAGTTATACATTTAATAATAAGATTACTTCCACCCTGAGCAAAAGCTTCATATTCATAAACATCATAGTTTTCATTAGTTCCTTTTTTCAATTTATCTAAATTTCTATTTATTACATCAATAGGTACTTGTTCTTTCTTTGCTTTTTCTATTATTCTTCTTAATACATCATTACTATTTGGATCAGGATTAGATTTTCCTGCTTTAATAATTTCTTTAGCATATATAGAATATAATTTTGATTTTTTTGCTGCTGTTTGAGCCATTGACTTAGCTCTTACTTCATAAGCTCTTCCCATATTTTCCTCCTAATCTAAATTAGAAATTTCTTTTATTATTTTAGCATACATTGGATAATTTGAAAATGAATTACTTTTATTATCATTGAAAAATTCTTTTGAATCATCTCTTGCCTGCAATAATATTTTCATATCTTTACGTAAATCAGAAACTTTAAATGACATATCACCACTTTGTTTAACTCCAAATAAATCTCCTTCTCCTCTTAATTCATAATCTTTTTCAGTAATATAAAATCCATCATTACTCTCACTTAATATTTTCAGCCTTTTATTAGCCTTACTTCCTATTAAAATACATTTACAATCATAATTATTTCTTCCAACTCTACCACGAAGTTGATGAAGTGTTGCAAGTCCAAATCTATTAGCATCATATATTACCATCATAGTAGCATTCTTAATATCAATACCAACTTCTATTACAGTAGTTGAAATTAAAATATCGGTTTTATTATTTTTAAAATCATTCATTATTTTATCTTTATCATCTTTAGATAATTTACCATGTAATATAGAACTTTTAATTTTCCCTTTAAAATAAAGTTCAATATTTCTTTTTATTTCATTAACAGTTGTTAAATCAAGAACTTCACTTTCTTCTATTAAAGGAGAAACAACAAATACTTGATGATTATTATCAATTTCTTCCTTCATCATTTCATATACACTTTCAATTTCTTTTTCTGTTTTAATAATAGTTAATATATCTTTTCTTCCTAATGGTTTTGTTTTAATATTTGTAATATCCATATCACCATATATAGTAAGAGCAAATGTTCTCGGTATTGGAGTAGCACTTAAATATAATGTGTCTGGAAATTCTCCTTTGCTTTTTAAAACAGCTCTTTGATTAACTCCAAATCTATGTTGTTCATCTGTAATAACTAGTCCTAAATTTTTATATTCTACATTATCACTTATTAATGCATGAGTACCAACTATAAAATCTATTTTTCCTTCTTTAAGTTTCTTTTGTACTTCTTCTTTTTCTTTCTTTTTCATATTTCCTATTAATATATCTACTCTCATATCAGTACTTTCAAGTAACTTTCTAATAGTTTCAAAATGCTGAAGTGCAAGCACCTCAGTAGGAGCCATTAAAGCTGTTTGCTGTTTTGATAAAAAATTAATATAAGAAGCTATTACAGCTACAACTGTTTTTCCACTTCCTACATCTCCTTGAAGCATTCTATTCATTCTTTTATTAGATGTCATATCTTTATATATTTCTTTTGTTGCTTTATTTTGATCAGAAGTTAATTCAAAAGGAAGAGACCTAATAAAATCATTAACTTCTTCTACTTCAATTTTCCTTATATCTTCATGTTTAAGTTCTTTATTCACTTCTTTTAAATAATTGATTTTAAACATAAATTCAAATAATTCTTCATATTTTAATTTAACTAATGCTTTTTTTACTTCATTTATATTTTTAGGATTATGGATCATATTAACCGCTTCTTTTTTTGAAAGAAATTTATATTTTTCATTTAAATATGATGGAACATAATCAACAAATGAATCATAATTAATTAAAGCTTCATTAATAAATTTTTTTAAAGATTTTGATGTAAGACCAGCAGTTAAATGATATTTTGTTTCAATAGAGCCATCAGTAATTTTTTCAAATAATATATCTGATGCTACTACTGTGTTTTTTAGCTTATCATACTTACCAATTACAGTTATTATATTACCTGGTTTAATATGATTTTTTAAAAAAGCTCTATTAAATATAATAATACCAAGCATTTTTTTAGATGACATTACCCTAAAAGAAAGAGATGTCATATTAGCTCTAAATCTTCTTGTAAATGGAACTGAATCAACAATACATTCAATAATAACATTATCTCCATCAGAGCATAATTTAATATCATTTAATTTTAATATATTATGTTTATATGGATAATAATTAATTAAATCATCTATAGTATAAATATCAATGTTATTTAAACTTTGTTCTACTTTTGGTCCTATTCCTTTAATATCACTTAGCTTCATTTGCTCTCCTTTAACGTAATTTTTCATATTATATCATAAAAAATTATAATTATCTATATCAATAAATAATTAAAATAAATTTATTAAAATGCTTGACAAACAATACTTTTTACATTAGTATATAGACTTACCAATTCCCAATTAGGCGAATTGGTGCTAGTATCACACTAGCCAACCCCTTTTTATTCTTTTTTCCGGATTGTGTTCAGGGGGACACAATCCTTTTTATTGTAAAAAAAAACGATTTAATTAATCGCATTCTTTTTAATTTGATAAATCTCTAGCTAAATCAGCAAGATTTTTATTAACTGCTTCAGTAGTTCCCTTAGCAGCTTTAATCATATCAGAAAACGTTTTTACACTTGATACATACGCATCAAAATGAGTTTTAAATTGTTGATACCTTGCAGCTAAATTTTCACTAGCTGTCCCTACAAAAACATCTTCATGACCTAAACGTTTCATTGTTATATTGAAACTTTCAAAAATCGCTTCCATTTCTTTTGAATCTGCTAATATAGAATCTGCTGCCTCTTGAGTTTGGGCAAAATTCATACTAACAGAAGCATTAATATTACTCATATTTATTTCTCCTTATTTATACACATTAAAAGTTACTAGAACCCATACTATCTACAATAGCTTCATCTGCTCTAATAACAGTATTTCCTGCGTTAGTACAATAATTACCATAATCTTTAATAGCGTTTTCCATTGCTACTAAATTAGGTTTAAATCCTCCTACTACCCTTCCAAACACCTTAGCAGATGGAGCAACATAATCTGAATTAATTAAATTATTCACTGTTGTAAATATTTTGTTATATAACTTATTAAATTGATCTGCTTGTTCATGAAGCATATCTCCTGCCTTCTGTAATTCTCTTGGGTCTGCAACAAAACGATTTGACATATTTTCCTCCTAAATTAACAATAATCTTGTTCCTGTTTTTATATTAGAATCTTTAATAATAAGATTCATATCATACATACGTCCAGTAAACTTATTAAATATATAAGGGGTTTTTTCTTTATAATAATTTTGAGATAATTCAGGAATAGCTGCTTTTAATAAAGATATTAAATCATGTATTCTTTTATCAATAGGTACTAAAATCTCAAATTTTTTATCAATTATTGGAACTTCAATAACAACATATACTCTAAAAGAATCCATAAAAACTCCCTCCTATATTAAAATTATAAACCTAAAACTATAATAAGTAAAGTTTAAAACACAAGATTTATAAAACGTTTTACAAATCTTGTGTATAAAAATCTAATAACTTAACAAGTGTAGCATTTCCCCTATTAATATTAAATCCAAACTCATTTTCTAACTGACTTCTTGTAACTTTATTATATGTAATACACTTTATACTAAATTGATCTGTTATACCAGAGCCTGCCCATACAGCATATGTAGTTTGAGTATTAAATTTATAAAATTCTTCGTATTCAAGATTCTTTAGTTTAGAAACATCTTCTGCTAAAACAATTTTAACATGAGAAGTATTTTTCAAGTTAGATAACATTGATTTAAATTTATTTGTTTTTTCTTCTCCAAAACCATTAATTAATGAATCAAATCCCATTATTACAAATACATTAATATGTTCTGTTGGATTATTAACTACTTTTTCAAATGTATTATATATTTCATCATAATTAGTAGAAAAATAATTTGTACTAGGATTTTTAAATATTTCATTAGTATCAAATACATACACAGAAGTATTATTGACTTTTTGAAGTACTTCCACTAATGAAGGAATAAATTTATCAAATGTACTTGTATCTTGAGTAGATATTAATGATATAGGATTTTTATTAAAATTAAATGTAGAAACTTTAAGTGTATCTTTTTCTATACCAATTGGAACATTTTTTAAAGAATCAATATGTGCTTCAACATTTTCAAGCCTTACATGATCAGGAAGCACTCTAATACTACTTGCTCTTTGTTTAATAGATTGAGATAATTGAGCACATACATTTTTAATGAACACATTAATCTCATCCCATTTATATGGATAAGCAGTTTGATATTCATATATTTCACCATCTATTTTAATTAATCCTCTTCCTACATTTTCAGATGGAACCATACCACGAGTAGAACCTAAAATACTACTATAATCAGTTGGATCATTAAATTGTAAGCAAAGTAAATGACTAAAGTTTTGAGATGTTTTTCCTCTAACTGCATTCACACCAGTAGCTGTAATAACAAAACTAATGCCATATCTTTCACCTTCACGAGTTAATGATGAAACTAAATCTACATAATCTTCATAATTTTCGTTAAATACTTCATAATTATTTATAAATACAATAATTCTAGGTAAAGTTTTACCACTATTTTTAATAAATAAATTATAGTCTCCATTATAATCAACAAATAACTTTTTTCTAAACTCAAGTTCTCTATATATAGCATTTAATAAGTTAACAAATTTTTCTTGCTCATTTATAAATACTACATCTCCAACTTGAGGAGCTCCTTTAAAAACACCAAACATTTCAGAACCAAAATCCATCATATATATATTAATTTCTTCTGATGAATGAGATATTATTAAACTATATATTATTGATGAAAGCATAATTTCCGTTCCACTTCCTGGTGCACCATATATTAATGTATTAGGAGTTTCATTAAAATTTAAAGTAAGTATATCTTGTCTTTGACTAGAAGGATCATCATACTCTCCAATTATAGGTCTAATATCCCATTTTTTAGGAACAAAATTATATTTTTCCATTAAATCATTTATAAAAATCTCTTCTGGTATTTTATCTAACCATAATTTTTTAACTTTTAAACCTTTAGATAATGCTGAATTATAAATATAGTTTAATATATTTATAATCTCTTCACCTAAAGAAGCTTGATTATCATTTTCTTTACTTGTTTCAACACTTTTTATAGTATCTCCTATATCATTAATAAAAGATAAATTTCTATCAACAGTTTTAGTTATCTTTTCTTTAGGAATATATTTTACTCCAGCATATGCTGCTTGTCCCATAGCAAAGTAATCATTATAACCAACTTGTAAATAAAATCTTCCAGCTTTTTTTAATGTAGCTGCATCAGGACATTTAATAACATCCATAGAATCTGATTTTTCTTGAACTTTTAAACAAACTTTAAATTTAGAGTTAGACCATATTTGATCATCGACTATTCCACCAGGTTTTTGAGTAGCAAGTATTAAATGCACTCCTAAAGAACGACCAATACGAGCAGTAGAAATAAGTTCATCCATAAAGTCTCTTTGTTGAGTTTTAAGTTCTGCAAACTCATCAGTTATTATAAATAAATGAGATATAGGTTCTTTTATTTTACCATCACGAGTTAATTTTTGATATTTATATATATCTAAAGTACTTTCATTTAACGCTAATTTTGCCTCATTAAATAAAATTTGTCTTCTTTTAAGTTCACTTTGAATTGAAGCTAAACTTCTTGAAATTTCTGCTTTATCTAAGTTAGTAATAGTACCCGCAAGATGCGGTAAAACAACACCAGTAAGTTTATTTTCAAAAGCTCCTGTAAGACCTCCACCTTTATAATCTATTAAAACAAAAGATACTTCTTCAGGAGAAAAATTTAAACACATAGATAACATATATGTAATAATAAACTCTGATTTACCACTTCCTGTCATACCAGCAATTAATCCATGAGGACCATGAAATTTTTCGTGTAAATCCAAATTAAATATTTCACCATCGGTATGTATACCAATCGGAACACTTAAACTATTTACAGGATTGTTCTTTTTCCATCTATCTAAAATATTTAATTGTTCCATTTTACCTACTTTATACATCTCTAAAAATCCAACAGCTTCTTTCATTTCATCTAACATTATAGGCATTTTAAGAGGAATGTTAGCTAATCTTTCACAAAGTAAATCTATATCTAAATTATCAATATTGTCCATAGTAAAACCTTGTTGATTATTTTTATTTAAATCATTAGTAATAACTGCACTTTTCTGTCCTGAAGCCATTACAAAATCATTACAAGCATTCGGTAAATTAGAAATATTATCATTTAAAATAATTAATCCAAAACCAAGATTTCTTTTTTCACTAAGAACCTTACTTATAATTTCAACATTTTTATTTTTTTTAATATTATCTACAATTATTAAATAATATGGCCTTACACTCTTATAATCAATTGTAGTTTCAACTCTATTTCCGTCATCTTCTTGATATTTACGAGACATATATACTTGTTCTAAATAAAATGAAACTTTAGTCATATCATCATAATTATTTGCAAAAAATCTTATATTACGAGAATCACTCCATGTATGAGGTAATGTTTTAAAACTATCCCAAACATCACTATTAGTATCACTTATCATAAATACAAGTTTTAAATCTGCATATGATTGATATGTAGCAAGTTGCATAACCATACTTTTTAGCATAGATTCTCTATAAATTTGTTCTCCAATAACAACAAGTTTATTTCTACTTGTTAAACTAATAGACACTGGAGAATCGAGTATATCTACAGCACTTTTAGCAACTTTTTCTAATTCATCTTTTAATTCATCAGAAGACATACTAAAATCTTCAGAAGGATATGACAAGTTTATTTGAAGAGGTACCGTACCAATACCAACCCTAACATCAAGAAAATCTTCACTTTCTATTTGTTTTTGCCATAAATTTCTTTTTCTATTTAATATAATATTTCCCAAATCATTTGGATCAGGGTAGTTATCTAATAATATTTGTTTTTGATTAACTCTAATAGATTCAATTTTTCTTCTTTTATCAGTTAAATATTCAATATATTTTGTTTGTCTTTCTTTCTCGCGAGCTTTTGTTTTTTTAGAATTATATTTTTTCATTAAAGTTGGCCATAATAAAGTTGAAGTAATCATAGCAAAAGCTACTAAAAGTGTAGGAAGAGCAGCACTAATATTTTTATCTCCTTTTAACATATTTGTAATTGTAGCACTCATAGTTACAATTGAAGACATAGCCATTGTAAGCATAGGACCAACAGTGTATAAAATCGGAGTTTTATCTTCTTCTACTTTAGAAGGAGGACTTTCTATTTTAAAATCTTCTTTAACAATAGAAGTTATAAATCTGGGACTTCTACTATAATAATCATTTTCTGAATATAATATAGCATTATCATCATCAACAGTTTTTAATAATTTAGATTTATAAACTGGAAAGTCAGATTGCACAATACTTTGTGAATTTATTTTAAGACCGTTATTAAAATTATTAATATTAATATATTCATTAAGAAATATTAATTTATATCCCATAATAAAAACAACATCACCATTTATTATTTCTTTACTATTAGTCTTAATATCATTAATATACATACCATATTTAGTATCTTTATTTTCTATAAAACGTTTGCCTTCTCTATAACTTAAAATAGCATGATTAGGTGAAACTAAACTACTTCCTAAAAATATATTTGCATTAGAATCACTACCCATGGTATATTCTCCTTCAAGAACAACCTTATATGGAGTAAAAGTCATATCATTTTCTTCACAAACATAAAGCAAAGCTTCATTTATTTTATTTTTACTTAAAATACGCAAATAATAAAAACGATCCAATACTAAAGAGGTTTCAGCCAATTCTTTTCCACTAGCAAAAACCTTACAAACATCATTACTTTTAAGTATCCAACTGTTATCTTTTTTCTCTATAGAAACTAAATCTCTTTCATTATAGTTTTCATCAATATCTTTTAATGAATAAGAGTCTATATCAATCGTTGGAAATGGATACTTATATAACTTATCATCTTTAATTAGCACTATTTGCATAAGTAACCCCTTATTCTATTTAGTTTCTATAATAATCATACTATTTTATACATAAAGTGTCAAATCAAAATTTAAAGTTTTTGTTATTAAATTTTTTCATCATATCTTTCATTTGTTCAAATTGTTTTAATAATCTGTTTACATCTTCAACTTTCATTCCGCTTCCTTTTGCTATTCTAATTTTATGCGATGCTTTTATAATAGAAGGATTTTGTCTTTCTTTCATTGTCATAGATAAAATTATTGCTTCTACTCTAGGCATTATTTTAGGATCAACAGAAATATTATTAAGTCCCATTTTAGATGCCCCAGGTAACATTTTTAAAATATTTTCAATAGGACCAAGTTTTTTAATTTGTTTTAAAGAAAGTAAAAAATCATTTAAATCAAACTTTCCTTTTTGCATCTTTTTAGATATATTTTCCATCTCTGGCATATCAAGTTCTCTTTCTGTTTTTTCTACTATAGAAAGTAAGTCTCCATAACCAAGAATTCTATCCGCCATTCTTTCAGGATAAAACTCAGATATTCCATCTAGTTTTTCAGAATCAGTAATTAATTTAATAGCAATATTAGTTAAATACCTTAATGAAAGAGCAACTCCACCTTTAGTATCACCATCTAATTTAGTTAATATACACCCAGTTAAATTTAATTTTTCATTAAATCCATTTATTACATTTATTGCATCTTGTCCCATCATAGCATCGATTATAAGCAGTGTTTCGTTTGGATTAACAGCATTACTTATATTAACTAATTCATTCATTAACTCTTCATCTATCTGAAGGCGTCCTGCAGTATCAATAATTACATAATCAAAACCATTTTCTTTTGCATATTCTATACCATTTTTAGCTATTTGTACTGGATCATTCTTACCCTCTTCATAAACTTCAATTTGTAAAGAAGAACCAATTGTCTTTAATTGATCTATTGCAGCAGGTCTTAAAACATCACAAGCAATAAACAGAGGATTCTTTTTATATTTTTTTCTTACTAAAACACCAAGTTTACCAACAGTAGTTGTTTTACCACTGCCTTGAAGTCCACATAATAAAACTATATCCATTTTATTAGTTATATTTAAATCAGACTTTTCTTTACCCAATAAATTAACAAGTTCATCTCTAAGTATTTTAATGAACAAATCACCTGGTTTTATACTATTTCTAACTTCTTCACCAAGTGCTTTTTCTTTTACACTTTCAGTAAACTCTTTAACTATTTTAATATTTACATCGGCTTCAAGTAAACAAAGTCTTATTTCTCTTAACATAGGAGAAATATTTTCTTCATTTATAACACCATATGATTTAATTTTACTAAGTACTTTTTCTAATCTTTCACTTAAGCTTTCAAACATAATATTCACCTTATTTATTATATCATAAAAAAAGCGTATTTCTACGCTTAATTATTAAAATCCTAAAGTAGTTTTATCTATTTTTATGCCTGGACTCATAGTTGAAGATATGCTTATGTTTGATACATATGTTCCTTTAATAGTTGTTGGTTTTACTTTTAATATTTCATTAGCAACAGCTTTTAAGTTTTCCTCTAAAGCTTTTTCACTAAATGATAACTTTCCTATAACTGTATGAATATTACCGTATGTATCATTTTTATACTCAATCATACCTTTTTTAATATTACTTACTGCATTTTTAACATCAGTTGTAACAGTTCCTAATTTTGGATTTGGCATTAAACCTTTAGGGCCTAAAATTTTACCTAATTTTCCTAATGAAGGCATCATTTCAGGAGTTGCTACTATTACATCAAAATCAAACCAATTTTCTTTTTCGATTTTTTCTAAAACATCATCATCTCCAACGAAATCAGCTTCTTTAGCTTCGTCTACTTTAGTTTTAGTTACAACTAATACCTTTTTAGATGAGCCCGTTCCATGAGGTAAAACCATACTTCCTCTAATAGATTGATCAGTTTTCTTAGCATCCATATTAACTTTAAATACTGCTTCAACTGTTTCATCAAACTTTTTAGGTTTTAAACTTTTAAGTGTTTTTATCGCTTCAGTAACATCATAAACTTTATTCTTATCAATATTTTCTAAAGCTTCCACATACATTTTACTATGTTTTTTCATATTTTCCTCCTTATGTGGTTATGGATTATTTATTATTCACTCTTTATTTTTTATTCTTCTTCTGTATTTTCTTCTTCTGTTTCAGTTGATTGTTCTGTAGATTCAACTTCAATGTCAGCAGTTCCTTCAGCCATAGCAGAAGCACTTTCTTCCATAGCTTGTAATTCTTCTTCCATCTTTGCAGCTTGAGCTTCAGCAGCTAAAGCTTCTTTTTCTTGTTCTGCTAATTCTGCATCGTTTAATCCCTTAACAGCAATTCCCATATTTCTAGCAGTACCTGTTACGATATTAATTGCTTCATCAATGCTATAAGCATTTAAATCAGGCATTTTAACTTCTGCAATTTTTTTAATATCATCTAATGAAATTGTCGCAACTATTTCATTAGCTCCTTTAGTACTTCCTTTTGTAAGACCAGCAGCTTTAAGTAATAAAGATGGAGTTGGTGGAGTCTTTAATACAAAATCAAATGTTCTATCTTCATAAATAGATATTTCAACTGGTATTATATCTCCCATTTTTTCTCTAGTTGCTTCATTATATTTAGTACAAAACTCTTGTAAGTTAATTCCTGCAGGGCCTAATACAGTTCCAACTGGTGGAGCTGGTGTAGCTTGTCCAGCAGCAATTTGCAACTTAATCTTCTTTACAACATTCTTTGCCACGAAAAACACCTCCTATATTAATTTTGTTTTCGTGAGTGGTTCACGATAATAATCCAATAAATCTCCCACTATTACAAGTTATATATTACAAACTTGCTAACATAATATAACATAATTAAACATACAATTCAAGTAAATTTTATAAAATATAACTATATATTAACAAAAAAGAAAAAGCATATTACTATGCTTTTGTTATTTGAATTAAATCTACTTCTACTGGAGTTTCTTGACCAAATAAATCTATTAAAACAGTTAATTTTTCATTTTCTTTATCCATTGTTTCTATATGACCATACATTCCATTAAATGGACCATCTATAATATGAACTTTATCTCCTTCAACCACATTAGTATCAATTGGTTTAGCTAATACATCTCCCTCTGAAATAAACTTTCTTACTTCTTCTGGTGATAATGGAATTGGTTTAGCTCCTTTTCCAGAAGAACCTATAAAACCAGTTACTCCTGGAGTATTACGAACAACATACCATGCATCATCACTCATTATCATTTCAATAAGAACATAACCAGGAAATAGTTTACGAACCTTTTCTTTTTTTACTCCATCTTTTATTTCGACTTCAGTTCTTTCTGGGATAATAACTCTAAAAATATTGTGTTCCATACCCATACTTTCACGTCTTGATTCTAAATAATTTTTTACTTTTTCTTCATGCCCACTATAAGCATTAACTACATACCATAATTTTTCTTCCATTATCTCATGCTCCTTAATAACGCAAAAATAGCATCTAAAAAATAGAAAAATAGCCCGAAAAACACAATCATTAATATAGTAATAATAGAATATTTAGCAAGATTTTTTCCACTAGGCCATCTAATCATTTTAAACTCTTTTTTTAATCCTTTGAAAAATTGTTTTATTTTTTTCATTTTTCCTCCAAATAAAAAACACTTTTATGTGTCAAATAAATAATAACACATTAAAAAAAATAATGCAATAGTTTTTAATCATTTATATCTACAATATCTTTTATTTTACTTATTATTTCACGTTTATCAATTTCCTCAGTTGTATTTTCACTTCTTAATTTTAATTCTATTATATTATCTATTGATTTAAACCCAACTGTTATTCTAATAGGCACTCCTATTAAATCACAATCATTAAATTTTATTCCAACATTTATTTTTCTATCATCTAAAATAGTTTCTATACCTAAATTATTTAACTTTTTATAAAGTTCACTTGCATATCTAAATGAATCTTTATCATACATATTAACTACTATAATGTATACTTTATATGGTGCAATACATAAAGGCCATATAAGCCCTTTTTCATCATGATGAACATTAACAACCGCATTTAATAATCTATCTATTCCAAGACCATATGAACCCATATATACCCTACTATATTCATTTAATTCATTACTATATTTAAGTTTAAATGTATCACTATATTTAGTTTCTAATTTAAAAATATTTCCAACTTCAAGAGTATTATAAATACTTACTTCACTTTTACATATAGGGCATTTATCCGTTTTATTAAATCGTCTTATATCAGCATACCTTTTGACTTTAAAATCAACATTAGGAGTTACATTAATATAATGATAGTTTTTCTCATTACTACCACACACACCATTAATAATTTCTTTTACATTATAGTCTGCTATTATATCAAGTGTAGAATCAATAGGACCAACATAACCTAACTCTCCACCTAAAAATTCTATTTCTTTATCAGTGGCTAACTTTACATTACTAGTTTTAAATACTTTACATAATTTAGATTCATTTACCTCATCACTACCTCTAACTAAGATTAATTTAAAATCATTATCTATTTTATATATTAATGATTTTATTATTAT
>CAYFQM010000001.1:51506-70852 GCA_964345385.1 uncultured Clostridium sp.
CTTAATTTTCTTTTTAGGCAAATTATTTATAACTATATTTTTTCTTTGATTCAAACATTGAGCATAATCTATATTAGATGTATAAGTGCATTTTTTACACTTTACTACTTCATTTTCACCTTTTTCATTTATAACATGAAACTCTTCACTAAAGCTTCCATTCATATCATATGGACTAGATTCACACACCAAATAATCTAAATCTAACCTCTTAAAAATATTACTATATATATAACGCATTACATCATAACTAATATTCATTCCTGAACTAGTAGAATCAAAACTATACGCATCACACATAATAAATTCTCTTTTTCTGTCAATTGACAGATTGTTTTCATCTCTATACTTGTTACTTATTTGAAATGATGTAAAGTGTAAGTCCTTATAACTTTTTATTTTTAGACTAGAAAGCACACTAAAAAGCTCTTCATGTGTTGGAGACAAACATAATTTATTATTATTTTTATCATTAAATGAAAAAATATTTCTAAAATCCCTATCACTTTTTTTATAAATAACTTCGGAAACTAAATTAGGAAGTAACACTTCTTCTAAACCATACTTCTTATGTTCTTCTTTAACTAATTTTTTTATATTATCTAAAACTTTTAATCCAATTGGAAGATAAAAATAGCTTCCTGATTCATATTTATAAATCATTCCACTTTTTATAAGAAGTTTTCCATATAAACTCTCTTCATTATTAGGAAATTCTTTTCTAGTAATAAAAAAGCTTTCTGATAATTTCATTTAACCCTCCAGTTATTCAGTTTCACAGTCTACAAAATAATATAAATATTTTGGATTACTCGTTAAGTTTTCACTATCTTCTTGTTCTCTTCTTCTTATTTCAGCTAAATATTCCTGCTCTTCTTCTGTTTGAAAGTATGCTTCATCCACACTAGTTAATTTACATATATATGAGTTTAGCGTTCTATACTTTCTTCCATCTTCTCCTTTTACATACTGATCATATTCATATCTAATACAAAATGATAAATAATCCATATATTGATTATTAAACACAGGATCAATTACTCTTGTTTTATCATTATTATCTCCAACATAATAACCTTTTTGTATCAATTGTCCTATATTAATAATACTACATTCAGTATAACATTTACCTGAAGAGCACCTTTTTGGTTCAAGACTATATTCAAAAGAGTGTTCTTCTCCATATTCTAAAGAAGCATTTCTCATTTCATTGTATTTAGAAATTAATGATTTATCTAATAAATTTTTTCTTATTTTCATAACATTAGGTGCGATTAATATAGCAAGTATTGCCATAATAGCAATAGTAGCAAGCACTTCTATTAATGTAAATCCATTTTTCATAACTATACCTCTATTATAAATTATACCAAAAACTATTCTCTCTTACAATAATTATTGAAATTACCTTTATTTTATTGTATAATAAAATAAGGAAAGATAGAAAGGGATTCTGGCATGAAAGAGTTTGATTTTGAAAACAGGCCTATAGTTGAAATTGCAAATGAAATAATAACAGATGCAGTAAAAAAGAATGCCTCTGATATTCATTTTGATCCATATAAAGATAAATTAATTGTTAGAATTCGTTTGGATGGAACATTAAATGATTATTCCATTATTCCTGGTACCTATAAAAGAAATATGGTTTCTAGAATAAAAATGATTGCTAGTATGAACATTATGGAAACAAGACTACCACAAGATGGAGCAATTAAAAGTAGACTAGGAAATAAAGTATTAGACCTTAGAGTTTCTTCACTACCTACTAATAATGGTGAAAAAGTAGTTATTCGTATACTTGACTATAGTAAAAGTTATGGAGGACTTGATGCTTTAGGTTTTAATAAAGAATGTATAGATTCTATTCATAAAATGATTAATGTCCCAAATGGAATAATATTAGTTACCGGAGCTACCGGAAGTGGTAAATCTACAACTGTATATTCTGTTTTACAAAAAATGAATACCGAAGACGTTAACATTATAACAGTTGAAGATCCTATAGAAATGGATATAGCAGGAATTAATCAAGTACAAGTACAATCAGAAATTGGACTTACTTTTGCTAATGTATTAAGAAGTGTTTTAAGACAAGACCCTGATATTATAATGATTGGTGAGATTCGAGATGATGAAACGGCAAAAATAGCAGTAAGAGCATCAATTACAGGACACTTAGTACTTTCTACAATACATACAAATAATACACTAAATACTATTGAAAGATTAGTAGATATGAATGTTGAAAAATACTTGCTTGGTTCAGCGTTAACCGGAATTGTATCTCAAAAACTAGCTAGAAAGTTATGCCCGTATTGTAAAAAATTAAGGACTACTACTCCATATGAAAAACAAGTATTTAAAATGGTTCTAAAAAAAGATGTTAATGAAATGTATGATGTAAACAAAGAAGGATGTGAACATTGTATAAAAGGATATTTAAATAGAACAGTAATTGCTGAAGCTCTTCTAATCAATGATAAAATTAAAGATGCTATTATAAGTAATCTTAGTAAAGAAGAATTAAGAAATATTGTATATGTCGAAAGAAAAATGACTACTCTTCTTGAAGATGGATTACAAAAAGTATTAGAAGGATTAACTTCATTTGAAGAAATATTAAAAGTAATAGATTTAGAAAATGATGTTTCATCATATGAAACAGAAGGTTTAAAAGATAGTTTAAGAGACATCACCTCTCGTAATAAAACAAATATAAAAGACAAAGAAGTTCAAAATCCACCAAATAAAAATATAGAGTTTATTGATTTTTAATAAACTCTTTTTAATTAACCTAAATCTTGAATTACACCATTTAAAGTAGATGCTTTTATTAACTCAATATTATAATTATTTTCTTTTATAATTTTTAAAGCTTCATCATAATTTTCTGAAGGCACTATAAAAACACTTGCTTTGTTTTTAACTGCTCCTTTTAATTTATATTTAATTCCTTCGACTTCTCCGACATTACCATTTTCATCAATAGTACCACTGCCAGCTATAACCTTTCCTTTTGTAATATCATATCTAGTTATTTTATTATATATTTCTAAAGCACACATTAGCCCACTAGAAGCTCCACTTTCATTACTTTTAAATTTAAATTTTATATTTGGTTTAGTAACAATATTTTTTATTTCAGTTATATATACTCCCACAACTACTTTGTTATCTATTTTCTTTAATACCGAATAACAGTCTTTTTCTTTTCCATTTCTTTCTACTAATATATTTATTTTTTCTGACGGTTTATATAAAGAAAGATTTTCTACCAAGTTATTATAATCGCTAATTTTGTTTCCATTAATTTTTAATATTTTGTCATTTACTTTTAAATTTGTATCTGCAAACTCATATACATAAGTTATTATAAGGTCAACGTTATCTAACTTATATTCAATGTTTGCCTCTTTAAATGCAGCAATTATTGAATTATTTAATGTTTTCTTTAACAAAATCTTATCTCTTTCATTAATTTTTTTTATATTTTCATTTTCTATTTGCATTGTTTCTAAACTAACTAAATCCCATGATGGAATAACATATGATAAAAGATAAGTAGCAATAGTTCCTTTTTTAGCAGAAACATATGTCATATTAATAGAGCCACTTTTTTTATATTCATTAGAAACTAATATTCTTTTATTTAAATTAATTAATCCACCTGGAGTAAATACTATATAATTAACTCTAATAAATACAATACTTAAAAATAGTATATAAAGTATATACCATAAAAAATGTTTTCTTATATTTTCTTTTATATCATTAAATATCTTTTTCATCTAAATCACTAACGAGAATAAAACTTAACATCATATATATTTTCATTGGACTTTAATGTTATTGTTTTAATAGAATTTTCTTCATTTGAAACTAAGTCTACATAATAATATGATTCTCTATCAACAGAATAATCTAATGTTTTTATATAAATTAGTTCATCTGAAGGCATAGAAATGTATTCGACAGTAGACCTAGAAGATAGCACATTTGTTTTTACAATTCCATCTTCATTCCATGATCTAATCGTAGAAAAATTTCTAAGAACTAACTTTCTTATTTTTGAGTTATTAAATGTAATATCACAAACTGATTTCAAAACATATTGTTCTGTTGATACTGAAAAGCTATCTGTCTCAGAAGAAATTAACTCATCATCTTCTTTATAACAACTAACAGTATTTATGCCTTCATTTTCTTTAATATCATTATTAACAACTCTACTTAAAGTAGACCCAAGTAATAAAATATCAGTATTAGAGTCACTTTTATTATAAATTGTTTTTAATTTAATTAAAGAATTTAACATAAAAATAAATACAACACTTACTAATACAACACTTACTAAAATTTCAAGTAAAGAAAAACCGTTTTTTTTCATTTGTTCTCCTATTCTACTATATATGGACTATTTACTGTTCCATCACCTGATATAACCGAAGCATCAGACTTTAATACAACAGATACTCTTGTAGCATATAAACTTTTTACTGAAGAATATAAAAGTCTAGCATTGTTATTAACATAATAAATATAAGGTTTTGTATTAAAACTATGAGAAGACATGGTCCACCATGGAATCACATTATTAATTAAATATGAATCACTTGTTCCTGATGTTGTTACTCCTGAATAAATAACTTCATCCATAGTTAAAAGCCCCACTGGATATACTAATTTATTATTACCTTTTTTTTCGCTTCCTCCACTATCTTTACTTAATGAAAAGCCATCAATTGAATCATTTGAGCATAAATATCTTGGATATTTTTGATTAGAAGATTTCATATAATATGATAAAGTATTTCCAAAACCCGAATAAATTGTATTATCACTATTATTAGGATCTAAGCTTCTTTCATTACACCATATAGAGTTTTCTAACCTACCCTTTACATTATTCATATTTAAACCAAACCATTCATCTATTATAGTTTTAACTTTACTATCATAATTATTACTTAAAGATTCTTCTAATGATTGTGTATTATTCCCGGCACTATTTCTTCCAGTCATATATCCTATAAAAGTATTATCATCTTCATAAGTATTAAAATTACCACTTGTATTTATAAAAACAGACAACGAATCTTTCCCATTACTACAAGTGTTATTATTAGGAATGCCATTATATAATAACTTAATACCACCTAAATCAGTAGTTCTAACAATCAACCAACAAAAACCATTAAAAATAACATTGTTATTATTAACATTTCCTCTAAAATAATATATTCTCTCACCATTTTCATTATATGTGTTATCATGTGTATAATAAAAACCATTTCCATTTGTTGGGCTTGATGGTTGAGTTAAATCTAATGATTCATCACTTTGTGGAGAAGATGATGTAATTAATTCACAATTTAAACCTACAGTTGTTGCACTACAACTGTTATACCATTTAGAAGTTGGAGCTTCTCCATAATTAGATTCATTATATATAAGTTCTAATTCTTTTTTCAATTTATCTTTTACTACATTATGAAAACTATTTTTCTTAACATATATAAGTAATATAGAAACATTTATAAATATAAATAACACTAAAAAAGTATAAATTAATGTTGTAGATATAAATCCTTTTTTATTCATAATTTCTCTCCTATTATAATTATATATTTTTTTAATAGTTTTGTAAATAAAAATGCCTTTTATAGACATTTATTATTTGAATATATCACTATATATTTCTGAATAATTTTTAACTGGTATATATTTAATACTTTGAAGTAATACTTTATCTAAAGACTCAATATCATGTATATTTGCATGTGGTATATATATAGTATCAATATTATTTCTTACACAAGCCATTATTTTTTCTTTAAGTCCACCTACTTTTAATATTTCTCCTTTTAGAGTAACTTCACCAGTCATGGTTACATTAGATGGCAAAACTACATTTTTTAAAAAAGATAATATTACTGTAATAATACTTGTTCCTGCAGAAGGACCATCTTTCTTTATACCCGCCTCTGTAAAATGCACATGAATATCATGAGTATCAAAATATTCTTCATCTATATCAAATATACTTGAATCACTTTTTATATAATTTATTGCAACATCAATACTTTCTTTAGTAACACTTCCTAAAGAACCAGTACAAGTATTTTTACCACTTCCCTTATATGAAGAACATTCAATATCTAATAGTATTCCACCTTTACTAGTACGAGCAACTGCATGCAAAACCCCAGGATAAATAATTTGTCTTATATCTTCTAATCTTTTTTCTTTTTTATCAAGTAAATTTTCTAAATCATAATTATTTACTCTGACACTTACAACCTTTCTAGATTTTTTAACATGCTCTGTTATTATTTTTCTGATTATTTTAGATATACATCTTTCTAAATCTCTTACTCCAGATTCATTAGTATAATGCTGCACAATATTTAAAATAGCTTCTTTTGAAAACTTAATTACATTAGTTTTCAGACCATGTCTTTTTATTAAAGTAGGAATTAAATAATTTTCTGCTATTAATAATTTTTCATTATCTGAGTATCCACTTAATTCAATAATTTCTAATCTATCAAGCAAAACAGCAGGAATACTATTAATATCATTTGCTGTTAATATAAATAAAACTTTACTTAAATCTATTTCTTCATCTAAATAATTATCAACAAATTTTTTATTTTGAGTTTGATCCAATATATCTAATAATGTACTTGAAGGATCTGATTTATAATCTCTTTTTATTTTATCAACTTCATCTAATAAAAATACTGGATTTATACTTCCGCACTTTATTAATGAAGAAGCAATTTTACCCGGAGTTGAACCAATATATGCTCTTCTGTGTCCATTAAGTTCTGATGAATCACTCATACCACCTAAAGATATTTTAACAAACTCTCTATTTAATGAAGTAGATATACTTTGAGCAAAAGTCGTTTTTCCTACCCCTGGAGGCCCTACTAAACATATTATAGGAGAAGCTACATCTTCAGTCATATTTTTTACTGCTATATATTCTATTATTCTAGATTTTGCTTCTTCGAAACCATAATGAGAGGAGTTAAGCTTAGCTTCTATTTTATTTAAATCTTTTTCATATGAAGTTTCTACATTCCAAGGAACACTAATTAAATACTCTATGTAATTTCTAATAATTCCTGCATCTGGGCTAACTTCACTAGTAGCTATATATCTATTTAATTCTTTATTAACTTTATTATATACTTGCTCAGGCAAAGATAAAGATTTGATTCTACTTTTTAATTCATTAATATCATCATCTTTAGAATTAGTTTCTCCTAATTCATTTTTAATAACTTTTAACTTTTCTTTTAACATATATTCTTTTTGTTCGTTATCTAAATTTGTTTTAATTTTAGTTTCTATTTTACTTTCTAATTCATTAACTGCATTTTCAATAGCAATTTCTTTAATTAACATTTTAGCTCTACTTATTGGAGAAATATCTAACATTAAAGATAGTTTTTTATCAAATGGTAATGGTAAAAAATCCCCTATTATATCTGTTAATTTATCTAATGAAGTGGTTGATTTAATCTCAGCCATAATTGAATTAGATACAAAAGAATTTTTCTCTATATAATTTTCTAATTCACTCATCAATTTCCTAAAATATGCGGTAGATTCAAGCTCAGATAAATTATCTATATTAATACTAGTTACTATACTATCAAGCACTTCTAATGAAGAAGAATAATTAACATATGAAACAACCTCAACTCTATGAAGCCCTTCTATAATTAGTCTTTGGTTACCATTAGGTAAATCTATATTACTTCTTATTTTACCTACCACACCTATTTTAGGTAAATCAGATGGATCAACAATTTCTTCTAAAGAATCAAAAGGGCACACAATTAAAACCTCACTATTATGATATAGTTTTGAAACTTGAGTGATTTTTTTAGATATATCGCTTTTTAATTCAATTCTTATTTCTTGATAAGGAAGCAAAACAAGATTTTTTAGTAAAATTACAGGTAAATTATTTTTAATCATGTCTTCCTCCTTTGTTTGACTATTTATTATATAGGTTAATTAAAAAAAAGTAAACACATTTATATATTTTTTAATTAAAAAAACTATTTATTTAAATAGCTTTCTATAATATCATATATTCTTTCTTTACCTATCTTCTTAACTGATGAAAAACTAATTATTTCATCACCTAAAGAAGGATTTAAAACCTTCTTTATAAGATCATCTTGTTTTTCTCTTAATGATTTATTAACTTTATCATATTTAGTAGTTACAATTGAACAGGGTAAATTATAATATTTTAAAAAATCATACATTAATTTATCATCTTCAGTAGGTTTGTGTCTATAATCAACAAGAAGAAAAACATGATTTAAATTATGCCTAGTTCTTAAATATTCTTCAACCATAAGACCAAACTTTTTTTGTTTTTCTTTATTAACATTAGCATAACCATAACCTGGAACATCCACTATATAAAATAAATCATTTACTAAATAAAAATTTATTGTTTGAGTTTTTCCTGGTTTTGAACTAGTTCTTGCTAAATTTTTTCTGTTAATAACTGTATTAATAAAACTGCTTTTTCCTACATTACTTCTACCAAGTATTAAAAACTCTGGCTTATCATCATCTGGATATTGAGAAACTCTAACAGCTATAACAGGATCATTAACTTTTGTTATTTCCATTTTTATTTCCTCTTTCTTTATATTCTTTACACAAATCATCATATTTTTTAATTATTTCATCAATACATTCTTTATTAGGTGTTCTAATACCACAAGCATATTTATGGCCACCACCACCAAAAGAAGTTGCTATTTTATTAATAACAGGACCCCTACTTCTTATATTAAATTTATATAAATTGTTTTTTTCATCATATGTAATAAATAACCATACAAGTAGTTCACTTATATTATTAAATTCATTTATCATATTACTTGCAGCAGTAATATCTGCTCCCATTGATTTAATAATATCATTATCTAATTCAACATATGCAAAACCATTTTTATTTACTTTCATAGTAAGTGCTATATGACCTAATAATCTTACTTCACTTAATGGTCTTAAATAAAGCGTATTATATAACTCATTTAAATCTAAATCATATTTACTAACTAAACCTGATACTACTTCAAAAGTCCTAGATGTAGTAGACACCATAAATCTAATAGAGTCACTAACTATACCCATGTATAATTTACCAGCAATAGATTTTGTCATCTTTAATTTAGTATTTTTAATAAGTAAAGCAACAAGTTCACTAGCAGATGAAGCATCTTCATCAATATATTCCAAACCACCAAAACTCTCTATAAAAGGATGATGATCTATTTTAATTACATTTTTAAATTTATTAAACTCTTCTACATCAACTCTTTTGATATCAGGAACATCTAATGCAATTAATAAAGAATTTTCATATTCAATATCTTTTACTTTATCAATTTTTCCAAAATATTTAAATCTTGATACAGTAGCTCCCAAAGCATAAACTTTTTTATTTGGAAAGGTTTCTAATATTGTTTCTTTCATAGCCATTTGACTCGCAAAAGCATCTGGATCTGGTCCAATATGTCTAACTATATAAATGGTATTATATTTTTTAATTTCATTATATATAATTTTATGTATGTTCATATATTCTCTACTTTCTATTTAATTAAATTATATGTATCTCTTGCTATCATTAACTCTTCATCAGTCGGAATAATTACAACCTTAATGGTTGAGTCTTCAGTACTTATTACTCCACTCATACCTCTTTGGTTGTTTTTTTCTTCATCTATTTTAACACCCATAAAATTAAGTGCAGATATTATTTTTCCTCTAACTAAATTATCATTTTCTCCAACTCCAGCGGTAAATACTATATATTCAGCACCTTCTAAAAGAGTATTATAACTAGAAATATAATTTAATATTCTTTTAACATATAAGTTTATAGCAACAATTGATTTAGGATCTTTTTTATCATATGCTTCTTCAATATCCCTCATATCACTACTTATTCCAGTAAGACCAAACATCCCACTTTTTTTATTTAAATCTTCTAATACTTCATCAAATGTTTTATCTGTTTTATTCATAATATATTGAATAAATCCAACATCAATATCTCCACATCTTGTTCCCATTACCACACCTGCAATAGGAGTAAATCCCATAGAGGTATCTACACATTTTCCATCTTTAATCGCGCATAAAGAAGCACCATTACCTAAATGACAACTAATAATTTTAGCATCTCTTCCAATAGCTTCTCTCATACTTTCAGAAATAAATCTATGACTTGTTCCATGAAATCCATATTTTCTAACACCATATTTTTCATACCATTCATAAGGAACCGCATATAAAAACTCTTCTTCTTTCATTGTTTGATGAAATGCTGTATCAAATACTGCAACCATAGGCGTTTTAGGAAGAACTTTTCTAAAACTTTCTACTCCAATTAAATTAGCTGGATTATGTATTGGAGCAAGAGGTATTAATTCTTTAACAGTTTCAATAACATTATCATCTATTAATACACTTTCAGTATATTCACTTCCTCCATGAACAAGCCTATGTCCTACTCCATCTATTTCATCATATGTTTTAATAACTTTATAATCAATTAATTCTTGAAGTAAAATTTTAACAGCTGATGTATGATCTTTCAAAATAGCTTCTTTTTTGTTTTTTTCACCATTATATTTAATAGTATAAAAACTTCCATCAATACCTATTTTTTCAAATGTTCCACTTATTATTACTTTTTCCTCGGGTAATTCTAACATAGTAAATTTTAATGAAGAACTTCCTGCATTTACACTTAATATTTTCATATTTCTCCTCTTTTCTACCTTATTATAACAAGAATAAAAAAACAATTCAATAAGAGCACAAATTAATCTATTGAATAGTTTATTTTCTAATATACTTTTTTCCTATTTTAGAACCATACTTTACTATTGTTTCTATATTTTCTTTAGAATTATTTATTATATCTTCATCAATTCTAATCGTATCCTTTTTAAATAATAATACTATAGTAGATCCACCAAACTCAAAATAACCTTTTTCCTCTCCTTTTTTAAACTTATAGTTCTCATATAAATTAGTTATTTTACCAACAATTAATGCACCTATTTCTATATGAATAACTTCACCAAAGTTATTTGTAAATAAAGTAGTATACTCTCTTTGATTAGAAACAAAATAATTATATTTATTTAATGCAATAGGCTGCACTGTATGAAGTTTTCCTTTAATATGAACGTTTTCCTTATGATAACCATCATCTATATAACAATATCTATGATAATCAGTAGTATCTAATCTAAAAACTAATGCATATCCATCAATATAATTTCTTAAAATATCTTTTTCTACTAATGTATTAATTGAATAAAAAACACCCTTTATTTTTAATGTTAAATCTTTATTTATTTTATATGCTGATAACTTTGAATCACATGGAGATATTAATATATTATTATCTTTATTAATCTTTCTTTTATTTAATTTAACCCTTCTAATAAAAAAGTCATTAAAAGAACTATATTCTTTTACTTCATATTCACTTATATCTATTTTATTACTAATAATAAACTCTTTTATTCTCCATTTAGATAATTTACTATTCATATATTTAGATACTATATTAGCAAAAACTTTATTATATATTAATTTTAATATTAATCTTCCTAACAAAGTATTATACAAAAAAACTAATGATTTTGAAGTGTTAATTATTATATTTTCTTTACTATTTCTATTTCTAACTATATATTTCATAAGAATTTTTTAATTGTATATATTACAATTATTTCTAGTACTCCTATTATAATAAAAAGTATCATTGTTCTAACACCAGGTTTTTTTATTTTAAAATTAGATATAAATAAAGTACCTAACACTACAACTGTTACCAAATAAATATATGGAAAATACAAAAAAGTGAATTTCTTAAGTGCATAAACTGCTGGAAAAACCAATGCACTTGATGTAATAGGAAGTCCTATAAAATACTTTGTTGGAAATATACTTCTTTTATTTATTTCAAGAACATTAAAATATGCTAGTCTTATTAGTCCACATAAAGGAAAACAAAGAAGTATTGGTAAAAATAGCATACTAACATTATGCTCCCTTATAATTGAATAACCTATTACAGCAGGTAACACTCCAAAACAAACTAAATCAGATAAACTATCTAATTGCATTCCAAAAACTTTTTCATCTTTACTTCTATGTTCTTTAGTTCTAGCAACTTTTCCATCAAACATATCACATAATCCAGAAAATAATAAGCAAAGTATTGCTGGAAATAATTTATCGTTAATAGCACATATTATTCCACTCATACCAGATAAAAATCCCATATAAGTAAGCCACATAGTATAATCATAAAAACCTATCATAAATATACTCCTTTTACATAAAGAACATTATACATAAATATTGTAAAAATTGCAATAAAACAATTATTTAGATTTATTGGTATAATACTTACCTAATAGTTCATATGATATATAGGTTAAACTAAATATAATAACAAAACCCACTAATAATGAAAACATTATAGATTCAATATCCATTATTATAGTTGCTGTTATTGCTATAATAAAAGAATTAATTATAGCTATCACTGTAATAAGCTCTTTATATTTAATTTTTTTCATATTAAGTTTGTATCTATCAATAAATAATGTTACTTCATTTGTTTTCTTTAATGATTCATAACTTTTTCTTTTGCCATTAATTAAAAATATATATATAAGAAGAATTGATAAAAATAAAATCATAAAATTAATAAAATATTGAAGAATCACCCTCATAATAATCACCTATTTAAAATTATATTAAATTTCAGAAATATGTTCAAGTAATTTAGCAAACATCTTAATAAATACAGTATCTAATCCTTTTCTTTTTAATTTTCTAATCTTAATTCTTTTTTCTTTTGGATTTAAATCACTAAACATTATTTCATCAATCATTTCTTTTAAACTTGTATCTATTTTAGCATCATTAATAATACTTTCTACATCTTCATTTATAACTCTTTCAGCATTAATTTCTATATCTTGTCCTTTACAATAAACTAATATTTTTGATGAAGTCTTAACTGAATTAAATTTAACAATAAAATCATTACCATTAACTTCACTTTTAAATGGTATATTTTTTTCATTTGCGAAAACTTGTACTCCTTCGGTGAACTTAGTATTTCTAAATTTAATAATATAATTTCTAACATCAGTTATTACACCATTTTTACCTTCTATAGGAGTAATTTGTACTGAAAAATCATTAGCCTTATAATAATATTCTATTTGAGTAGTAAAGCTTGCTCCAGTTTTATACATATTAGATTTACCATCATCTTCATATAGTTTATATACATTACTTCTTCCAGGAAATATTTGTATTTGTAATGTTTTAGGAGGCCTTATATTATTAATGTCTCCTTCTTCTAAAACTGCAAGAGGTATTATAGCACCACTAGTTGCAAATACAGGATAGTCTTCATCTTTATAAAATGTTGTATATCTTTTTCCTCCAATAAACTTTTTACCAGTTTTAAAATCATACCAAACTCCCTTTGGTAGAAATATTTTTTGAACAACTCTATTCATAATATCATCTTTAGATACAGTTATAGGACACACTAATAACTCTTTTCCAAAATAATATTCATTTTTATATAATGGTTCATCATAAGTTTCAGGATATTTATAATATAAAGGTTGTATTAATGGAGCACCTATTTGAGTATATTTTTTAGCTTCACTATATATATATGGAATTAATTGATATCTTAATCTAATATAATCTGATGCAATACTGTTTGTTTTAGCATCCCATCTCCATGGTTTTCTTTTATAATATTTTCCACTATCACTAGATAATCTTAATATTGGACTAAATGTTCCAAATTGAACATTTCTTAAAAATAGTTCTGGGTCTTCTAGTCCATCTTTATATCCCCCAACATCATGACTCCACCAAGATAAACCTATATTAGCACCATTTGAATTAAAATATGGAAGAAATTTAAGTGTTTTATAGCTTACTTTAGTTTCACCTGAGTATAATGCCCCTAACTTATGAGCAGCTATTCCATTATTTCTAGAAAACAAGAAATTTCTTTTAGTTTGATATCTATTCATATTATTAAATAAATAATAATTCATTGTATAATTCAATATTTTATTAGCCTTATTATTATCATCTACCCAGAAAAAATCTATTCCATTTTCTTGTAATGGATTAATTATTGTTTTTAAAAATGAATCTAAAAATTTATAACTAAAAGCATTAATAGGTATTTCTTTACCACTATCTTTTCCATACATACTTATAAAATTATTATAGTTTGATTCTTTTATAGAAATATTACCTTCTGTTTTAATATTCATACCAATACTAATATGATTTTTATGCATATAATCAGTAAATTCTTTAATATTAGGTATTTTTTGCTCATCAATTGTAAAACTAACTTTAGAATTAGGAGTAAACACTTTATTTTTGTCTCCTAATAATATAACAGATAAAGGTATATTATGATCTTTAAATTCTTGAACTAACTTTTTAAAATCAGCTTCTTTATAACCATTATTTTTATACCACCATGCACCAAGAGCATATCTTGGTATAAGCGGAGGAAAACCAGTTAAATTATAATAATCTTTTAAAGCATGACCATAATCTTTATCATATATAAACAAATATGTATCTACATTTTTATAATTAGGAGAAATTATATTACCAACATTAGTAATAATAGGTGTTTTGGAATCATCAAAAGAAGAAAAACCATCAATACTATAAAGTCCTTTATCAAGTATAATATCTTTATTAAAATCATCTAAACTATAAGAAGACGCTTTATAATTTTTTGCTTCAGGATGATTAAAATACCACTCTCTTTCTGTACCAACCAAATTTACTTTTAAATTTTGATTAGGTACTATTTTAGTTCCAACAAACGGTTTTTCTTTTTCATATTCAATTATAAAATATTTGGTTTTTATAGATAATATTCTATCATCTTCTTTAACCCCTATAATAGGTTTACCAAAACTTCTATTACATGCAAAAAATGTTGGAAAATCATTAAATGATCCATCTTCACTGTATTCAAATCGTATTATTGTTTCTGATATAATGCTAATTCTATATTTTTTTCCCTTAAATACAAATTTAGACGGAGTTTTTCCTTTAGATATATCTATATGAAATTGTTCCCCATAATCATAAAGCATTTAAGTCCTCCTTACTCATTTATTCTAACCATCCATTTATTATATACATCACAGTTAGAGCTTGATGGTTCTGGATAAGCTTTTTCCATTTTTACAATCATTGGTATCTTAAATATCTTACCAAATGCAACGCAAGTTCCACTTTGTAATGTTTTTATTTTATTTGAAATATCTTCATTCATAATTGGAATACTTTTTTCTATATATATTAAATCACTAGGATGAGTAATTTTAAATATTAAAAAGTTTGAACACTGTGATATAACATTTTCATCTAAATCAACAGGTCTTTGAGTAATTAAATTTAAAATTAATCCATACTTTCTTCCTTCTTTTGCGATTCTTTCAAATATATTATATCCAAATAATAATTTATCATCATCTAATGTAACATATCTATGGGCCTCTTCAAGCATTAAATGCACTGGAAAAGAAGCCCTGTTTTCAAGACCTTTTGTATATCTTAAACACATCCTAGCAAATATTTTAACTACTGTTTGAGCAAATCTATCATCTACATCTTCTAAATTAAAATTAACCACTTGTGCTTTCATGTCATCTATAATCTTAATATTAGTTAAATAGTTTTCTACTGACATATATTTAGAAGTAAAAAACTGTGCTTTTTCTCTAGTAACAAGCTCATGCATCCTAACTTTTAAACTCATAGCTGCATTATACATATCAGCATTAAGTAAATATCTTTCACTAAATAATGTGAAATTAAGAGCAACTTCTAGGTCAGAAAGTGAATAATCACTATTCATAAACTCAAAATTCCACTGTCTATCTTCTTGAATAAATGATTTAATATAATCTGTTATTATAGTTCTTTCAGCAAATCTTCCTTCCATATCTATTTCAAAACAATCCCTAAATTTTCTAACAAAACCTATACCAGATATCATAGTATTTAAATTTAATTCATCTGTATTTGTTTCATTTAATATTTCAAATATCTGGTCTCTTATTTTAGAAGAAGATTGGTTAGTATACATAAGTGATGTTATAGCTTTAGATAATATATGATTTTTAAATTCTAATGCTTCTTTATCATGCCTACTAAACATTCTTGCATATAATAAAGTAGTCTGAATTATCGCTATTTGTGATGCTTCAGTAGCATCTAATAAATTAAGTATATCTTCTTCAGTAAGTAAAGGAACCGGTATACTTAGTTTTTCATATTGTTTATGAGAGGCAGTAGTTATTACTTTAAATTTATAATATTTATTATTTTTAGAAAACTCACTAAAAGCATTTATATATTCACCATAAGAATCAAATATAAATATATTGGCATTATATGGTATTAAATTGCTTTCAGGAAAACAATTTTGAATAATTCTACAAATAGCATTAGTTTTACCACTACCAGTATTACCAAATATAACTGTATGATTAGAAAAAAAATCATCTACTTTAACATTTAAAGGATAATTATTATATAAAGGAGAAAAGCCTAAATTAAAGCAACTATCTTTATTACCAATTAAAACTTTTAATTCTTCTTCATTAATAAATCTAGTTTGAGCATCTAATGATGGCTTTCTTATAAGCCCACCAATAAAATCATTATCTGTTAATTCACCCAAAAAGTTAATTTTAGCATAACCCTTTGTAACAGAATCAACTTCACCTAAAATTTTTTTATCGGTATCTTCAAAAATAACATGCATATTAATTAAATCTTTTAATGATGCCATGTTTGTTTCAAGAGTTACAATTGCATAATCTTTATTAATTTTATTAATATTACCAAACATAATAAAACTCCTCTTTATCCTAATAACATTCTATCACATTTTAAATATTCTAACAATAAAAAAATGCTTACTTATAGTAAGCATTATTTTACTGATACAAAGTAAAACATAAAGAATAATAATGCAATTAAAACTATTAAACCATTTACTTGATCATTTTTTCTATATTTATCACCTAAACCTATTGCCATAGAGATTAATACTCCACCAATTAAACCACCTATATGAGCAGATAAATCAATATTTTTTATAAAATATCCCAATGATAAGTTTATCAAAATTACAGAAGTTACTTGACTACGCATTAAACTTTGCAACGTAGATCTATAATAATATGTAAAATACGCAATGCTTCCAAGTAAACCAAATAATGCACCCGATGCACCAACACTAAAATACCCGTTTTTCATAAATGCACAACTAAACAAACTACCAAGTAAGCCGGATATAATATATATAAGTAAATATTTCTTTCCTCCATAATATCTTTCAACTTGAGGGCCTAATATATATAATGCATACATATTAAATGCTATATGCATAAATCCTCCATGTAAAAACATACTTGTAAATAGTCTATACCACTCGCCTTTTTGAACGTATAGATAATTGTTACCAAAATATTTAATTAAATCAATATTTAAAATAAATTGAGCAAGAAACATAACAACATTTAAAACAATTAATATATATGTAATTCTTGGTTCTCTATTATTAAATATTTTCTCTAATTTTTTTTCTTTTTTTAAAGTGTCTTTATTCATTTCGTCAGTAAGCCTGAAAAACTCAAGAGTATCTGTTTTATCATTAATTTTAAATTTTATTATTTTTGGAAAAAATTCATTAATAAATATATTTTTTTTAAAATCAATTATTTTAGATACTTTTATAGTTTCAACATTTTTAATGTTTCCCTTAACATCAATAGTATCATCAGTAGACATTAATATATTTAACATAGTCATTTTTAAAGCAAAAGTGTTTTTCTTTATACTATTCATAATATAAACCGCTTTATTAGTATCATGGTTTAGCTGTTCATAGTTAAGTATACGATTAGTACTAATTCTAATTAATTTTAAATCTTTTTCCATATTTTCTAACCATATTTCATTTTCTAAACCATTTATAATAATAGGTTTATAATCTTCTTCAGTTACAAAAAAATGAAGAATTTTTAATATATTACCATTGTTTTCATCAATTTTTAAATTCATTGAAACCTCCAAAAATCTATTATTATTTTACTATTTATATCAAAAATAGTAAAGTTTTATTATTATTTATACTTTATATTTGTCTAATATTTCATTAAATTCATTAGGAACCTGAGTAGCAAACTCAATATATTCATTTGTTATTGGATGATTAAAAGCCAAATAATGTGCATGCAACATTTGACCAAAATCATTTACTACTTTTCTTCTTCCATAAACTTTATCATTAACTACTGGATAACCAATATAATTCATATGTACTCTAATTTGATGAGTTCTTCCTGTTTCTAATTTAAGTTCTAATAATGTAGCATTGTTATATCTTTTTAATACTTCAAAATAAGTAACTGCATTTTTAGAATTATTTTCTGTTACACACATTTTTTTTCTATTTTTAACATCTCTTCCAATTGGAGCATCAATCTTTCCTTTATTTTCTTTAATAACTCCATGTACTAAAGCAATATATTTTCTAACAATATTTTTATTTTTAAATTCTTTAATTAATTTTTTATGTGCTTCATTAGTTTTAGCAATAAGTAATAAACCACTTGTATCTTTATCAATTCTATGAACTATTCCAGCTCTAAATTCACCAGATTCATCACTTAATTGATTGGTATAGTTCATTAAAGCATTAACTAATGTAGCACTATAATTACCACTGCTAGGATGAACTACCATACCACTTTTTTTATTAACAACAATAATATACTCATCTTCATAAATTATATCTAAAGGAATATCTTCTTTTTTAATTATATTTTCTTCTTTTAATGAATCAAATGTTATTTCATCGTTTTCTTTAACTAAATATGAAGCTTTTGATACGCAATTATTAACTTTAATATTTCCTTTTTTAATATTTTTCAAAATAAGGTTTCTACTTTCATTTATTTTTTTTGTTAAATATATATCTAATCTAATATTTTCTTCTTCGCTACTTACTTTCATTTATTTTCTCCTTAAAAAGCATTCTAATTAATAATATAACAGCACCACAAACAATATATATATCTGCACAATTAAAAATCGGAAAATAATAACCAAATATTTTAAATGATAAAAAGTCAACTACATAACCTTTAAATATCCTATCAATTAAATTTCCTAAAGTC
>CAYFQM010000002.1:0-15007 GCA_964345385.1 uncultured Clostridium sp.
GTAATATTACTTATAATAATTGTTAACAATAATATAATAGATAGAAAGATTATTATATTTAACGGATTATTAAATAAATTGCTGCTAGGTAATTCATCGTTAATTTCTAATGATTCAATAATCTTTTTCACTTCATTATTATTACTTTTATTAGTAGTATATGAAAAATTAATAACATATTTTTTAGTTGTAAATATGTAATTATATTCATACAAATTATAACCATATAAATTTTCAGAATAGTATTTTATTATGTAATATAATGCCTTGTTATTATTAATGTTTATTTTATTTATTTTAGATAATTTATATTTAAATTGTTGCTCATTGTTTACTTCAATATATGTAGTTATATTAGTTTTATATTTTTCAATATCTTTAGAACTTAATGAGCATATGTTTTCTTTATTTTCGTTTAAACTTACTTTAATAAAAATAGTAGAATAGTCTGAAGACCACTTGTGTAATGAGTCGTTTTCAACATATATGTAATTTTCTGGTATTTCTATATTAAAATAGTTTGTATTATATGTAGTATTAACATGAAAAAACAAAGCCAGTAAAAATAATTTCATTTATATCACCTGTTAAGTAGTATAACATATTTTATTAAAAACATAAAAACTATTGCAAAAACCAATAAAATAGTATTAAATAATTATATAAAAGAACTGTGAGGATAAAAATGAAAAAAATTATTATTATATTATTTATTATTGTAATATGTGCATATGGAATGTGTTATATTGATTATTTTATTTTTAAAAAGCATGATGTTTTTCCTAGATTAGCTATAAAGTCATATAATAATGAAAATAATCAGGTCGTTTATAAATCTTTGTTTTATAAATTATATTATTGTAAAGAAGATGAAACTAAAACCATTATTGGTTATGGTGAAAAGCCTCCTTTATGCAATAAAAAAATCGTAATTGAAAACGGTTATTATTATAATGACGCTGGGTTAGCTATTAGTGAAGAAGTATTATATTTATTAATGCATAAAAACATTTATACTTTAGATATGATAAATAATATTAGTAATGAAGTTGATTTGGCTAACGCTAAGTATGTTAGTGAAACATATGGAAGTCTTGATTATAAAGAACTAACAGATGAGTTTGGTTCTAGTGAGGAAAATGATTCAAGTTATCAGTTAGTTATTTTTCCTAAATTTAAAAAAATAGATGGTGTATATGATTGGGTATATGACAAAGAGGTTGAAGAAAAGTATTGTTTGATTAATGATACTAAGTCTGAGTTCTCTTTATATAAAGAAGGTTATTGTACTTCAAAAATTATAATAAAAAAATTAGATAGTAAGTGGTGTAAACATGCTAAAAATTCAACATTAGCTTTTAAAACTGAATTTAATAAAATATGTAAATGATTTTTTTGCTTCAATATGTTATAATAAAGTAGGTGAATTTATGAAAAAAAGGATAATAAGTGCTATAATAGCATCATTAATTATGGCTCCAATTGTAATATATGGTTCCAATATATTTTATATTACAGTATGTATTTTAGGGGCTATAGGGCTTAATGAAATACTAACTATTAGAGGTACTAGAAAAAAAATACCAAACACTATGAGAGTATTAGCAACAATATCTTATGTTTTAATAGCGGTTGGTTCTTGTAATTTGTTTGAATTTAATATAAATACAAATTATTTAATAATACCTTATTTAATATGTTTTATACCAATATTATTTTATGATAAAAAATATACTGCTGAAGACGCTTTTTTTGTAATTGGTACTATTATGTTTTTAGGACTTGCTTTTAATCATATTATAGTTGTTAGGGATTTAAGTTTATATAAATTATTATATATAGTTGTTATAGCTACTATGAATGATACTTTTGCTCATTTATTTGGTGTTCAAATTGGTAGATATAAGCTTTGCTCTGAAATATCTCCTAATAAGACGGTCGAAGGTTTTATAGGAGGATCACTAATGGCTACAATATTAGGAACAATGTTTTATATAACATTTATATCAAATCCTCCATCATTGATTTTTGTTATAGTTATGTCTTTTGCACTGTCTTTAGTTGCTACATTTGGAGATTTGGTTTTTTCTAAAATTAAAAGATTGTATTCAGTAAAAGATTTTGGTAGTATAATGCCTGGTCATGGTGGAGTATTAGATAGATTAGATAGCTTTTTATTATGTATTATTGTTTATAGTATATTTTTATCATTATTATAGGAGGGAAAATGGACGCAATTATAACATTTATATTACTTATATTAATTCTTGGAATTATAATATTTATTCATGAATTTGGTCACTTTATTACTGCTAAGAAGTCTGGAGTATATGTAGAAGAATTTTCTCTTGGGATGGGAAGCGCAATATTTAAATATAAGCCTAAGAAAAGTGAAACAACATATTCTTTAAGGATATTTCCTATTGGTGGTTATGTTGCTATGGCTGATAAAGAAGATAGTAGCAAAAAAATAAAAAAAGATAGAGTTTTAGAAAATAAATCAACATTACAAAAAATCTTAGTATTTGCTGCAGGTATTATTATGAATTTTATACTTGCTTATGTTTTGTTTTTTGTTAGTGCTCTTTTATATGGAAGGCCTATAAATGAGCCTATTATAGGTGCTGTTGTTGAAAATACGCCTGCATTTGAAGAAGGAATTGAAGTAGGAGATAAAATTATAAGTATTAATGATAACCTTGTTTATAATTGGGATGATGTTATGCTAGAATTATCTGCTAAAAAGTTAACAAGTGAATATAAGTTTGAAATAATTAAAGAAGATGGAAGTAAACGAACATATAAAGTAATGCCTATTATTCATGAAACAGAAGATGGAGATATTAGAGAGTTTGGTATTGGTTCATCTGAAACAAAATATATTAAAGGATTTAAAAATGCAGTTATATATTCTATAGAAAGTGTACATGGTAACAGTAGATTAATATTTAAAATAATTAAATCATTATTTTTAGGTAAAATATCACTTAATAATTTAAGCGGTCCAGTTGGAATTTATACAGTAGTTGACCAAGTAAAATCAAGTGGGTTAATATCCATATTATATTTAACTGCTTATCTTAGTATAAATGTTGGTATTGTTAATTTATTTCCTATTCCTGTATTTGATGGAGGCAGAATATTAATTGTATTAATAGAAAAGGCACTTGGAAAGAAAACGCCAGAAAAATTAGAGTTAATATTAAATTTTATTGGTTTTGCTTTTATGATATTATTAATGATTTATGTAACCTTTAATGATATTCTTAGGTTGGTTTAAATATGGAAAATAAATTTTTGAAAAACAAAATTGTTATTAATTATTGTAAAGATTATTATAAGATAATTAACGAAACATTTAGTGATAAAGATGTTATTAGTGAGAAATTGATACAAATATATCAACGATATATTTTTTCTATAGATGTTAAAGATAAAAAAAATTTAAAAAGAGCAGTTGATTTAAATGATGCAGTTAGTAGATATTTTGATGATAGAGAATTTAAAACTATGCTTTCTAATCATTTAAAAGCGTTAAAAATTCCAAAAGAAGGAAATGTTATATTATATATAGTGAATTCTATTATTAAAATCTATCAAAAATACAAAGAAGGTTATACAAGAAATTTATATATTCCTAAATGGATATAATTCTTTTGTCTTCGTAGCTCAGTTGGATAGAGCGACTCCCTCCTAATGACTTCCTAATCTTTAAGTCTAATTATAATAAACTCTTATAAATAGTGGGTTGGGATAGCTTTGGGATAAAAAAACGGTGGCGAAAAGTGGCGGAATTCACGAAAATACCCGAAAATATCCGAAAAAATACATAAAAATTCGTAAAAAATTATATGTCCTCGTAACTCAGTTGGATAGAGTACCCCTCTCCTAAAGGGGAAGTCGGACGTTCAAATCGTCTCGGGGACGCCATTTTTAACATAAGATTAAGTAATAGTTACTTAATTTTTAAATGAAAGAATTTATAGTTGAGGTGAACTTATATGGAAAGATCTGAAAAAGAATATGACAATTTTTTAAATCCACATGAAAAAAAATTAATTGATTCTTTAATGGTAAATCATAAAATAGAATTTCATATAGATTCAGAATATGAAAAATCTGTATGGCATAGATTTCCTATTGTAATAAAAGATAAGCATTATTATAAAATAGTTAAGTTGGCACTTGATAGAGCAAAGGTAAAGTATCAACTTCCTCATGAGAAAGAACTTTATGAAATTGATATGGTTAATAATAGTGACGCAATTATAATTGGGGATAAGTCAAAAATAAATGATATAATATTAATTAGAACTAGAGATAATAAAGAAAAAAATATTATGAAATTTATAAAGATATTAAAGGAGCTTAATTATGAAGAAAGTATTATTCGCAACGCATAATCCATCAAAATTAAATTTATATAAAAATATGTTAATAGATAGTTATTATGAATTAATAAATTCAAATGATATCGCAATAGATTATGATGTTGAAGAAGTTGTGAAAGACGTTAAAGAAATAGCTTTTAAAAAGGTAAGAGAATATAGTCAACTAACGGATATGATTACTATAAGTGAAGATACTGGCCTATACTTTGATGGAGTTAGTGATGATGAACAACCAGGTGTGAATGTTAATTCAGTAAATGGTGTTAAATTATCTGAAGAGGAAAGAATTACACATTATTTAAATTTAATAAATAAATATGGTGGTAAACTTAATGGTTATTGGCAAAAGACTGTTGCAGTAAGTGATCTAAAAGGAAATATTTATTCATTTGATTATAAAATTAATAAAATATTTGTTAATGAGGTCAATGAAAGAAGAAATCCAGGATATCCGTTAGACTCTATATCAATAACACCAGAGTATAATAAATATACTGTTGATCTAACTGATAAGGAAAATAATAAGTTAAATGAACTATGTAATAAAGAGATTCATGAGTTTTTAGTAGATATTTTAAGCAAAGTGTATGAAAATTAAGGCTTTTTTGCTATAATAACAGTGAATTTGTTTGGAGGGGAAAACAATGTTAGAAATTAGTTTAAGTGGAGTCAAGAAAACTTTTGGCTTTGATAAAAGAGTATTAGATGGATTTAACTTTGAAGCTAACACAGGAGAGAGAATAGCTTTAATAGGTCCAAATGGAAGTGGTAAGACTACTATTTTCAAAATTTTTACTGGTGAAGAAAATGTTCAAGAAGGTGTGGTTTCAATTAGAAAAAATGCTTCGCTTGGAATGCTATCTCAAATACCACCAAAGGTTAATAATGAAGTAACGGTAAGAGATATATTAGTTCAAAAATTACAAAACGTATTTGAATTAGAACAAAGAATGCATCAATTAGAAGATAAAATGGCACAAATAAAAGACCCTGCTCAATTAGAAGATGTCCTTAAAACTTACGGCCAACTTCAACAAGCTTTTGAAGCAATGGGCGGATATGAAGTTGAATCTAAAATAAGTAAGATATGCAACGGTTTCAAAATAAAGGAAGAAATGTTAAGCAGATCATTTAATAGTTTATCTGGCGGAGAAAAGACGATCGTTAATTTAGCTGCGCTAATGATAAGTGAACCATCAATTCTTTTATTAGATGAACCAACTAACCATTTAGATATAGATACATTAGAATGGTTTGAGGAATATTTAAGAAATTACAAAGGAACAGTTGTTATAAGTTCGCACGATAGATATTTCCTTGATAAAGTTGCAACTAAAACAGTTTTAATTGAAAGAGGAGAAGCCGAAGTCTTTCACGGAAACTACTCTTATTATTTAGAAGAAAATGAGCGAAGAATAATGAGAGAGTTTGAAGATTTCAAAAATCAACAAAAGCAAATTGAAGCTATGAAAAATAAAATTAAGCAACTTCAAGAATGGGGCAAGTTAGCATTTCCTGGAGGTGAGCCATTCTTTAAAAGAGCAGCAAGTATTCAAAAAAGACTAGATAAAATAGAACTGTTAGATAGACCAGAAGAAAAGAAAGAATTACCTTTAGATTTTCAAATTGAAGGTAGATCTGGGAAAGATGTTTTAGTAGTAGAAGATCTTGGAATAATTCTTGGAGATAAAGTCTTATTTGATGGAGCTGAATTTCATATCAGATATGGTGAAAAGGTTTGCATGATGGGAGCAAACGGAAGTGGTAAGTCTACTTTTGTAAAAGCTTTATTAGGAAATATTCCTTTAACACAAGGAGAAATTAAATTAGGAAGTAATGTTACTATTGGTTATATTCCACAAGAAATTAAATTTGAAAATGATAATGAAACTATTTTAGATTATGCTAGAAAAGCTTCAACATTAGATGAAACTCGTTTAAGAGCTTCACTTGCAAAATTTATGTTTCATGGTGAAGGTGTATTTAAAAGAGTAGGTAAATTATCTGGTGGAGAAAAGGTTAGATTAAAACTATTTGAGCTAATTCAAAAGAGAGCTAATCTATTAATTATGGATGAGCCAACTAACCATATTGATATTGATACTAAAGAAGTATTAGAAGAAGCTCTACAAGATTATAAAGGTACATTATTCTTTATATCACACGACAGATACTTTATAAATAAACTTGCAGAAAGAACTCTAAATATTGAAGATCAATCAGTAGAACAATATTTAGGAAATTATGATTACTTTAAGGAACAAAAACAAAAAAAGTTAGTTAGCCCTATCACTACTAACCAAAATAATGGACCTAAAAGACGATAGGGCGAAAGTTGAGGATAAAATGGAATTTAAATATAAAATTATTGATACAGTAGAAAATTTCATAAAGGATTCTATTCTTACAGAAATAAATATTGGTTGCTCTAATTCTCAAGTTGTAAGAATTGAAAAATCTGATAAAGTTTATTTTCTAAAAATAGCTGAAGGAAATATTTTAACTTCTGAATATGAAAAATTAAAATGGTTAGAAGGAAAGATAAGAGTTCCAAAAGTTGTTTTATATGAAAAAACAGATGGAGTTGAATACTTAATTACTGAAGCTATATTAGGCGAAATGGTATGTTCAGATTATTATTTAGAACATTGGAATGAAGGTATTCCAATAATAGTAGAAGCTTTTAAAGAAATTTATAAAGTAGATACTAAAGATTGTCCTTTTAAAGTAGATTTAAATTATAAGCTTAATTTAGTAAAAAATAATATTGATAACAATTTAATAGATATAAATAATTTAAGTAATGCTACATTAGAAAGATTTGGATCATTAGAAAACGTATATCATTATTTATTAGAAAATAGATCGTTAGCTGAAGAGGAATTATGCTTTTCACACGGTGATACAAGTTTACCGAATATATTTGCTTTTGATAATAAGTTTTCTGGATTTATTGATGTTGGTGAATGTGGGATAGCAGAAAAATGGTTTGATATTGCAATTGTTGTAAAATCAATCATCAGAAATTATGGTGAAGAAGCAGTTCAAGAATTTTATAAACAACTTGGAGTTGAAGAAAATAAAGATAGAATAGATTATTATTTATTAATGATGGAATTATATTTATAGTAATGGGGGTTATAAATATGGATTATAATATAGAAAAACTTTCAGATTATATTGCTGATAAAGACCAATTTGAATTACTTGCTAATCAAGTGTATTATTTAACAGATCATTTATCATCAGATTATCCGAAACATTATGAATGGTTTTTTCAAAAGCATTTACCTTTTATCGGTAATGGTGAAAGAGAAGCGTTTTTCATTCGTAAATATGGTAATATATGCGGAGTAGCTTTCTTAAAGAACACTCCAGAAGAAAAGAAAATTTGTACTTTTTATGTTGCTGAACACGGAAGAAATATGGGTGTTGGAAGAAACCTAATGAAAGCTTCAATTGATTTCTTAGGAACAGAAACTCCTATGATTACAATGCCGAAGGAGAAAGTACCTTATTTTATCCATTTTATAAAAAATCATAATTGGAAAATAACGCAAATAGTTGAAGGGTACTACGTTAAAGATTCTGACGAAGTGGTTTTCAATGGGAAACTACAATAATTAAAAGTCAAAATAATGACTTTTTTCGTGTATTAATGTATAATAGCATTGTTATTTACTTGATTTAGAAGGTTTTATGGAAAATAATTTAGAAGCGGATATAGAAAAATCAATATATGAAACATGGCACGACCGAAATGTTGAACAAAATGCTGATAAACCTGCAATTGAATATTTTGGCAAAAAGTGGACAAGCAAAGATAACAGAATATTTACTTCTGTTGATGGTGGATATATGCACCCAAGCACTTGTGACCATACTTTAAGAAAGATTGTAAGAAAGTATAACTTAGACCCAATATGTTTTCATGAATTAAAGCATACTTGTGCAAGTCTTTTAATCAATTCTGGTGTTGACCCAAAGACAGTTAGTAAGAGATTAGGACATTCAGACACATCAATCACAATGGAAATATACACACATGCTTTTGAAGAAAGTAAAAATGCTTGTGCAGATAGATTCGATGAGATGATGAAAAAGTTAGAAAATGCCTAAAATTAAAACATTATGGCACCAATTTACGGCACCTTGATGAAAAACGAGTTCAAAGAAATTTAAGTTAAATTAAAAGAAAACCTTTATTTATAAGGATTTCTTGAGATATAGTTTAGGTGTCCAAGGGATGAGGAACAGACCCCTCCTAAGGAGTAGGTCGTTGGTTCGATTCCAATCGAAGACACCATGTGTACATAAAAACTTATCTAAAAGATAAGTTTTTATTAATTAATCTTTAAAATTTAATAAAAAAATGTTATAATCATTAAGAGGAATTATGAAAGGGAAATATAATAAATTAATTAAGTTAGTTAATAAAACATGTAAAAAATATTGTTATAAAGCAAAAAAAAGTTTTAAAAAATATACATCTACAAATGTACTATTTTTATCGTATGTTACTCTTTCTGTGATTTTGGGTTTTTGTTTAAGAATGGCGACAGTAGGGACAAACTATATATTTGAAATTAAACCTATATTTGTAGATTTAACAATGGTTTTAATATTTGGTAGTTTTGGTTATTTATTTAAACCTAAAAACCAATTTAAATATTTTTTTACGTGGTTAACGTTAGCGTGCCTTGTATGTATGTCAAACACCATTTATTATCAGTTTTTTAAATCGTTTTTATCAGTGAACTTAATATCTACTGCATCAATGCTTGGTCAGGTAAATGATTCTTTATTTGAAAAAATATATTATTATCATTTCTTTTATTTTATAGCATTAATTGTTTTTATTTATATTCATAATAAATTATCTAAAAAGAATTATTATTTTGAAGTAGAAAAGATAGAAAAAGGTAAAAAGATGTTTATTTATACTATAGCAAGTGCTTTTATAATACTTATATTTATTGTTTTTTCTTTAAGTAAAATGGAAACAAGTAGATTTATTAAACAGTGGAATAGAGAATATATAGTTGGTAGATTTGGTATATATGTGTATACTGTTAATGATTTAATTCAAAGTGTTCAACCTAAAATAGATACTTTATTTGGATATGATGAGTCTGCTAGAACATTTAGAGAATATTATTCTTGTAAATGGAATAAAAAAGAAGTTCAAAAAAATGCTTATACTAATAAATTTAAGGGAAAAAACGTAATATTTATTCATATGGAAAGTATTCAAAACTTTTTAATTGATTTAGAAATTAATGGTGAAGAGGTTTTACCTAATATAAATAGATTAGTAAAAGAAGGAATATATTTTAATAAATTTTATCCTCAAATAAGTATTGGAACGTCTTCTGACACTGAGTTTACTATTTCAACAGGTTTAATGCCTTCTTCATCAGGAACAGTATTTGTTAATTACTATAATAGATATTATGAATCAATGCAAAAGTATTTTTCACAAATGGGTTATTATACTTTTAGTATGCATGCTAATAACGCTGATTATTGGAATAGAAAGATAATGCATAATAATTTAGGGTATATGGATTTTTACGCTAAAGATAAATTTGTAATTCCACCAGAAAGCGATATGGAATATATTGGTCTTGGTCTTTCAGATAAGTCTTTTTTTAAACAAATACTTCCTATATTAACAGATATTAAAAATAAAAAACAACCTTATTTTGGCACTATTATTACTCTTTCAAATCATTCTCCTTTTTCTGATATAGAAAAGTATGGAGATTTTAATGTTAAAATGAAATATACTTATTATGATGAAGTGGGTAATTTTATAGAGGGAGAAGCTGATTATTTAGAAAATACAAGTATGGGAAACTATATTAAATCTTCTCATTATGCAGATGCTGCTTTAGGACAGTTTTTTGAGGATTTAGAGAAGACTTCTTTAGTTGATAACACTATATTTATATTATATGGCGACCATGAAGCAAGGCTTGCTAAAAAGCAGTTTAATAGACTCTATAATTATGATCCAATAAAAGATGAAATTAAAAGTGAAGAAGATGAAACTTATATTAATTTAGATAATTATCAATATGATTTATTAAAAAACACTCCTTTAATAATTTGGTCTAGTTCAAAGAAATATAATAAAACTATAGATGATGTGATGGGTATGTATGATATATTACCAACTATTGCTAATATGTTTGGTTTTAAAGCAAAATATGCATTAGGAAATGATATATTTAGTAATAATGAAAAGATAGTTGTTTTTCCAAATGGTAATGTTCTTACTAATAAAGTTTATTATGATAGTTCAAATGATCAATATATAGTTTTTAATGATGAAATAATTGAAAGTGATTACATTGAAAGAATATCAAATTATGCAAATGAAATTCTTGAAATTTCACAAGGAATAATAACTCATAATTTAATTAAAACAGAAGAAGCTAAAATAGGAGAGTGTGAAAATGAAAAATAATAAATTTTTAATATTATATATTTTAATTGGGATACTGATGTTTTCTTTCTTAGGATATAAAATATATGGTGATTTTTTTAAAAGTAAAGAAGTAGTAAAAGAACTAGATTCAATTTCTTTATATGGTTATACTTTAAGTGATAAAGATACTAAAGTTTATGAGACGAAGTTTAATGAATTAAGAAGTATTCTTAATGAAAAAGAAATTGATTATGAGAAGTATGCTTCTTTAATTTCAGAACTATTTGTTATAGATTTATTTACATTAAATAATAAATTAGGAAGTACTGATATAGGTGGTTTAGAATTTTTACATAAAGATTTAAAAGATAATTTTAAAGAATATATTGGTAATACTTTATATAAACATATGGAAATTAATATAGATGGTAATAGAAAACAATCATTAATTGAAGTAAGTAATACAACTGTTAATAGTGTTAAACAAGATATATTTGTATATAATGAAGAAGAATATGAAAGCTACATAGTTGATATAACAATTGAATATACTAATGAAACTGATTATCAAAATCAAATAACAATAACACTTATTAATGATAATAAAATACTATATATAGTAAAAGCAGAGTAATAAAAAAAGATACTATTAATTAGTATCTTTTTTTAATCTCCTTCATCAATTTCTTCCATTGATGGTTTTGGTTTTGGTGATTCTATCTTTTTCTTTTTAACATAAATTGTGATAGGACCAACTTCTTCTAATATAGTATCTGCATGCACACTTTGGTTATAAAAAGAATAGTTTTCATAGTTAAATAAATTTAATGTTTCATCTGAATCAATATCTTTAAATGTAATAGTTAAATTATTTGTATTTGAATAGTCCATTAATTCGGAAAAAGAAAACCTTGATAAATTTGCTAAAGTAGGTATTCTTGATTGTGAATAGGCTTTTGTACCAATTATCTCATCTTTATATAAATTATTTATATCAATGGAAATATTTTTTGTTCTTTCAAATGAATTATTCAAATTGTTTTTTATTTGATTTTTTATATCGTTAATACTTCCATTATATGGAATAATTACTGACGGATAGCTCCCATTAGAAGGATCATATATTTTTCCTCCCATACTATAACCATTTAATTGACTTCTGCTTACATTTATTAGATTGCTTGAATCAGTAAGCACTATAGAAGATGCTAAATCATAAAGTGATAAGATATTATCAGAATTGATGTTAGTTTGAAAATTATTTTGAACACTATCTAATATACTTATTATTTTGTTAGGGTCTTTTATTTCAGTTGCAGCTTTAACAATACCTAAAAGTGCTTTCATTTGATTTTTTCCCCTTGTATAGTCACTTCTGTCTCCTTCATTTAAATTAGGACATGATTTTTGCATTAATTTACCTTCTAAAGATCCATCATTTGGTTTATGTCTATTTCTTACTAAGGCTAATGTTTGCTCTCCATTTAAATGTTGCCATCCTTTATAAACAAATACAATACCACTTTTCCAACTTCTAGCACTATTTTGATCACAAAATGAATAAGGAACATCTACATCTATGCCTCCTACTGCATCAACTAAATTTACAACTCCAAAAAAATTAACTTTTGCGTAATAGTCTATTTTAACATCAAATAGTTTTTCTACTGTTTTAATAGCACAATCTGAACTAGAACCCCAAGTTACAGTATTAATTCTTCTATATTTACCAGAAGAACAAGCAGTTTTTAAATACATATCTCTTGGTATAGATGTCATAGTTGCACTTAAAGTTTTAGGATTAAATGTAACTAATAATAAAACATCTGCATTATATCCAGAAGTAACTCCATCTTTTGATGAATCTACTCCTATAAACAGCATTGTAAAAGGCTCTGTTAAATTTGTTTGCTTTTTGGTTTTCTCTTCTTTTTTTGTATATTCTTTTTCATATGTATATAGAACTTTCGTTTCTTTTTCTATATTTTCATAGCCCTCTAATGAACTAAACATTTCAGTGTAATTTTTACTAAAGAAAGCAACATCTATATTTTTATTTTTTAAGTTATGCAATAACTCCATAGTTGAATCATATTCTATTATTTTATTATTTTCTTTTAATCTTAATTTATTTATTACTTCTTTAGGTAATATATATCCTTCTATATCACTTTTATCATTAATAATACCAATTTTCTTATCTTTTAAGTCTTTATAATCAATAATTTTTGAGTTATATGTAATTAATGAAGTATAGTACAAAGTTGTTTTAGAACTATATTGATTTATTGACTTATACATTTTATTTAAATAATAATATCCAAATACTTCAGCTGAAGTAAATAGTATTATTAATATTAAACTTATAATAAATAATTTGTTTGTTTTTCTTATAATGCTTCTTAATGCTAAATAACTAAATAATATAAATAAATATACTAATATTATAATTGTATAAATTCTATAAAATGTAGCAAATCCTTTGTATAGTATAAGTGTATAGCTAAATAGACAAAGGCTTGCTAAATTAAGTAGTATTAAAAAAGAAGCAAGAAAAAAATTAATTATTCTTTTTCTCCTCATTTTTATCACCTGCGTTCTTTTTCTTTTCTTTTTCTTTTTTATTTTTTATGTTTTTTTCTTCTTTTTGTTTATCATTTTCTTTTTCTTCTTTTTTATCATCATCTAAAGTGTTTTTAATTATATATCTTTTCTTTAAATTTATTATATTTCTTTTTTTAAGAAGCATATATAGTAATATAACGAATACTATAACTGTTTCACTAATTAATATTAATATTATTTGTTGATACTTTTTTATTTTTGTATGAAGATTTAAAGTTAGTTTATCAGTGTATCTAATTACTGTATTAAGTTTAGAATCATATAAATAATAATCATCTTTTCCTGTTTCTAAATCTTTTGCTTTGATTATTGCAAAATCACTATCATTAAGTTTTAAAATTTCACATACTGAATTATTTATTTTAATTGAATCCTTTGTATATCCGTCAAGTTCTTTATCCATTTTTAAAGGAAGTAATTTTATCACATCAAATCCAATTTCTTCATATTTTAAATATGTATCATTTTTTCTGTTATATATAAATAATGATACATTTCCATTATCATCTTTTAAAGCTATTAGTCTTATTTTATTATTTTTATTATAAAATGATGGAACATCTATATCATCAATTTTAATTTTTTGTAGTTCATAACCTTCTGGTATAGTTATAGAACTTATTCTTTTAACAATGGTATAGTTTTTTTTGTTAACAACAACCTTTATAGGATTGTCATCTTGTACAGTTATATTTATTTTATATTTTTTTGAACTTCCATTTTCTGCGGTTACTATTATTTCAAATATGTTGATTCCTTCAGTTAATACTTTTGATCCATCTCCATTAACAGAAGCATTAGAATCTTCTTTTGTCGCTTTAATAACAACTCCTTCAACATCAGATGGTAGCGAAAGATTATATTCAGTTGTGTTTTTATTAAATTCAGGAGTTATAGAGTACCCTTCTATACTTAATGAAGAGAGGTTATTATTTGAAGAATATGTTTTTACAACATTTGATTTGCTATTTACAGTTACATAAGTAGGGGATATTGTTGGAGTATAATATTTTTCATCAAAATCATGATATTCACAGTTTTTAAGACTTACAATCCCTTTTCCAGTACCTATAGCTTTAAATGTGCGTGATGCGGTCATTTTAGTTGTAGTTCCTTCTTGAGTCCACCCAACAATTTTTGAATAGCCACTTATTAATTTAAATTTATTTGTATCATAGTTTAATGTACAATCAAAGCCACCTATTGGAGTAGATGAAGTAACAGTAAAGGTAACATTAAATGTATCTCCAATCATTACTGTTCTTTTATTAGGCACAAGATTAATATAAGCATTAGCTGCATTAACAGTAGATGTAAATAAAATAGATAATAATATAATTGTTAAAAATAGTTTTATTCTTTTTTTCATAATAATTTAACTCCTAATAAATGTTTTTGTATTTGTAATAAATCTAATATAGTTATTTGTCCATCTCCAGAAGTGTCAGCTGAGAAAAAGCTATCATTAGATAATTCTTTAACGTTTAATAAATGTTTTTGTACTTGTAATAAATCTAATATAGTTATTTGTCCATCTCCAGAAGTGTCAGCTGAGAAA
>CAYFQM010000002.1:15107-19636 GCA_964345385.1 uncultured Clostridium sp.
TTGTAATAAATCTAATATAGTTATTTGTCCATCTCCAGAAGTGTCAGCTGAGAAAAAGCTATCATTAGATAATTCTTTAACGTTTAATAAATGTTTTTGTACTTGTAATAAATCTAATATAGTTATTTGTCCATCTCCAGAAGTATCACCTTTTACAGAAATAGAATATGTTTTAGTTTCTGATATAGTAGTAATAGTTATTTTAGATGTTGTTTTTAAAATGTCAGAATCTTCTAATTCTATACCATTAGAATCAGTTATTTGAACGCTAATTGCTCCATTAATAATTGCATCATTTTTATAGTCTGAAACTTTAGTATTTATATTAATGTTAGTCATACAATCGTTTTTTAATTGACCTTGCATTTTTTCTATAACTTGATCAGCTGTAATATTATTTGCATCTGGATTATTTTGATTTTCTACTTTTATAACTGTAATATTATATTTTTTTTGAAGTCCACTTTCTGATGTAACCATTATAGTGAACAATGATCTTTCATCTTTAAGTTCTTTTTCACCAGCTCCTTTAACTGTAGCTTTATTACTTTTTGCGGTTGCATTTATATTAATGTTAGCGATATTTTGTGGTACAAATACTTCATATGTAAGTATGTCTTCATCAAAAGCTGGAGTAAGAGTGTAGTTATCTATACTTAAGTTGCTTAAGTATGCTACTGGATCTCCACTATTTGGTAAAGATGTATAATCAGGCATATTATTAAAAACTGGTATTTCAAATACAAAAGTTTGACCTAGAGTGCCAGAACCACTATATGAATAATAAGTAGTGCTTGCTTCCATTGCAGGGGCTTGAATATTAGTCATATATTGATGAGTATATGGAGAAAAATGTCTATTAGGTCCAACATTGAATTTTTGATAATAACCTGTTCCTTGACCTTTAGAAACGTATGCATTAGCTAAAAATGCACTTCCTTCTCTAATTGAAGTTTCAATATTATTCCAAGGTTCACCAGTTCTATCAATTAATTTAGCAGCATAAGCAAGACCTCTTACAATTGGATTATATGTAACTCCATCAATTGTTTGTGCAAAAGCTCCAATGTTAAAAAAATTATAATAACCACTATAAGTTTGTCCTTTCCAAGTGAACTCAGTTCCATTAGTTGAATCAGAACCATTTGGTCCAACTTCTAATCTAATTCTACTTGCAACATAAGCAGGATTTAGTAAGTTTGCTTTAGCTGCATTAACTAAAGGAATTACATATATATCATTATTTAAAGCTCCGCTTCCGAAAACGTTTCTTACTATTTGTGGATAGGTTTCTTCTAAAGATTCTTCATAAGAAAGATTTTCAAACATAAAAAATCTATCTTCACTCATCCAGTTTCTTGGATCTAAATAGAAAGCCACCACTCCTTTATTAACAATAAACCAGTTATTACTTTCGGCAGGTATGTTTGAAGTTCTATAGTTATCATTAGTTGTTTGCATATAACATTTTCCAAATTCACCATTTACTGATTGAGTAAAATCTAAATTTGTTTTTCCTGCTTTAAATATCCATGTGGGATGTTTTTTATGTAAATAATTTAAATAAGGAAAATAACTTTCTGGGAATCCTTCATTAGCTAAATACGTTCTATATTCTTCATCTATATTATTATCAGTAATATCACTTTTTTTAACTACATAATTAGAACAAATGTATCCAATTTCGCTATTATTATAATAAGATACTTTACTCCATTTCCCTGAAGAACAAGCATTACTTCCACCGTTTACTTCTGCTATTATATTAACGTTTGCTCCTAATGTTAAAGTTGTAATAACATCGTAATTAGTACCAGGACCTTTTCTTATTGAAACATTATTTCCTTTTACTCTAGCAGACCAATCAATTATGTTTACTCCATCAAAAACTTCAGAATAAAAAGCCACATATGTACTGCAAACATATCCGGTATTATTGTTATAAGATATTTTATACCAACCATTACTACAACCAGTTCCAGAAAATAAAGTCTCATCTAAAACATCTATATCTGTACTTTTATTAACTGATGTAACAATACCATAATTAGTACCAGGTCCAGTTCTTATTCTTACATAATCTCCGGTAATATATCCTTTAGTACTAGCATTAATTAATATAGGACAAGAAAACGCAAAAAACATTATAATATTTAAAATTATTTTTTTCTTCATGTTTTCCTCCTTATTATATGTCATATAGATTATATCAAAAATAAAAATAAAAAACATTATTAAATAAGAGTTTTACACAATTTTACAGTAGTAATGAATTTAAAAATGTTATATAATAATTTAAGAGGTGAAAAATGTTATTATGAATTATTATATAAATGGATACAATATATTTTTTATTGTTTTTATATGTTTTCTTTCCTCATTAATATTTGTATATTTAATGAGAAAAGTCGCTGTATTTTTAAATATAGTTGATATGCCAAACAATAGGAAAATACAAGAAGAACCAGTACCTCTTTTAGGTGGAATTGGTATGTATGGAGCTTTTTTACTAGGTTATATGCTATTTGCTCCTAAAAACAATTTAATGATTTCTGTATTAATAGCATCATTTGTACTATTGTTATTAGGATTATTTGATGATATGACTAAAAGTAAAACACCTATGAGTAATAAATATAAATTTTTAATTCATTTTGTAGTTGCTTCAATAATTGTGTTTTATGGAGGATTAGTTCTTAATGAAATTAATATTTTTGGACTTATTATAAATTTTGGTATATTATCAAAACCACTTACTTTAATAATAATAGTAGGTATAATAAATGCAGTTAATTTAATAGATGGTCTTGATGGTTTATGTGCTGGAATATCATCAATATATTTTTTAACTATTGCTATTATAGGTTTTATGTTAAATAAATTTGGTGGTCTTGATGTTATTTTATGTTTAATTATGTTAGGGGTTACATTAGGATATTTAGTTCATAACTTTCCGCCCGCAAAAATATATCAAGGTGATGCTGGAAGTACATTTTTAGGCCTTATGATTGCTATAATATTTTTACTTGGATTTAAAACCACAACTCTTACATCATTAATTGTGCCTGTATCATTACTTGCTATTCCAATATTAGATACTTTATTTGCAATTATAAGAAGAAAATTAAAATGTCAAAAAATAGATGAAGCAGATAAAGAACATATTCATCATCAATTATTAAAAAAGAAATTTTCTAAAAAAAGAACATTATTTATTATATATGCAGTTAACATAATTTTTTCAATAACAACAATACTCTATATTCAAAAACAAAGCGTTAAAGTAATTATATGTTATGTTATATTAGTTGTTTTAGTAATATTATTAATATTAAAAACTGATATAATAGTTACACAAAATAAGAAGAAAATTAAAAAGAAAAAATAATTTCTTTTTATTTGATTTTAATTTTTTTATATAGTAAAATTGTTTTTGATAGTAGGAGAAAAAATGAAAAAGAGAAAACTTAATAAATTTGTTATTCCTATAGTAATAATAGATGTTATTGGCATTTGTTTATTTGTATGTTGTTATTTAATAAAACCAATTGGGGATAGATTAATTACCACTTCGATGAACACTTTTACTCATAGATATATAGCAAGAACATTATATAGTGAAGAATATATAGAAAAAGCTTTAAAAAGAAATGTTACAGTTGAACCAAAAACAAATGGAAAAAAGTTGAAAATAAAAATTGATAGCAATGAAGATACTGGAGTATATAGTTCAGTATACGAAGAACAAATATTAAAAAGAGATAAAGGAAATGACTTATATAAAGTAATTGAACTTCATGGAAGCACTTGGGATGGATGGATGGTTGCAATATATGATCCATCTAGAATAAAAGCTTTTTTTGCTTCTGATTCTAAAAAGGGACGTATGGGAACTCAAGTAGCAAAAGATACTGGCGCTAAAATAGTAATTAATGGTGGTGGTTTTGGTAAAGTAAATGGAGTTTCAATACCAAGTGGTATGTTAGTAGTAGAAGGAAAAACTTTATTTGATAATTCAAAAAAAGTTCAAATGATTGGTATTAATAAAAAGAATGTTTTAGTTTTAGGTTATTATACAGCACGTGATGCAGTAAATAATTTAGGAATTAGAGATGCCATGGTTTTTGGCCCATTTTTAGTTGTTGATGGAATTCCTGCATCTTTTTCAGGAGATGGTGGTTATGGTAAAAGAAGTAGAACTGCTATAGGTCAAAGACAAGATGGAACAATACTTCTTCTTGTAATAGATGGAAAATATACTGCAACTGGTGCATCAATGCCAGAGTTAACTGATATTTTTATGAAATACGGAGCAGTAAATGCAGCCAATTTAGATGGAGGAGGCTCTTCAACTTTAGTGGTAGAAGGAAAACTTGTAAATAACCCAATAGGTTGGGGTTATTCTGGAGAAAGATATTTAATTGATGGATGGATTGTAAAATAAGTCTATATTATATAGACTTTTATTTTAATAAAAAAGAAAGTTTTTTGTCAAAAAAATTATTTATTTGTTATACTATTAGTAGTAT
>CAYFQM010000002.1:19736-59951 GCA_964345385.1 uncultured Clostridium sp.
AGTAGTATCTACGTTAGTAAACAAAATAAATATAAATTATCCAAACTTAAATATAGTGGGTTATCGAAATGGTTACGTAGTAAATAAGGATTATGTGTTTAGAGATATATTGAGAAAAGAACCTGATATAATTTTAGTTGCACTTGGTATGCCTCTACAAGAAAAAATAATATATAGAAACATTAAAAAATTTAGAAAGGGGATTTTTGTTGGAGTAGGAGGATCTTTTGATATATTAAGTGGTTGTAAAAAACGTGCTCCCAAAATATTTATTAAATTAAACTTAGAATGGTTATATAGAATTATAAAAGAGCCAAAGAGAATAAAAAGATTTTATAAGAACAACATTAGGTTTATATTTAAAATTATAAAACTAAAAATAAAAACTTAAAGGAGATTAAAATGAATATACTAGATTTCGATGATACTATTTATGATGGTGATACTGGAGTAGATATAGTTAAATATGGTTTAAAAAAGCACTTTTTCTTAACTATATTTTCTATTTTATCAGCTATTCCATATTTTATTATATATAGAAAGTTTTGTAATGAAAAAGTAAAAGAAAAAATGCTTTCTTTTATATTTAAAATTAAAAATAAAGAAGAGTTTATAAATTCTTTTATAGAAAATCATATAAAAAATATCAAGCCATGGTATTATGAAAGAGATATGAACAAAGATATTATAATATCAGCATCATATGAAGTGTGGGTAAAGCCTTTTTGTAAAAGAATAGGTATTAAAAATGTAATTGCAACAAAAACAGATGAAAATGGAAAAATAATAGGAAGTAATTGTAAGGGTGAAGAAAAAATTAGACGTTTATATGAAGAATATGGAAAAATAGAAATAAATGAAGCTTATTCTGATTCAATGAGCGATTTACCTATGCTTAAAATAGCTAAAAAACCATATATGGTGTATCATGATAAAATTGTTTCATATTTGGTTAAGAGTTAACCAAAAGAGGTTGACATCTTTTAAAAGATAGTGTATAGTTAACTAACAAGGAGGAATTATGGCAGTAAAAATTAGATTAAAAAGAATCGGTGCAAAAAAAAGACCATATTATCGTATTGTAGTTTCTGATTCAAGAGAAAAAAGAAATGGAAATATAATAGAATCTATAGGTACATATTCACCACTTGAAGAGCAAAGATTTAATTTAGATAATGAAAAAGCATTAGAGTGGTTAAAAAAAGGAGCTCAACCTACAGACACTACAAGAAATATCTTAAGTGATGCAGGTGTTATGGAAGCATTTCATAACTCTAAGAAGAAAAAGTAATGAATGTTGTTGAGTTTGCAGAGCTAATAGTAAAAAAACTGGTTAAAGAACCAGAGCTTGTTAAAGTAAAAGATTTTACTACAGAAGAGGGAATAACAATTGAAATTATTGTTTCTGAATCTGATATGGGAAGAGTAATTGGAAAAGGTGGCAAAATAGCTAAAAGTATAAAAAATCTTATTCAAGCAAAAGCATATATAGATGGTCTTGATAAAGTAAAAATAAATATAGATTCATTTTAAAAGGTGCAAATAAGCATCTTTTAAAATGTTTAAAAAATCTTGAAAAACTAGTAATTATTTGATATAATAAACAACGTTTTATATTGAAGGAGGAAAAAATGAAAGAAATATATGAGGGAGAAATATCTAATACTATAACTGGTAATAATAAAAAACGCGTTATACAAATACATAATCTTATAAATAATGTAAGAGATATGTTAACGCCAATGTTTAAATTTGTTAAAGAAAATGAAGAAGAAAACTATAGTGTAACTAATGCTATAAAAATTAAAGATGAAGAAAACAAATCTGAAGTTATAACTTATGGTAAAAATGCTGGTAATGCTTACTATATGTATTCTAAAAAGCGTCCAATAGAAACAGACTTTTATAAAAACATATTATTAAGAGAAGCTTATAATTTATCAAAAAAATTTAATTGTCCTATTAGATTTGAAGAAACAAAAACATATGGTGTTAAAACAATTTTATTAACTATTAGTACTTGGATAAAATATGATAGTGATTATTGTTTTTTATGGGAATCATTAAATAATGAATATGGAGTATTTGATGAATCTGATTATGAAAAGTTAGATCATGACAAAAAAGAATTATTAGATCTTAATAGAAGAATATTAGGAGAAATATTTTTTATGAATCAAAAAGAAGAAGACCATTTATATATTTTAGGTCTAAGTAAAAAGAGCAGAAAATAGTATTAATTAATATTTAATGCTTTTTTTTAAAAAAAGAAGTGTTTTTATAAAATAAATCGTATATATAATTATGGAGTTATGATATGGCATATTTATCAAAAGAAACCATTGATCTTATTAAATCTAAAAATGATATAGTTGATGTCATGAGAGAATATGGAGTAAATGTAGACGAAAAAGGTAAAGCGGATTGCCCTTTTCATTCAGAAAAAACTAGAGGTGGTTTTAGTGTGCATAAAGAAAAGCAAATTTTTAAATGTTTTTCTTGTGGAGTAAGTGGAAATGTTATTACTTTTATTCAGAAAAAAACAGGTTGTTCTTTTTTAGAAGCTATTCAAAAGCTTGCTGATAGAGCATCAATTAAAATAAATATTGTAAAAGAAAAGCAAGTCGATCCTAAAGTTCAAAGTTATCATGATATTAATAATTTTGCGAATAGTTATTATAAAAATATGCTGCTTTCTTCTGATGGAAAAAAGGCAATGGAATACTTAAAGGAAAGAAACATTAGTAAATCTATGATAGATGATTTTGATATTGGTCTTAGTATTAATAATAATGCAATTAGTAAATCCTTAAATAAAAAATATGATGATATTAGCTTATTAGATAGTGGACTTGTTAAAGAATATAATAATGAACTTAAAGATGCTTTTATTAATAGGATAATGTTTCCTATAATTGATGAAAATAAAAATGTGATAGGTTTTAGTGGCAGAAAATATTTACCTAATGATTTAGCAAATGATGAAATAAGTAAATATATAAATACAAAAGATACTATTGGTTTTGAAAAAAGTAAAGTTTTTTATAATATAAACAATGCTAAAGATAATATTATTAAAAAAAGAGAAATAATTATTTGTGAAGGACAAATGGATACTATTAGAGTATATAGTATTGGATATAAAAATGTAGTAGCTTCATTAGGAACCGCTCTTACAAAAGAACATTTAAATAGAATAAAAAAATATAAATGTAGTGTAGTACTAAATTTTGATCAAGATGAAGCAGGAATTGAAGCTACTATTTCTACTGGTGAAGAACTTATTAAAAATAATATAGATACTCATGTAATAGTATATTCTCAAGCTAAAGATAGTGATGAGTTAATTACTAAATATGGAAAAGAATTTTTTGATAAAGCTTATAATAATAAAGTTTCATTTATAGATTTTAAACTTAATTATTTAAAATCAAAAAGTAATATGAAAGATTCTTTAGATAAAGCGAAATATATTAATGATGCTATAAAATCTATTAATGAACTTAATGATGATATTTTAAGAGAATTAAAAATAAAAGAATTAGCAACTGAATTTGATATTAATGAATCAATTATTAGAAGTAAAATTACTAATACTAATAAAAAAGTTGTGCAAAAAAAAGAAATTGAGAGAACAAAATATAATAAATATGACAAAAGTGAACTTAGAGTATTATATTTAATGCTTAATTATGAAGATGTTATTACTATATTTGAAAATCGATTAGGAGGTTTAATTGATGAAGAAAGATCATTACTTGCATTTAAAATAATGGAGTTTAGAAATGATTATGGATATTTTAACTATAACGACTTTATAGATTATATAGAAGGTGATGAAAATATTATGAGGGTTTTAGAAGAAGTAAATAAAACATATCAAAATGAAGAGTATACTTTAGAAGAATTAGATGATTATATTAAAACAATTAAAAAATATAATGTTAAAAAAAGAATAGATAGTTTAAAAAAAGAAATGGAAGAAACTTTAGATGTTAATAAAAAAATAGAAATAGGTAAAAAGATAGAGGATTTTAGAAAGGAAGTATTAGAATGGTAGAAGGTATTAAAACATTTGATGAAAGAGTAGCAGAATTAGTAAAGGAAGGTTCAGAAAAAGGGTATTTAACATACGAGCAAATTGTTAAAAAAACAAATGATTTAGAATTAGATTCTAACTCTATTGATGAATTATATAATATTTTAACTGAAAATAATATTGAAGTTAAAGGTGAAGATGAAGAAGGTTCTCCAGAAAAAGAAGAAATAGCTGATGAAATTATAGTAGAAGATGTTCCAGATGAAAGTAAAGATATGTCTGTTAATGATAATGTAAGGATGTATTTAAAAGAAATTGGAAAAATAAGTCTTCTTTCCATAGAAGAAGAACAAGAGATAGCTAAAAGAGTTGCTGAAGGAGATGAAGCTGCAAAAAATATATTAGCTGAGTCTAATTTAAGATTAGTAGTTTCAATTGCTAAAAGATATGTAGGAAGAGGTTTATTATTTTTAGATTTAATACAAGAAGGAAATATTGGTCTTATGAAAGCAGTTGAAAAGTTCGATCATACAAAAGGATATAAGTTTAGTACATATGCTACTTGGTGGATTAGACAAGCTATAACAAGAGCTTTAGCAGATCAAGCTAGAACAATAAGGGTTCCAGTTCATATGGTAGAAACAATTAATAAAACAATAAGAATAGCAAGGCAAATGACTTTAGAACTTAATAGAGAACCAACTGATGCTGAACTTGCTAAAAAAATGGGAGTAACTGAAGAAAAAATTGCTGAAATTAAAAAAATCAGTCAAGATCCAGTATCATTAGAAACACCAATAGGTGAAGAAGAAGATTCACATTTAGGAGACTTTTTAGCAGATGAAAGAACAATGTCACCTGAAGATTATGCAACTTATGAAATGCTTAAAGATGAACTTAAAAATGTATTAGATACACTAACTGTAAGAGAAAAAGAAGTTTTAGAATTAAGATTTGGATTATTTGATGGTTCTAGTCATACATTAGAAGAAGTAGGAAAAAAATTTAAAGTAACTAGAGAAAGAATAAGACAAATAGAAGCTAAAGCACTTAGAAAGCTAAGACATCCATCAAGAGCTAAGAAGTTAAAGGACTTTTTAATTGACTAGAATAAAATGTATATTAGAAAATATTGATAATAATGATTTAGTTGCAGATATAGGGTGTGATCAAATAGAACTAGGTATTTTGCTTGCTAAAAAGAATGTTAAATCTATCGCAAGTGATATAAGCTTTAAGGTTATTGAAAAAGCTAAATTAAAAGCAAAAAAACTAGGAATAAGTAATTATATTAAATTTTATATTACTGATGGATTAGACGGTATTGATGAAGATATAAACACTCTTGTTTTAGCAGGTATGGGAGCCTATACTATATTAGATATTCTAAAAAGAGCAACTAAAAAATATGATAAAATAATTACTATTTCTAATAATAAAAATGATTTGTTAAGAAAAGAAATGCTTGAATTAGGCTATAAAGTTTATAGAGAAACTATTATATATGAAAAAAATAAATATTATAATTTAATAGTATTTACTCCTGGTTTTATGGAATATAGTGAGCATGAACTTTTATTGGGATTAAATCATACAAATATAGAATTACTTAATAAATATAAAAAATATTTTATTAAAAAATATAAAAAAATTGACAAAATTTCTAATGGAAAAAACAAAAAAATAAATTACATATTAAAAACACTTGAAAATAAGTCGTAATTAACGACTTTTTTTTAATTTATTCGTTGAAATGAAAAAAATAATGTGTTAGAATGTATATAGTAAAAGAGGAGTATATATGAAACAAACAATAAATATAAAAAATATGGATGGCTCAATGGAACAAGTTGAATTAATTAATTCGTTTAAAATTAATTCAATAAATAGAAATTTTGTTATTTTGTCTAAAGGAGAATCAGCAGGTGAAGGCATGAGTAAAATATATGTATCTGAAGTAGTAGAAGAAACCCCAGGAGTATATAAATTAATGGGTATTCAAGATGATTCAATATGGACAAGGGGAAAACAAGCAATGAAAGAAATTGTAGAAAGTTAGGTGGATAAAATGAATACAAGTTTTATAAGTAAATTAGCACTTGGTGCATTAAATATGCCAGGGTTAACAGTGGCAGGATTAGATTCTGCTTTGGGAGGGTCTATTTATGGAAAACCTTTTGCAGTAAAAGAAGGAACAGAAGAAGCATTAAGAAAGCCAATTAAAGATACAACAAATTTGAGTGTTGAATCAAATGTAAATAATCCTATAGAATCAAAAGAAGTTGATTTGTCACATGATATGACAAGTGTTTCTGGTGCTCCAATACCATCATCAACATTTCCTCCTTCAAATGAAGGACAATATAATATTAATATACCTGTACTTGAAAAACCACAAGATCCGATGTTTGTTCAACCAACCTTTGAAGAACCTAAAGTAAAAGAAGTTGACACTTTTGTACAACTTCCAACACATGAACAAATTATAGAATCATCTAGTATGCATAGACAAGCTGACTCAGATATTAGAACAGATGATTTTGATCGAAAGGTCCTGGGTGCGAAAGAAAATTGTATTGCAAATATAGCTGCTGCTATCGATGGCTTAGTAGATGATTTAGAAAATATAAATAATCAACAAATTGAAAGCACTGTAGCTAAAGTTAGCGGTGAAATTGATGCAGCAAACACTCAAATTCAAGCAGTTATGGATAATACACTAGTTGCACCATCAAATATGCAAACAACGCCTGAACCATTTAATCAAATTCCACAACAACCAACTCTATAAGGTTATTTATGACTGTTAATTCATTAATAAAAAAAATAAATGATTCTGTTGCAACAACAATTAATTATATTGAAAACTTAAAAATAAGACTTGCAACAGCAGAAAAAAAACTCGAAGAAATTAGAGTTGCACGCAACGAAGAACTTCAAAATGCATTTAAAGCTGGTTATGTAAAGGCAATGCAAGATACTTCAGGTGGAACAATGGAAACAAAAGAAGAGGATCAAAAACTAGTTCTTAATAAAAACTAGTTTTTTTATGTAAAATGATTTTGTTTTAATAGTTAAAATATTATTAATTTGTTATACTAATTATGAAGTGATAATATGAGTAATTTTAAAAAAGGAGATATTGTTGAAGCAGAAGTAACAGGTATTACTAAATTTGGAGTATTTGTAAGTTTAGAAGATCATTATAATGGTCTTATACATATATCAGAGATTTCAAATGATTTTGTAAGTGATATTAATAGTATATATTCTATCGGAAATATTATAAGAGTAAAAATTCTTGATATAGATGAAGATAAGTTTCAAGTAAAGCTTTCTATTAAAAGAATAAAAACTAATAAGAAAAGAAAAATAAAAAAAATAGAAGAAAAAGGAAAAGGCTTCGAGCCTTTAAAAGAAAATTTAGATATATGGATAAATAACTTTATAAAGTCTAATAAATGAAAAATATAGCAGGTGATGAATATGAGTAAGAAAAAATCTTTATCAAATTATTATGAAGATATTGAGATTTTAGATTTGAATGGTTCAAATAAATATAAAATAATAATAATTATTGTTTTAATAATATTATTGTTTTTAGCTGTTATTGCTTTTCTAATAATTAATTATATAAATAAGCCTTATATCGAGCTTGTTGGTAAAAAAAGTATAATTCATACAGTTGGGTTACCATATAAAGATAAGGGATATGTAATTAGAAAACAAAAAAGAAAAATAAACGTAAAAACAGAAACCAATGAAGATAAAAAAACTATTGGTAAATATCAAATTACATATAATGTTTATAAAGATAATGAATTAGTACAAACTGTTATAAGAAAAATTAAAGTTGCTGATAATGTTGGTCCTACTATTGAAGGAAAGGATAATGTAGATGTTAGAGTGGGGACTGATATTAAAGGAAAAGATAAGGAATATTTTTTTGATTTAGCATCTATCAGTATAAAAGACAATTATGATAATAATGAAGATTTAATGGTTTGGGTAGATACATCAAATATTGATGAAGATAAAGATTATAGTCTTGATAAAGATACAAGTTATATAATTATTATTAAAGCAACTGATAAAGCAAACAATACCACTTTAAAAAAAGTTAAAATAAATTTAATAAAAACCAAATTAACTACAGTGAAATTAAATTCTAATGATATTAAATTATATGTAAAGGGGCAATATAAAATAAATGTTGAAAAAATACCCACAGATGCATATTATAATTCTTTAGTATGGAAAAGTAATAATGAAAATATAGCAACAGTTAATGAACAAGGAGTGGTTTTTGGAATTTCTAAAGGAAAAACTACTATTTGTGCTTTTGCACAAGATAATGAAGAAGTTAAAGATTGCGCTTCAGTAACTATAGAGTATTCAGCTATTCAAAAACTTATTAGTTATATAACTCAAATAGGATTTAAAAAAGAAAGTAATAATGTATATGTATATAGTGCAGCTAATTATAAGTACACATTTGACTTTAATAATAAGATATTTTTCTATTCTAATAATATTTCAACTTTAAATTATTTTTATAATCAAGATTATTCTATATATGATGAATATAATATTAGAGTTGCAAGATATTATTTTAAAGATGAATCATATTCTTGTGAAGAAGTATTTCAATATGGTGTATGTTATAATCAAAAAGGAAGCGATATTATATATATGAATACTTTAAAAAATTATTTTATGCAAATATTAAATAATTCAGAAGTAAAAGTAAATGAACTATAATTTTTGGAGGATTAAATGACAGAGCATGATTATAAATTAGATTATATTAGATCAATTTCATGTATTTTAGTAATAGTTATTCATATAGCTAATTATTATTGTAGAGCTTTTTATGATTTAACTTCTTTTTCTTATTTAGGTGCTGTAATTTTTAATGCTTTATCTAGGATAAGTGTTCCAATATTTTTTATGATTAGTGGAAGTGTTTTATTGCGTAAAAAATATGGTTTAAAAAGGTGTTATAAGAGAGTAATTGAAAAAACTATAACTTTAATTATAATAACAATTATATATTATTTTTGGGATAAATATTTTATGGGTAAAGATATAAACATTATATCTTTGATTAGTAGCCCTGAAAGAGCAATGCTATGGTTTTTATATGCTATTATAGGTATATATATTGCACTTCCGTTTATAAAGAATTTAGTTGACGGTATGGATAAAAACGAAGAAAAACTTTTTGTTTTGTTATGGATTATATTTAATGGAATATTTTATCTTTTGAAAATTAAACCCAGTTATCCTGTTCCTATAATAAGTGGAACATATTATCTTGGTTATTTTGTAATTGGACATATTGTATATAAGTATAAAGATTCTTTTAATATTAAAAAGTATAATATACACTTAATAATATTATTTATATTATCTATGTTTTGCATTATATATTTTACTTTTAAATTTTCATTAGTTAATCAAATTTATTATAGTAATTTATTTGCATATAGAAATTTATTTTTAATGATAGCTTCAGTTAGTGCTTTTATACTTTTATATTATAATGTTCCTAACAAGAAAAATAAGTTTATAAATCATTTAGCTAAGTTATCTTTTGGAGTGTATTTATTTCATGGCGTTTTTTTAGATTTAATAATGAAATATATACCATATAGACAAATTTTATCTTTTGCTGGAATACCATTATTTTTAATTATTATATTTATTTTTACATATTTGTTTGTTAATACAATATATAAAGTTTCGTATATAAGAAAGTTTATATAATGTATATTTATAATAAAAATGTTATACTAAATAAGTAAATAATATATTAAAGGAGGGTAAGTTATGACAATTAATCGTTTTGAAGAAGTAATTAAAGTTCCTGGCTTTCATAGTGTGACTGATAATGGTAATAATTTTTATATTTTTATACCTGAAAAAGTTCATTCAAATACAGGAATAGTTATAGACGGTTACGGTTATAATGCAGAAGAAGCTCAAAAAAGAACTGTTAACAATAATAACATAGTTATTTTTCCTAGAAATTCAGATACTTTTTATAAATATCAAGAGATTAATCATCCTAATTGGAATCAAAGAATAGAAGGAAGAATAGTTGATTATATAAAAAAATATTACAATATAAATGATAATTGTTATGGCCCTAAGGGTTGGAGTGCCGCTGCAAATGGAGCGATTAATAGTGGAGCTGCATATATAAGGGCTAATCCGGGCGCTAGAATAAATGTTGCTGTTGTTTCACCAGCAACTGAATATAATAACGCTTATCATCCAGAAGCTGGTTCAATAACAGTAAGACCAGAAGATTGGAAAGCATATGCAGATAGTGGTTCAACGATAGTTTATCTTGAATCATTTAGTGATTTACAAGATGGATATAAAAAAGGTGTTCAATTAGGAGCTAATATTGTTAGAATAAAAGCAAATTATATATCAGGAGGCGGTCATGAGACAGAAGATTATTTGGCAAGAGAACTTGATTTGTCATCGATCAGTAATGGTACATTCGATTTTACGAAATCTATTACAGAAAAACTTGATCCTAGAATAGTTTTAGATGAGAATAATCCTTTTTCATTTATTCAATATACATATGAAAATGGTCAAATAAAAGAAAGGTATATATCTGCAGAAGAAGCAAACAGAATACTTTCAACAGGGGGTAGAAAAACTCTTAAATTTAATGGTATAGGTTCTTTTGATGATAGTAAAATAGAATCAAGTGTGCCTTTTTTATCAGACAAATTAAATGATTTAAGACAAACGATAATATCTACTACAGTAGCATCTTCATCTTTAAGTGATCCTAGGTATGCAAGTACAACACAAATACCAAAATCAGAAGCAAATATAATAAATTATTTTATAAATGCTGCTTCTTTAGCTTTTCAAAAATTAAATGAGGAAATTACATTTATTGGAGAAATAGGAGACTCAATAAATCAAATGAATATAAACTTAAGTAAGCAAGCAGAGTCTTTAGGAATAAGTCTAGATAAAAAGTTTTATAAAATTGAAAGTCTTAAAAAAACTGATTTTACTCATAAAGCAGTATATAGTCCAGATACAAGAGAATATGACAAGGTAGCAGAAGAATATATATATAAATATGGAACAGATGAAGATAAGGAAGCACTAAGAAGAAAAGAAGAATTAGAAAATCAAAAGAAACAAACAACAAATTATAGTGGCAGTGCTGGTTATGGTTATCCTGGACCAAGTGTGGTAGAAAAAACAGTATCTAAAGAGAAGCAAAAAGAAGAAGCAAAAGAAGAAATAAAAACACAAGAAGAAATAAAAAAAGAAGAGTTTTTTTCAAGTGAAGTAGACTCATCAGTAACTTATGAGCAACCAAGAAAAGAATTAACAAAGCAAATTATAGAATCAAAAGAAATAGAAGAGCACGTTATTGAAACTAAAGAACCAAAGTTTGATTTTGATGAATTAAATAATGAAAAAGAACCTTTTTTAATAGAACCTGATAAAGTGGAACCATATAGTGAAATTGTTGAAAAACCACCAGTAATAGAAATACCAGATGTTCCTGAAGTAGAAGAAAAATCAAATGTTGGAAAAGTAATAGGAACAGTAGCTGGAGTAGCTGCGGCAGCAGGAGCAGGTATTGGAGCCTATTCATATTTAAAAAAGCAAAAGAATGAAGATGATTCAGATTACTTAGAAGAAGATTATATAGATGATGAGAATTATGAATATGATTATGAAGAAAGTTCATCTGAATTAGAGGAAGGTGAGTAGTATGGCATATGCTGTTAAATCAGAAATGAGTAGTGCTAATAATGATAGTACTATAGAAAAAATAATTGCATTAATCCAAGATTTTTCTAATGTACAAAAAGGGGTAAACAACTTTATATCTTCTTCAAAAAGTCAATTAAAAGGAAAAGGATATAAACAAGCAAGAAGAAAATTAAATGTATATATAGATGTATGTAATAAAGGTAAAGATATATGCAAATATTTATTGAATAATATAGTAGCAGCTAATAATACAATGTTTAATTTCATGGAGGAGTTTGAAATTTTAGATGATTCAAAAATTGAAGATTTAAGAAATGAAATTAATAGATTAAGATCTCTTGAAAATCAATTTTATGGTTATGCTAATAAAGTTGATGATTCTGCTGAAAAGTCTAAGTTGCGTTCAATAGCGGTTTATTATATGAATGTAAGATTATATGGAGAAAAAGTATTAAAAAAATTAGAAGAGTTAGCTCCTACTGATGCAAAGGCATTTAATAAATTAGATGGAGATGTATCAAATATTCAAAAATATTTTAGTGCAATAGATGGTATAGATTCTTCTACATTTTGTCCATTAGGAAAGCAATCATCAATAGGAGTAAATCAATATACTGATTATAATCTTGCTGAGCTTTTAAAAAATAATCAAGAAATTATAGGTACAAAACCTAAAATAAAAGTAGATAGTGAATTAGCTAAAATTCCTGTAAATGAAAGAATGAATTTTTTATTTCCGGGATATTATGGTATACAACAAGTTCCTACTGACGAAAGAGTTGTTTTAGATCAATTGGCTTGGTTTGAAGCACCTATAATAGATGAATATGGAAATCTAGGTACTACTAAATTACAGCTGCATAAAAAAGTGGGAGATGAAGTTGTTCAAATATTTCAAGAAATGGTTGATATTGGTTTTCCTGTAAAGCCAAGAGAAATTGCAGAAACAAGTACATATAATTATTCGAGCCATCCAGACAAGCTGTCTTCTCATGCAACTGGAACTTCAATTGATATAAATCACAAGCAAAATCCTTATAAAAATGCAGCAAGTTTTAGGCCATATGAAGACCCTTATGCAGTAACCAAAGAAGTAGTTGAAATATGGGAAAGACATGGTTTTATTTGGGGAGGATATTTTCATAATGGAACTTTTGAAGAACCCTATGATGCAACTCATTTTACATATTTGGGATGGTAATAAAACTATTTACTAAAATTTTTGTAAATGTTGATGTCGTGTTTATATATTGACAATAAATTAAAAATTATTTATAATATAATTGAAATTGATGAATGGATAAGTATATTATATTTATTTTATAGAAAGTTAGTGGTTGATGTAAACTAATAGATAAAGTAATAGAAAGACACCAGGAGAGCTTAAAGAATTAAGTAGATTAAGCCGGTTAAAGCCGTTATATTAATAAAGTTAAACAAAGGATGGTACCGTCTTATGACTCCTTGTACTATTCTTTTTTTGTTTAAGGAGGAAAAATGAAATATAGAACTCATAATTTAGGTGAGCTTAGAATAACAGATGCTGGAAAAACAGTTAAATTATCTGGTTGGTTAGAAAATGTAAGAAAAGTAAGCAAAACTTTATATTTTTTAATACTAAGAGACTTTTATGGTATTACTCAAGTAATTGTAACTAAAGAAGAACATATAAAACTAATTGATTCTATAAATGCTGAATCAGTTATATGTGTTGAAGGAATTGTTAGAGAAAGAACATCTAAAAATTCAAATATAGATACTGGTGATATAGAAATAGAGCCTATTAAAATAGAAGTGTTAGGTAAATGTAAATACAATGCTCTTCCATTTGAAATAAATTATAGTCAAAATGCAGATGAAAATAATAGACTAAAATATAGATATTTAGATTTAAGAAATCCCTTTATTAAATCTAAAATAGTTTTAAGATCTAAAGTTATTTCTGAAATAAGAAGACTTATGGATAAAGAAGGATTTTTAGAAATAACTACTCCTATACTTACTGCATCTTCTCCAGAAGGAGCAAGAGATTATTTAGTGCCAGCAAGAACTTATCCTGGAATGTTTTATGCTCTTCCACAAGCACCTCAACAATTTAAACAGTTATTGATGGTGTCTGGTTTTGACAAATATTATCAAGTAGCGCCTTGTTTTAGAGATGAAGATGCAAGAAGTGATAGAAGTCCTACTGAGTTTTATCAATTTGATATGGAGATGTGTTTTGCTACTCAAGAAGATGTATTTAATGTAATTGAAAAAGTACTTCATCCTATATTTAGTAAATATGGAAAATACAAAAGCATCTCATCTTTTCCATTTAAAAAAATTAAATATAAAGATGCTATTAATACATATGGAACTGATAAACCAGATTTAAGAATAGATTTAAAAATAACTGATATTACACAGTTTGTAAAAAACATTGATTTTGATATGTTTAAAGAAAGTATTATAAAAGCAGTTATAGTACCAGACTTTAATGAATCAAGAAAATATATAGATAATTTAATTGATGAAGTATATAATCAAACTGGTAATAAACTATTATATTTTAAAACTGATGAGGATAATAAATTGACTTCAGGAATATCTAAATATTTAACTGAAGATATTATAAACAAGTTAAATTTATCAAAAAATAGCTTAGTATGTATTTGTTGTGGTAATAATGATGAAGTATGTAAAACTTTAGGAGTAGCTATTAAACTACTTGGAAACAGCCTTCCAAATCACATAAATAAAGAAAGCTATGAGTTTTGCTGGATAGTTGACTATCCATTATATGAAATAGGAGAAGAAAGTGGTAAACTAGAGTTTTCTCATAATCCATTTTCTATGCCTCAAGTAGGATTAGAAGAGTTAAATAAAATCAAAAATGAAGAAGATGCTTTAAATATTTTAGCATATCAATATGACTTAGTATGTAATGGGATAGAACTTTCTTCTGGAGCTGTTAGAAATCATGATCCAGAGATTATGATTAAAGCATTTGATTTAGTTGGAATAAGTAAAGAAGAAGTAAAAACTAAGTTTTCTGCTTTATATAATGCATTTTGTTATGGTGCTCCTCCACATGCAGGTATAGCACCAGGAATAGATAGAATAATTATGTTGTTAACAACTGATGAAAATATAAGAGAAGTAATACCTTTTCCAGTTAATTCAAAAGGACAAGATTTAATGATGGGAGCTCCATCTAAAATAGATGATAAAGCACTTAAAGATGTACATATTAAAGTAATAGAGTAAGGAGGAAATATGAAATTATATAATTCATTAACAAGAAAAAAAGAAAAAATAGTTACTCATGAAGAAAATAAAGTTAAAATATATACTTGTGGCCCTACTGTATATGATTATGCTCATATAGGTAATTTAAGATCATATATATTTGAAGATGTTTTAGAAAAATCATTTAGTTATTTAGGTTATGAAGTAATAAGAGTTATGAATATAACTGATGTAGGACATTTATCAGGAGACTTTGATGGTGGAGATGATAAAATGTTACAAGCTGCTATTAAAGAAAATAAAGGTATATTAGAAATAGCTAAATTTTATACAGAAGAGTTTAAAAAAGACTTTGAAAAACTTAATTTAAAGTGGCCTTCTATAGTAGTGCCAGCTACTTCATGTATAGATGTATATATTAAAATGATTAGTTCTTTACTTGAAAAAGGATATGCATATAAGTCAAATGGTAATGTTTATTTAGATACATCTAAATTAGAAAACTATTATGTTTTTGGTAATCATGAAAAAGAAGATTTAATGTTTGCTGTAAGAGATGATGTATTTATAGATGAAGGAAAGAAAAACAAAAATGATTTTGCTTTATGGTTTACTAAATCAAAGTTTGAAAATCAAGCATTAAAATGGGATTCTCCATTTGGAGAAGGTTATCCTGGATGGCATATAGAATGTTCTGGTATTTGTTATAAATATTTAGGTGAGTATTTAGATATACATTGTGGAGGAGTAGATAATAAGTTTCCACATCACACTAATGAAATAGCTCAATCAGAAAGTTTTTTAGGTCATAAATGGTGTAGTTATTGGGTTCATGTAGCTCATTTAAACTTAAAAGATGGAAAAATGAGTAAAAGTAGTGGTAAATTTTTAAGAGTAAAAGATTTAGAAGAAAAAGGGTATAATCCTTTAGCATATAAATTATTTGTATTAGCTTCTCACTATAGAAAAGAATTAACATTTAGTTTTGATGCATTAGATGGAGCAAAAAACACTTATAATAAATTAATTGAAAAAATAAGTGCTTTAAATGATAATGAACCATTAGAAGAAGAAAAAATAAAAAAATATCAAGAAGAGTTTATTTCTCATTTATCAAATGATTTAAATACAGCATCATTATTAACTACTTTATATGATGTATTAAAGAGTGATTTAAATGATTCATCTAAACTTTATTTAGTGCGTGATTTTGATAAAGTTTTATCACTTAATTTGATTCAAGAAAAGAAAACTATTTCTAAAGAAAAGGAAGAATATATTTTATCTAAAATAGAAGAAAGACAAAAAGCAAAAGAAAAGAAAGACTACGCTACTTCTGATAAAATAAGAGATGAATTATTAAGTGAAGGAATAATTTTAATGGATACTAAAGAAGGAACTACATATAAAATTAAAGAATAATATTATAAGGAAATAATAATAATTATTTCTTTTTTTATGTTAGAATGTATATATGAGTGAGTATATTATAGGTAAAGTTAGTAAGATAATTTTTGAAAGTCAAACAAATTCATATAAAGTGGGTGTTTTTATTATTAAAGAAACTAATGCAGAAGAGTTAATTGATTATAAAAATAAAACCATTAGTTTTACTGGTAGTTTTAATGAGTTAACTAAAGAAATTGAATATATATTTTATGGACAAGTAGTAAATCATCCTAAATATGGAATGCAGTTTAATATGAACAAAAGAAACCTACTAATATAGATTCTATAATCACTTATTTAAGTAGTGGATTATTTAAAGGAATAGGTATAAAAACAGCAACTAAAATAACAAATGTTTTAGGAGAGGATGCAATAGATGCTATAAAAAAAGACTATCATCAATTAGTGCCTATTATTGGAAAATCTAAAGCTAAAATGGCGATAGTTAAACATATAGAAGGTTATTTCACACTACAAGAAAATATAAACATCTCATTTAAGTTAAATACACTTGGTTTTACTATTAAAGAAGCAATTAGCTTATTAAATAAATATAAATTAAATATATTTAATATAATAGAAAATAATATATATCAGTTATGTGATGATATAAGTTTTAATAAATTAGATCAAATGTTTTTAAAGGATAATGATGAAAAAAATAGTAATAGAGTAGAAGCATTAATAAAACACTCTATAAATGAACTTTGTTATAGTACCGGAAACACTATATTAACAAAAGAAGAAGTGTTTATTAAAATGAAGACTAAATTTAATGGAGTGTTTTCAAGTAAAGAGTTTATTAAAAGTATTAGCGTTTTATTAGAAAAAGGTATGCTAATTGAAATAAATAATTATATTGCGTTATATGATTATTATGAAAGAGAAAACTATATTATTGATACTATTAATAGATTAAATAACATTAAAAATGTAACAAATGATAGTGATATAATCAAGGCAGTTAACAATTTATCTAAAAAGTATTCTCTTGTTTTAGATGATAAACAATTAAATGCTGTTAAAGAAGCTATTAAAAATAATTTTTATATTATTACTGGAGGTCCAGGTACTGGAAAGACTACAATTGTTAAATTGATAGTTGATGTTTTAATAAAATCAGGTGAATTTACTGAAGATGATATAGCTCTTTTATCTCCTACTGGAAGAAGTGCTAAAAAATTAAGCGAATCAGTTAATTTACCAGCAAGTACTATACATAAATACTTAAAATGGAATAAAGAAACTAATGAGTTTCAAATTAATGAGATAAATAAAGCTAAAGAAAGATTAATTATTATTGATGAAGCTAGTATGTTAGATATATTTTTATTTTCATCTTTATTAAAAGGATTAAGAAACAATATTAAGATTATTTTAATAGGGGATGCTTCACAGCTTCCTAGTATTGCACCAGGAGATATATTAAATGATTTATTAAGTAAAGAATATATAAAAAAAACTTATTTAGAAATTATATATAGAGTTAAAGAAGGAAGTTATATTTCTTTTTTAGCAGATGATATTAAGAAAATTAAAACTTTTAATAATATTAAAAGTTATGAAGATTTTGAATTTATTGAGTCAACTGATGAAGAAATAATTCACAACTTAGAAAAAGTATGTGTAAAAATGAAGAAAAACAATATCAATTTAAATGATTTTCAAGTATTAGCACCAATGTATAAAGGGTATAATGGAATTGATAATTTGAATAATATAATGAGTAATATTTTTAATGAAGAAGAAACTTCTTATAAAATATATGAAAGGCATTATAAAGTTAATGATAAAGTTATTCAACTAGTAAATGATATGGATAATAATATATATAATGGAGATATTGGATATATTTGTGATATAGGTTATGAAAATAAAAGTCTTCAAGTGAGTATTGATTTTGATGGAAATATAGTTAAATATAATGGTCAATCATTAGATAATTTTTCACTTGCTTATGCAATAAGTATACATAAAAGTCAAGGTAGTGAATATGATAACGTTGTTATAATTTTATCATCTACATTTAATAGAATGTTTTATAATAAATTAATATATACTGCCGTTACAAGAGCAAAACAAAATTTGATAATTATTGGGTCACTTAGTTCATTAAATAAATCTATTACTACTTTATATTCTTCTTTTAGACAAACATATTTAAAACTTATTAAATAAACTATTTTTTTTATAAAAAATATGATAAAATTTAGATGGTGATATATATGAATGGTAAAGAAGAAAAAAAATTTAATACTAAGAAAATTAATGAATTAGTACATACAGGTAATAAAATATTGAAAATTTTATATGTATTATTTATATTACTTCTTATTTATGTTTTAACTTTAATTTTTAGAGATTGGGGTATGCTAATGTTTTTGTTTAAAATATTAAAAGTTATATCTCCACTATTTATAGGTTTTTTTATAGCTTGGTTATTAAATCCATTAGTTATTAAATTAACTGATAGAAAAGTTAATAGAGTTTTAGCAGTTGTAATTGTATATTCACTAATGTTAGTTTTTATGTATTTACTTTTTGCTTATACTGTTCCTCAAATAACTAATCAAATATCAGATGTAGTTGTAACTATTCCAAAAATAATGGATGGAACCAAAGGATGGATAGATTCAATATTTATTAAATTATCTAATCTTTCATCTCAAAACTTAGATAGTGTTAAGTTATCATTTATAACAAGAATCACTGAGTTTGCATTAAATATATCTAAAAACTTACCTGAAACTGTTGTGACTGTTATTTCAAGTATAATAAGTGGAATTGGTACAATATTTTTAAGTTTAATTATTGGATTTTATATATTATTTGGATATGATAAATTCTTAGATAATTCTATTAATTTGTTTCCAAAAAAAATTAGAAAAGATGTTATTGTATTGAGTAAAAGATTAAGTGATTCAGTATATTCATTTGTAAGTGGAACATTATGGTTATCACTTCTATTATTTATTGTATCTATTATTGGCTTTTATATAATTGGTTTAAAAGCTCCTGTGATCGTTTCTGTTGTGTGTATAATTACTAATTTAATTCCATATATAGGTCCATATATTGGAGCAGCCTTTGCATCTTTAATTGGATTTACACAAAGTCCATTAATAGGTGTGTTTACGTTAATATTTATATTTATAGTTCAAACAATTGAAGGAAATCTTTTACAACCAATTGTTATGAGTAAAAAAGTTAATTTAAGTCCTATAACAATAATAATATCATTGTTAATATTTGGTTATTTTTGGGGAATGTTTGGTATGATAATTGCAACGCCACTAATGGCTATAATAAAAGTATTATATGAATTTTTTGATGAAAAGTATAATTTCTTTTCGTATAAAGAAGATAAATAACTAACTAAATAGTTAGTTTTTTTATTGAGATAAGATTATTTATATGTTAATATTAATATAATAGAGGTGAATAGTATGAAGGAAAAAGATAAAAATAGAATAACAGTGGATATTATGTTTTATTTTGTGTATATTTTTGTTGGAGAGTTACTTGTGTGGTATCCTAATTTTTTAGTAGTATCAAGTTTAAATGAATATGTTATTCGTGTATTTTATATGTTTGGAGCATTTTGTTTACTTGCATATTTTTTAAGTAAAAGAAAAAATGATTATGAATATTTATTTTTAAGCCTTATTAATATGATAACTGGAGCATATATTATATTTGGTGAATGTGGTAATAGATTTAATGTATTAGGAAAATGCATTTTATTATATACTGTTTTATTAATTGTTAACAAGGCTTATCATTCATATATACTTGGTAAAGATAAAAACATTGAGATGCTTCCTAAAATAGGAATTACTTTTGTATTAATAATTTTAGTAGTGTTAATGTTTGTAAATTCATATAATTACAATCACATATTATTTATTGGATATTATTTTATTGTTATTGGAGAGCTTTCTTTATTAGAAATAGGTATTCGTTTATTAATTAAAGAAGAAAAAGTTAATAAACACTTAAAGTTTATGTTAAATAAAAGAAATAATAGTAAGAAAAGGTAATTATGGAAGAAAAAATTCTTAATCTTGAAAAGAGGGTTGAATATTTAGAACGAAAAGAAAAAGGAAGACAAGTGCGTTTTATATTGAAAATAGTACTACTTTTAATAATTCTTTTTATATTAATTCTTACTGGTTTTTACTCATATAGTAAATATGTAAAGCCTTATATTAATGATATTAATATAATAAAAAGTGAGTATAATAATTTAAAAGGGAAGTATAAAATAAATGATTATTTAGATTGGGCAAAAAACCAAGAAAAATGATTTTATATATAGATAAAAATAAGTAATTATTGTATAATAAATTAGGAAATAAAAGGAGTTAAATATGAGTATAAGTTTATCTAATACAATTACTGGTATTATAGATGCTTTAATAGTTTGGTATTTATTTTATCAAGTACTTAGGTATTCTAGAAATAACTTTAAATTAACATTGATATTTAAAGGTGTAATAATTATTATATTACTTAAGTTTTTAAGTAACATTTTAAATTTAGTTACAGTGGGAACTTTATTAGAATATGTTATTAGTTGGGGACCTTTAGCATTGATAATTATATTCCAACCTGAAATTAGAACTGGTTTAGAATCAATAGGAAGAAGCCAATTATTAGGAAGACATAAGGTTCTTACAGTAGATGAAAGAGAAAAAATAGTGTATGAAATGTGTAACGCTATTGAATATTTAAAGAAAAACAGAATAGGCGCATTAATGGTAATTGAAAGAAATTATAGTTTATTAGAATATATAGAACCAGCAACTAAATTATATGCTGATATAGGTAGTGAATTATTGATATCAATATTTTTTCCAAGTAATCCACTTCATGATGGTGGTGTAATTATACAAGGAAATAAAGTAACTTGTGCAAGATGTATTTTTCCTACTAGTGTAAATCCTAATATATCAAAAAGATTAGGAACTCGTCATAGAGCAGCATTAGGTATTAGTGAAATTAGTGATGCAATTGCGGTAGTGGTTAGTGAAGAAACCGGAAGAATATCAGTAGCAGTTAGTAGTGAACTTCAATATAATTTGACTTTAGAAGATGTAAGAATGCTTTTAGTTGAAGAATTAAAACCTAAAAAAGAAGTTTTTTATGAAGCAGATATAGATAAAGAATTGGAGGATGATTTTGATGAAACAAAAGAAAACAAATAATAAAAAATCTTTCAATCTTTTCAAAGGATTATATAAAATACTTGATAAAATAATAATAACTCCTTTTGCTAAAGTGTTTTATTATATAAGTGATAAATTACAAGATTTTAAAAGTGGTAGAGTAGAAAGAATATTAAGTAATCAAAATTCTTTATTAATAATATCATTATTGTTTGCATATGCTGCATATTATGCTATATCTATAAAAGGTGTAGATTTAGTTGCTACTGAATCAGTAGTACTTACTGGTCAAATAATTAATGTTGAATATAATGAAGAAGCATATGTTTTAGAAGGCGTTCCTGAAAGTGCTGATATAGTACTTATGGGAAGTAAAAACAACTTATATTTAGCTGAACAATTAGGTGATCATAAATTAACTCTTGATTTAAGTGGTTTAGGAGAGGGAACACATAAAGTAAGTTTAAAATATAATAATCCAATTAAAGCATTAGATTATAAATTAGATCCTTCAAATATTACAGTAGTTGTAAGACCAAAAGTTAGTGAAAGTAGAACTCTAACAAAAGACATATTAAATACTGATAAATTAGATAATAAATTGGTTATTAGTTCTGTAACTTTAGATAGAGATGAAGTAATTATAAAATCTTATAAAGAAAAACTTGCTACAGTAGCTAGTGTAAAAGCTATTATAGATGTTAATGCTTTAAGTACATCACAAGCAGGAACTTATACACTTGATAAAGTTAAATTAGTTGCATATGATGAAAATGGTACAGAAATAAGTGGAATACAAATAGTACCTCAAACAATAAGTGCAACAGTTATAATAACAAGCCCAAGTAAAGAAGTACCTGTGAAAATTGTACCAGTAGGTGAAGTTGCTACTGGAAGTGCTATAAGTTCAATAACTGCTAGTGTTACAAGAGTTATATTATATGGTGAAGAATCTATTCTTAATGAAATAAATGAAATTAGTGTAGAGATAGATGTTAATGGTTTATCAGCAGATAAGGTATATAAAGAAAACATTATAAAACCTAATGGAATAAGATCAATGTCAGAAGATTTTGTAACTATTAAAGTAATAATGGAAAAAGAAACATCTAAAAAATTTACTAATATTCCAATTCAATTTGAAAATTTAGATACAACAAAATATAGTGCGTTTGGTGATACTGAAGCTGATACTAAAGTTGATGTAACAGTAAAAGGTGTATCTGATTTACTTGATAAATTAGCAAATGAAGATATTAAAGCTTATATTGATTTATCTGATTTAGGAGAAGGTAAATATGAAGTGCCTGTAGAAGTAACAGGAACAGACTTAAGGTTATCTTATAGTACTAGTTCAACAAAAGTAACAGTAGTAATAAAAAGAAAGTAAATAAAATACTTTCTTTTTTTATGGTATAATTTAATATATATAATAGTGAGGCAAATATGAATATAACATTACAAGAAGTAAAAAAAGAAGATAAAGAAAAACTAAATAAATTAATTCAATTATATTTACATAATATTAGTTTGAATTTTCCAATAGAGTTTAATTCAAACACATGTACATATAAATATGATGCAAGCAAATATTTTGAAAATAAAAATAACAAGGCGTTTTTTATAACAAACGAAAAAGAAATTGTTGGTTTTATGTTAATAGATTTCTATGATGATAAAAACATTGTTCAAGAAATGTTTATATTAAATAATTATAAAAGAAAAGGTTATGGTAAAAAAGCTATAAATATAATTTTTAATCAATATAAAGGAAATTGGAAAATAAAATCATTACCTTGTTCTAAAGAAGCAGAAAAGTTTTGGATAAACATAGTTAAAGAATATACAAAAGATAAATTCAATATAGAATATATAGGTAATTATAATAGAGCTGTAATTACATTTAATAATAAAGGTTTTTAAAATAAGGTGTTTTATGGAAAGATTACAAAAGTATTTAAGTAGGTGTGGAATTGCTTCTAGAAGAAAAAGTGAAGAACTAATTTTATCTGGTAAAGTTTTAGTAAATAATAAAATAGTAACAGAGTTAGGAACTAAAGTATCTTCTAAAGATGAAGTTATTGTTGATGGTAAGCTATTATTACCTCAAGAAAAAGAATATTATTTATTATATAAACCAGAGAAAGTTGTGTCTACTGTTAAAGATAATAAAGGAAGAATAACTGTAGTCGATTTGATAAGAACTCAAAATAAAATATTTCCAGTTGGAAGATTAGATTATGATACTTCAGGGGCATTAATACTCACTAACGATGGAGAATTAAGTAATATACTAACTCATCCAAAATATGATATTGAAAAAGAATATCATGTTAAAGTAGAAGGTATTGTTAATGCAAAAGAAATTAATATTTTGAAAAATGGAATTATTCTTGACGGAGTTAAGACTAAGAAATGTAAAATTAAGCTTAAAAAAACAGATAAAAAAAATAACAAGTCATATTTAACTATTATATTAACTGAAGGAAGAAATCATGAAGTTAAAAATATGTTTAAATATATTAACAAAAAAGTTATTAAATTAAAAAGAAATAGATATGCATTTTTAACTCTTAAAGGTCTTAAAAAAGGAGAATATAGAGTTTTAACTCCAAAAGAAATAAAAGAATTAAAAGAACTATGCAAAATAAAATAAGTTCATTTAGAACTTATTTTTCATTTATAGTGATTGCTCCAGTTGGACAACTTTCTATAGTATCAAGAAGTGAAGGTTTATCTTCTTCATTAACGTTTTCGTTTTTTACTATGCTTATTCCTTCATCATTAAAGTCAAAATATTCTTCATTTAAATTTACACAAAGTCCACATCCAATACATTTATCACTATCTAAATGTAATTTTTCCATATTTATTTATTCTCTCCTTTATTAAGATTATATGATAAAAAAAGAAAAAAATCCATTATATATTTTATTTTTTTTAATAATATGATATTATTATTGTGGTGAACTATATGAACTTTAGAATGGATAAATATAATAAAAATGAAGAAACATTAACAAGAGTAGATAGAAATAAAGATCTTTATTCTTTTGTTGATATGAGTGATCTTGAAAAAATTAAAACTAATAATAATGTTAGTGTTATTTCTGATTCTGGAAAAGATATAGATTTAAATAAAATTAAAAATTATTTAAATGCGCTGAATGATGAAGATAAAGATAGAAGAACAAGTATTAAGTTAGAAACTTCTGAAGAAGAAGATGTTCAAGAAAAACCGGAACAAAAAGATTATGATATTAATTCTGTTTTAGAAAGAGCAAGAAAAGGAAGAGAAATAAACTATAGTGACCAAAGATATAAGAAAATAGATGAAAAAGAATATGATATTTTAAAAAGAATAAAGACAGAAGTAAAAGAAGAAAAAGAAGATTTGTTTGATGAATTAAATACTGGAGAAAAAACTATTGTTAATTTTATTAATGATATAAATCAAAATGTATCTAATAAAAAAGATGAATTATTTAAAGATTTAATGGGAGATAACGAAAATACAGTAATATTAGGAGTGGATGATTTAAAAGAAGGCTCTTTAGAAGATATTACTAGAGAATTAGAAAATATATCTAAACCACTAAATGATGTTACACAAGATCTTTTATTAGAGCAAGAAAGACTTAAAGCATTAATTAAAGATGATACTGATACTGTTGATATATTAGATGTTGATGAAATGAAAGAACTTTCTATGGAAGATAATTTAAATACTAGTCAAAATATAGATATTAAAAAAGTAGAAGTAAAAGAAGATAAGAATGATAAAATAGTTAACATAGATAAATCATTTTTTACTAATTCTTTTTCATTTAAAAAGTCAGACTTTTTTAATCATGAAGAAGAAGATAGTGGAAGTTCTTATTATACTAAGTTTGCTATTGCTATGTTAATAATAATATTAATCACAACCATAGTATTAGTATTAAATTATGTTTTTGAATTTAATTGGTTTTAATATTATTTGATTTAGAATAATATAAATGATAGAATTATTTAGGTGAGCAAAATGAAAGTTAAAACAGATAAATATGAATATGAATTAATTAAAGATTATAAAGATGCTTTTAATGAAGAAGAGTTTTTAGATAAATTTACTTCTTTTTTTGAAGAATATGATTATATATTAGGAGATATAGCATATTCAAAATTAAGACTAAAGGGTTTTAATGATAAAAACAATAAAAATTGTAATAAATATAATGATTATAGTAGAGTAGAAAAATATATTAAAGAAAATTGTGCATATGATTGTAAATATTTTATCTTAAAAAAGCTAGTGCAAGATAAAACAGTTGAAAAAAAATCAAATAAATGATATAATTCTATTCGTGAAAAGTGCGCTCATAGCTCAATTGGATAGAGCATTTGACTACGGATCAAAAGGTTAGGGGTTCGACTCCTCTTGGGCGCACCATATTTTTAAAAATAACTCTTCACAAATATAAATATTTATGTTATTATATTTTAGGTATCTCGGGAAGTGGCTCAACTTGGTAGAGCATTCGGTTTGGGACCGAGAGGTTGCAGGTTCAAATCCTGTCTTCCCGACCATTAAGTAAAAAACACCTTATTTAAGGTGTTTTCTTTTTAATTATTATTTGGATTCATATTACCATAAAAGTAATATGAGCGTCTATTATATCCTTGTCCTGGAATTCTAAATATATCTTCCCATGTATACCATCCATATTGATTGTTTTTTCCGGTAAATGAATTTGCCATGTAAAACATATCTGCATTTGCATTATAATCTATTAAAAGCATATAGTGAGATAATGTATTATTTGAGTTTGAATTCCATACCATTACTGGGTGTCCGCTCATAATATGTCTTTTGATATCATCTTTATTATTGCTTCCTCCTTGAGCATCTACATTATTATTTGTTAAACGTTTTGTTAAACCTGATGGATTTATATTTGTTCCTGGATTATCAAATGGTGTAGCTGGATAACCATAACCAGTAACAGCTATTAATACTGATGTTGTAGCACATCCTCTAGCACAAAAACTATTTAAGTTTATCCATTTAGAATCACATTGATCATATAAACAAAATGTTTTTCCATATGAAGTAGTATAAGTTCTACAATCTGAATATGTTTTTTTATATTTTGCTATTGTTTGATTCTCTATATTATGATTGTTTGTGTTAGTAATAGAAGTGTTAGGTTTAATAGTATTATTAGTATTATTCTTATTTTTATTTATATGTTCATAATATTGTTTATAAAAAAGTTCATCTATTTTTTCTATTTTTGTTTTAACAGCAAGTAATTTATGTTCATATTCTTCTCTTTTTTTATTGTCTTTAATATTATATAAATATTGAACAGCAATACTATAGTCATCCCATGTTGAAGTTTTTTCTGCGTTTGCAATATAGTTATCCATTATTTCTTCATAAGCAGCTGTTATACCTTTACTTGTAGCGTTTTTAATACAGTTATTAAATATATTAGGTGAAGTAATTTGAATAAGTAAATTTACAAAAACTGGAACCAAAAAAACTACTACTGCTGCTATTACTTTATTAACAACAAGAGTTTTACTATCACTTGTAATTATTCCTTTAGTAAAATCCAGCATAACAGATATAATTAATATGATTGGAACTGCTATTTGAATAAGTAGTACAAATGTTTTTATTAATCTAAATAGTATTAATGTTTCTGGATTTGAACATATTGATATTATCATATAATCACCTTATTTAATTATACACTTTATTTTGATATATTAAAAGGTATATTTTTTATAAAAATTCATATTTAAAAAATCATGTAATATAATAGTATTAGAAATGACGAAGTATTGGGAAAGTGAGATAAAATGATATTAATTTATTTTCTAGCATTTGTTAGTGGCCTTTTAGAAGGGGAGGTTATACTAAAAGAATAAAAGCTTGCTTTTGATAATGATTTAGAATCATTGTTTCATAATTATTTATATAAATATAATTTAAAATTATTAAAATGGAGTAGAAAGTGAACCAAGAAGTAAAATTTAAAACAAATTATTATACTTATTATAATAGAGCAGTAGGAGTAATAAAAAAGAAGATAAATTTTTAATATTAAAACAGTTGATAAAGAAATAATAGAAAATGATAGAGGTAAAGAAAAGTTATTGAAACTTAGATGGGTAACAAGGGATGAATTACAAAAAATTAATCTTAAACCTTCTAAAATTAAAAAGTTAATGATTGATGATAACATAGATAATTTTATTCATCTTATTCAAAAAGAATAAAAAATATAGTTTATAATATATAATTAACATATTTATTAGTTTGTGCTATAATTATTTTTAGATTAGTTTGTTTTAGGAGGAATTATGAAAAGAGATATATTAATTGGTGGTGCTTGGCCATATGCTAATTATCCACTACATATAGGACATTTAGCAGCATTATTACCAGCTGATGTAATCGCACGTTATTACCGAGGATGTGGTGATACTGTTATTTATGTTTCTGGAACAGATTGTCATGGAACTCCTATAACACAAAGAGCTTTAAAAGAAAATAAAACACCTTTAGAAATCGCAACTTATTATCATGAAATGGACGTTAAAACATTTAATGATTATTGTTTTAGTTATGATTTATATACTTCAACTATGACTAAAGAGCATTCTAAAAGAGTACAAAATTATTTTATGGATTTATATAATAATGGATATATTTATGAAAAAGATGAAATGCAAGATTATTGTGAAAAGTGTAATAAATACTTATCTGATAGAGAAATAATAGGTACATGTTCTTATTGTGGAGGAGTATCTACTGGTGAACAATGTGAAGAATGTCTTTCAGCAACTAATCCTTCTGATGTATTAGATAAGCATTGTAAAATATGTAATTCTCCTACATCTTTAAAATCAAATAAACACTTATATTTTAAACTATCAGCGTTTAATAAAGATATTGAAGCTTTAGTAGAAAAAAATAAAAACTTTTGGAGAAAGAATGCAGTTGGTGAAACTCAAAAATTTCTTTCATTAGGCCTTTTAGATAGAGCTACAACAAGGCAGCTAGATTGGGGAATTGATGTACCTATAGAAGGTTATGAAGATAAAAAAATATATGTTTGGATAGAAGCTGTATTAGGATATTTAACAGCTGGTTCACAAGTAGCTGAAAAAAGAGAAATAGATTTTGAAAAGTTTTTATCACAAGACAATAAAAATTTAAGAAGTTATTATGTTCATGGAAAAGATAATATACCTTTTCATTCAGTAATATTTTCTGCTTTATTAAAAGGAATGGGACATAATTATCAACTTCCTACTCATATAGTATCAAGTCATTATGTTAATTTAAATGATGCAAAAATATCTAAAAGTACAGGTAATATGATTACAGCAGATGAACTTTCTTCAACATATAATGTAGATACTATAAGATTTTACTTAATATATAATAATCCAGAGTCAAGAGATATTAGTTTTTCTATGGAAGACTTAAATCAAGCACATAATAAATTTTTAGTGGGAGTACTTGGTAATTTTATTAATAGAAATTTATCTTTTATAAATAAAAAGTTTGATGGAATTATTAAAGAAGGAAACATTGATAAAAAGGTAATAGATTTAACTAAAAAAGAATATGAAAAAGTAGCTTTATTAATTGAAAAAGGTGAATTAAAAGCTGCGATTACATCAGTATTTGAATATATTAGTTTAGGTAATAAATATTATGATGAAAATGAACCATGGGTTTTAGTTAAAGATAATATTGATAAATTTAATGATGTTACTTATACTTGCATTTATATGATTGCTAATATAGCTAATTTAATCGCACCATTTATGCCTAATACTTTTAATAAAATAAAGGATATGTTAAACTTAAATGAGTTTAAATGGGAAGAAGAATTAATAAAAGGTGATATTAAAATAAATAATATTAATTTATTATTTGATAGAATTGAATAATAAAAACAACTATTTAAATAGTTGTTTTTTTATATTAATGCTTTATAAATAAAATCTATTATAAATAATATTGTAAATATATATATTATTGGTGGTATTTTTTTTCTTTTTGATGAAACAACATTTACTAAAACATATGTTATAAAACCAAATTCTATACCAGTAGTAATTGAATAAGCAAAGCTCATCATTATAATTACAAAGAAAGATGGAATAGCAACAAGTATATCTTTCCAATCAATATTTGTAATACCCTCTATCATAGATAGTCCAATTAATATAAGTATTGCAGAAGCTGCTTGCATTGGAATAATTGCTATTATAGGGGAAATGAATAATGCTAAAAAGAAGAAAAAAGCTGTTGATACTGAAGTAAGACCAGTTCTTCCTCCTGCTTCAATTCCTGCATTACTTTCAATATATGTTGTAACAAAAGATGATCCAAGAAGTGAACCAATTATAGTAGCTGCTGCATCAGCAAATAAAGCTTTATTTAAATTATCTGGCATAGTGCCATCTTTATTCATCTTAAATATTCCACTTTTATTACCAGTACTTATAAAAACTCCAATAGTATCAAATAAATCTGATAGAGTTATTGTGGTTATTGTCAGTAATAATATAATAATTGAGCTTTTGGCAGTAAATAACCCAGTAAAGTCTAGTTTAAATAAAGTTGGTGAAATATCTGGTAAAATTGTATAATTAGTAAATGAAGGAAGTTGAGTTACTCCAAGAGGAATTCCTATTATAGTTGTTATTAATATCCCAAATAAATAAGAATATTTAACTTTTTTAACAATTAATATTATTGTAATTAAAACACCAATTATAGTAAGTAAGATACCTTTATCACTAAATGATGCTATAGTAGGAGTTACATTTTGAGCATAACCATTTATAACTTCATTTGATGCAAAAGTTATAACCCCTGAAGTTAAAAGTCCTACATAAGTAATAAATAAACCAATACCAACACCAATTGCTTCTTGTAAAAAAGTTGGAATTGCTTCAATTATTTTCTTTCTTAGTTTAGTAAATGTAATTAATGTATTAATTACTCCACATATGAAAACAATTGCTAAGCCTTGCTGCCAAGTGTATCCCATCGTACCACAAATTGTATATGTAAATAAACTGCTAAGACCAATACCAATGCTTTGAGCATATGGAACATTTGCTACTAGGCCTATTAATAATGTAGCTAGTATAGTAGTTATTATAGTAGAAGTATATAATGCATTATAATCCATTCCAGTTTTAGATAAAATTTGGGGTGCTACAAATATAATATAAGACATTGTTAGAAATGTAGTTAAGCCAGCAATTATTTCAGTAGAAACAGTAGTATTATTTTCTTTTAATTTGAATATTTTATTTATCATATCATCATCCTATTCTACACTTAGTATAACATAATATAATTGTTTTTAATATAAATTTTTGTTATACTATTTTCTAGATAGGGAGAAAATATGAAAAAGATATTATTAATAATTATGATGCTTATATTTTTAACTTCATGCGCTAAAAAACTAGAGTGTATTAACGATATAGATGAAGATAATATAGTTAATACAATAGTAAAATTTAATAAGGGTGGTAAACCATATGAAAACTATACAGTTAATGAAATAACATTTGAAACAAAAGAAGAAGCTTTAAAATATTATAATGATAATAAAGCTTATTATGATACAGTAAAAGATGCAGAAATATCAATAGATAATAATAAAGTTATAGAGAAAATCTATTATAAGTATACTGCTGAAGAACAAGAATATTTAGAAAGTTTAGATAAATTTAAAGAAAGTTTTGAAAATGAAGGTGGGGAATGTCAAATTAAATAATAATTAATATTTTGACAAATTATATATGAATATAAAAAAGTTAAATGAAACTATTAGTGATAAAACTAATAATTTAATTAAAGAAAATAAAAGTTTAATTAATGCTTTTGAAACAAGATTAAATAAAAGACTATTAATAATATTTTCTAATTATAATATTCCTTTTAATCAAGATAAATTATCTAATCTTATGAAAGAATATATGATTAATAATTTAGAAAATATAAATAATGAGTTATCTCAAAATTATAAAAATATGTTATATAAATATTTTGATATAATAAATGAATATTTTCATGCAAATCAAAACTCTAAAAATAAAATAAAAGAAGTAACATCATCTTTTATTAAAGCAATATATAAAAAAGAAAATCCATTATTGAATATAAAATTATCAAATAGCTTTTTAAATGAATTAAATAATAATATATATGTATATGATAATAATGAACTTAATATAAAAGTTAAACAAAGAATTTTAGATGATACATCTTATATAATTAAAGAGTGGGATAAAAATAATAAAATATATTTAAATAAATTAATTAAACAAATAATAGTGTTTATATTGAAAGGAGAAGAAGATGAAAATATATAATGAAGCAATAAAACATTTAAAAAAGTTTCCTAAAACTATTTGTTTTAGAGTTAAAAAACATAGTAATGTTATTGAAGAGTATTTAAATCAAGATGAAGAAGTTTTATATGTTTTTTGTGGTCAAGATAATAGATCTTTTTATATGATTTTTAATTCATGCGTTGTTGCTGTTACAAATAAAAGAATAATAATTGGAAGAAAAAGACTTTTGTGGGGATACTTTATAACTACAGTTACTCCAGATTTATATAATGATTTAAAAGTTAATAAGGGTCTTATATGGAGTAATATAGAAATAGATACAGTAAAAGAAAATATATATTTATCAAATATTGATCCAGAAGCAGCTATAGAAATAGCAAAATTTATTACTGATTTTATGTTAAAAGAAAAAAAGAAATACATTAATAAATAATGTATTTTTTTATAATGTTAGTTGGTGTCTATATTCATCATATTTTTCTTCATAATGTTCATATAAATCTTTAAATTTATTAATTGCTGTATTTGAAAACCTACATATAATTTGTAATTTAAAAATGAACTTTTTAAGCCCTATATATTCTTCATTATCTGTTAAATTATTCTCTTCGTAATAATCTAATAAATTTTTATAGTCTTTTAAGAAATTTATTAATCCTTGCTGTACATCATCAAAAATATCATACATATTTGCACATGAGCTACGTAATTTATCTAAATGCATTTCCTCTTCACTTTCTGGCTCTTCATCTTCATCGTCTTCATAAAATGTCATTTCTATATTATCATCTTCATAAAACATTTCTTCGTCGTTAAGAGTTTCAATATTATTTATTTCTTCAATATAATATTTTATATCTAGTTTATTAGTTTCGTTTATTTTAAGTAAATTTTTGCTTTTGTTTTCTAAAATACTTATAAGTGACTGTTCTATATCACAAGCGTTGTTTTTTATTATTTCACTTTTTAATAATTTTTGTAAAAAAGTATCTATAACTTCATTTTTTTCAATTAATAATTGAGTTTCTTGTAATTCTAGTTTAATTGACAAAAGAAGTTCAGTAAATTCTTTTGATTGTGGTTTTAATATATACAATCTTACTAAATCATTTTCTAAACTTTTTTTTAATAGCGCTATTGAAGTTAAGTTTTCATCTATAACTTCATCAAGATAAGTTAGTGTTTCTGTTATATCTATACGTTCTTTCATTTTTGACTCCAATGTATAGATATTATCATTTTATTTAATGATTGTAAATACTATATTATTAATTTTTGTCCGTATTCTTGTTTATAATGTTCAGAAAGATATCCAAAAGTATTTTTTGCTTTACTTATAATAATACTTAGTTCATTTATCATTTGTAAAAAATTGTTTTCTTCATAAAACGCAATTACTTCTTTTTGTGTTTTTATATCAAATTTATCTAGGGCAGATTTACCACTAATTAAAAAGTTTAATAAATATAGTTGTGAAGAATGAATTATTGTATACATTGCTATGCATGTATCTAAAGTTTTTTTATAATTAATTTCTTTATTATAAGTAGAGTTATTTTTATTTTGAAAATATTCGAAAATTAATGCTTGTTTTAGAAGGTCGCATGAAAATGAATCTAGTTTTCTATCTATTTTATTTAATTCTATAATATATTTTTCTTTTGTAGTGTTATATTCATTTATAAGGTCTTTATAAATATTTAATATTATATTTATAATAGGGTTATTATTTGTATTGTTTTTTAAAATGGGTTCTAATAATTCATCTAAAACTGATATTTTATTATATAATTCTTTTATTTTTAATGATTTTTGTTTAGCTTCTTTAAGTTTTTCTTTGAATTTATTTAATTTGTTATATCCAGCAGAATCCATTTGATTTAAAATATCTAAATCTTGCGCTAGTTCCCATGTTAAATTATTAACGTCTTTTATATATTTGTTTTTAATGGCTATAATTGCTTTAATTGTAGTTATTATATCAATATCATAATTCATATAACCTCCATTAAACGCATAAATTTTAACACTTTATTTGTTGTTTGTCAAAAAAACATTTGACATTATATGTGTAAAATCATAAAATGTTATTAGAGGTTATGATTAACTTCTAGAAAATAATGGAGGAAATTATGTTAGAATTTAACGCAATCTCCATTTTGCTTATTATAATTGGATTATCTGTAGGAGCACTAATTGTATTAATTGTTAATAAAATAACTGCTAATAATGCTCAAAATAAAGCCGATAAATTAATTCAAGAAGCTAGAAAAGAAGCAGAGAAAGTGAAAAGAGATAGCTTACTTGAATTAAAAGAAGAAAGTTATAAACTTAAAAATCAAACAGATCAAGATATTAAAGAAAAGAAACAAGAACTTAATGAACTTAATCAAAGAATTGAAAATCGTGAAAAAAGTTTAGACAAAAGAGATGAATTATTAACCGAAAGAGAAAAGAATTTAGATTTAAAGGATAAAGAATTAATATCTAAACAAAAAGAAATTCAAGATAAAGATGCAAAAATGGATGATATTATAAAAGAGCAAATTGCTCTTTTAGAAAAAATCTCTGGTTTTTCTAAGGAAAAAGCTAAAGATTTAGTATTGAAAAAAGTAGAAGAAGAAATGAATGCTGAAATTGCTGAATACTTAAAAGAAAGAGAAGATGAAGCAAAACTTAATGCAGATAAAAATGCTAAAGAAATGTTAGTAGCTAGTATGCAAAGATATTCAGCTGATGTAACTAGTGAGCAAACTGTAAGTACAGTAACTCTTCCTAATGATGAAATGAAAGGAAGAATTATTGGAAGAGAAGGAAGAAATATTAGAACGTTAGAAGCTGTTACTGGAGTAGATTTAATAATAGATGATACACCAGAAGTAATAGTTTTAAGTTCTTTTGACCCATTAAGAAGAGAAATAGCTAAAGTAACACTAGAAACACTTATTAAAGATGGTAGAATACATCCAGCTAGAATAGAAGAACTTTATGATAAAGTATGTGAAGATTATAAGAAAATTATACGTGATAAAGGACAAGAAGCTTTATTTGAACTAGGTATATCTAAAGTTGCTCCTGAATTAGTTGAACTTATTGGAAAACTTGCTTTTAGAACAAGTTATGGTCAAGAAGCACTACAACATAGTAAAGAAGTAGCAAAACTTGCTGGACTTTTAGCTGCAGAATTAGGTGAAAATATTAATTTAGCTAAAAGAGCAGGTTTACTTCATGATATAGGAAAAGCTATTGATTTTGAAACAGAAGGATCACATGTTGAAATTGGTTCTGATATAGCTAAAAAATATAAAGAAGATAAAGTAGTAATTAATTCTATTGAATCTCATCACGGAGATAAAAAAGCTGAGTATGTTATCTCTGAATTAGTTGCTATAGCAGACTCATTAAGTGCAAGTAGACCAGGTGCTAGAAATGATAGTTTAGAAAACTATATTAAAAGACTTGAAGATTTAGAAAAAATCGGAGATGAAATTGATGGAGTTGATAAGACTTATGCAATGCAAGCTGGAAGAGAACTAAGAGTAGTTGTTAAACCAGAAGAAATAGATGACTTAAAAAGCTACGAAATTGCTAGAAACATAAAAAATAAAATTGAAGAAACAATGCAGTATCCTGGAACTATTAAAGTTGTAGTTGTTAGAGAAACAAGAGCAGAAGAAGTTGCAAAATAACTTCTTCTTTTTTTAAATCCCTTTACAATAATTAATAATTGTGATATGATTATTTCGCTTAATCCGATGCAATATGTATGATTAAATAAAGCAAGTAAAGGAGATGAAAACATGAATTTAATCGATAAGATTAATCAAAAGCAATTAAATCCTAATGTACCAGAGTTTAGAGTAGGAGATACTGTAAGAGTAGATATTAAAATTAAAGAAGGTAAAAGGGAAAGAATACAAGCTTTTGAAGGAATAGTAACTGCTAGAAAAGGTGGAGGAGTATCTGAAACATTCACAGTTAGAAAGAAAAGTGGAAATGTAGGAGTAAATAGAGTATTTAAAGTTCATAGTCCATTAATTGAAAAAATTACAGTAGTAAAGAAAGGAAAAGTAAGAAGAGCTAAATTAAACTTCTTAAAGAACTTAACATCTACATTTAAAATTAAAGAAAGAAATTAGTAAAACTAATTTCTTTTTATATTAAAAAAGTGGTAGAATATTAATGGTGAAAGATATGAAAAATTTTTTTAAAGAATTATTTTCTTATATAATTATAATTGTAGTTGTTGTTTTAATAAGAACATTTATTTTTTCTCCAGCAGCTGTTAATGGAGACTCAATGATAAACACTTTATATAATAGTGATTTAGTTATTATAAATAAAGTAGGTATTCAAAATAGAAAAATAAATAGATTTGATATAGTTGTAATAAAGTCTGGTCATGAAAAACTAATAAAAAGAGTTATAGCTCTTCCTAATGAAGTAATAGAATATAAATCTAACGTTCTTTATATTAATGGAAAAGAAATAAGTAGTGATATCGATTTTAAATATACTAATGATTTTAAAGCAGAAACAAAAGATGATGAATATTATGTACTTGGAGATAATAGAGGTATTTCTAAAGATAGTAGAATACTAGGAAGCTTTAATAAAAAAGATATAATTGGAGTAGTAAACTATAGATTTTATCCATTAGATAAAATAGGAAAACTAAAATAATTGAAAAAATAATTAATTTGTGTTATAATTTAGCTTAATTTAAGAGGGGGAAAGTATGTTAAATAAAACTATGAGTTTAGATGCATATACTCATTCAATTTGTGCATCTTTTAATTATAATACAAAAGATACCTTAATTTTGTTTGAGAAAATTTTAAAGTGTAACAAATTATTATCAAGAAGAAAACAAGGGAAAGAACCACTATATATTAATTATGCAGGTGCTGATTATATTTCTTTGGCAGACTTAAGGAAAAAAGATGATATTCGTGGAAAGGTTGATAATGATTGGCTTGAAGCATATTATAATACATATCTATGTATTACTACATTTTATGTTTCAATTGTTTTTCCAGTAGAAAAATTAGAAGAAGATATTGTGCAGCCTGTAATTTTAAGGGACTTTATTAATAAAGAAGAATTTAGACGTTATGTTTATTTTATTGATTTTATGATTGAGTGTGGAAAAAGAGAAGAAGAAAGATATACTGACTTTCCTGATGAAGTACAAGTTAAAGATGAAGTTAGTTTAGAACATATGAGCTCTTTATTAATACCAACACATAAAATGATGAATTTTTGGTTAAAAGAAAGTAAAAACTTAACAAGAATAAAAGAAGAGTTAGAAAAATATAAAGAATTATTATATAAATATAATAAAGAAGTGCCTTTTTATGATTCTAAAACATTTCATTTATTAGAGTCAGATGAAGATATATTGAGCGTTATAGATCAATTAAAACCAAAAAACAAATTATTAAGAAAATTAGTTGTTTAATAATAGTATTTACTATATAATTTAATTGATTATGAAAGAAATATTTAAATTAAAAAGTGATTATAAACCTAGTGGCGACCAAGATTCTGCGATTGAAAAGCTTGTTGATGGAATAAATAAAAATAAAAAACATCAAGTTTTACTGGGTGCTACTGGTACAGGTAAAACTTTTACAATAGCTAATGTTATTGAAAAAGTGCAAAAACCAACGTTAGTTCTTGCTCATAATAAAACTTTAGCAGGTCAGCTTTATGCTGAATTTAAAGAGTTATTTCCAGAAAATAAAGTAGAGTATTTTGTATCATATTATGACTATTATCAACCTGAAGCGTATGTTCCTAGTAAAGACCTTTATATAGAAAAAGACTCTTCTATAAATGATGAAATAGATGAATTAAGACATTCTGCTACTAGTGCATTAATTAATAGAAAAGATGTAATAGTAGTTTCTTCTGTATCTTGTATATATAATATAGGAGAAAGAAGCGAATATGAAAAGATGATTTTAAACATTTCATTAAAAGATAAAATAAAAAGAGATGATATATTAGAAAAACTAGTAAGTATGCAGTTTACTAGAAATAATTATGAACTAAAAAGAGGAACTTTTAGAGTAAGAGGAGATATTATAGAGTTAATGCCTGCTTCATCTAAAAAAAGTGGTATTAGAATAGAATTATTTGATGATGAAGTAGAAAAGATATCTAATTTTGATCCAATAACTGGAAGAATTACAAATCATTTAAGAACTGTTAATATAACTCCAGCAACTTTATTTGTGACTAGTGAAGAGAAAATAAATAAATCTATTAGTAGAATAGAAGAAGAATTAGAAGAAAGGTTAAAAGAGCTTCATAGTGAAGGAAAACTATTAGAAGAGCAAAGACTAAAAGAAAGAACAATGTATGATATAGAAATGTTAAGAGAAACTCATTTTTGTCATGGAATAGAAAATTATTCTCGTCATTTATCTCTTCAAGAAGAAGGAAGAACTCCTAATACATTAATAGATTTTTTTCCGGAAGATTTTCTTTTAGTAGTAGATGAAAGTCACGTTACAATACCTCAAGTTAAAGCTATGTATAATGGAGACAGAATGAGAAAACAAACTTTAGTTGATTATGGTTTTAGACTTCCTAGTGCTTTAGATAATAGACCATTAAAATTTGAAGAATTTAATAATAAACTAAATCAAGTTATATATGTTTCAGCTACACCAGCAGAATATGAACTTTCTTTATCAGATGGATTGGTAGAGCAAATAATAAGACCTACATTTTTGTTAGATCCTAGTATAGAAGTAAAACCAACTAAAAATCAAATAGATGATATTATTACTCAAATTAATAATAGAATCTCTAATAATGAAAGAGTATTAATTACAACTCTTACTATTAAAATGAGTGAAGAATTAACTAATTATTTAAAAGAAGCTGGATATAAAGTAATGTATTTACATAATGAAATTAAAACATTAGAAAGACTTGAAATAATTAGAAATTTAAGATTAGGAAAAGTAGATGTAGTAGTAGGTATTAATTTATTAAGAGAAGGACTTGATATACCAGAAGTATCATTAATATGTATATTAGATGCTGATAAACAAGGATTTTTAAGAAGTGAAAAAAGTCTTATTCAAACAATAGGAAGAGCAGCTAGAAATGTAAATGGTCATGTTATAATGTATGCTGATATGATAAGCGATTCAATGCAAAAAGCAATAGATGAAACTAATAGAAGAAGAACTATTCAAGAAAAGTATAATAAAGATAATAATATCACTCCTAAAACTATTATTAAAGATATAAAAGAAGTAGTAAGTGTAAATATAAATGCATCTTCACTAAAGGAAAAACGTAGTAATAAAGAAATAGAAGCATTAATATTAGAATTAGAAAAAGAAATGAAAGAAAGTGCAGCTTTATTAGATTTTGAAAAAGCAGTAGAATTAAGAGATGCTATATTTGAATTAAAAGATGAAATATTTGATAAAAAGAAGTAAATTGACAAACTTTTTTTCTTGTGTTAATCTTATTTTAAAGTAGGAGTAAAGATGTTTTGTATTAATTGTGGTGCTGAAATAAATGATAATTTAACAGAGTGCCCTAATTGTAAAATTAAGTTTCAAAATAATAATGAATTACCATTACCTAAAGAAAATGCTAATGAAGAAAATAAATATGATGTTTCTAATAAAGGGTTAATGGCTTTATCAGTTGTAATTCCTATATTTGGTTTAATATATTTTTGGATGTTTAAAAAAGAGTTGCCTACTAGAGCACATGATGCTAAAAAAGGTTTTGTAATAGGAACAATCGTATATATATTAGCTATAGTTTTATTTATATTTATAATAATGCCAATAGAAAAAAGAATAATATTAAAGTATGATTGTGAACATAATAAAAATGGAATATATAATTATAAAACAAAGACATGTACTTTTAAAGATGGAAAGGAAGAACAAAAAATATATAAAAAAACGTTTTAAAGAAATTTAAACTTTTTTTTTGATATAATATATCAAGGAGGAAAACATGAAATTAAATACAAACCAACAAAAAGCAGTAGATTTTAAAGATGGACCTTGCCTTGTTATGGCAGGTGCTGGTTCAGGTAAAACAAGAGTTTTAACAAACAGAATAATTAAATTAATTGAAAATGGTGTAAGTCCTCATAATATATTAGCTATAACTTTTACTAATAAAGCAGCT
>CAYFQM010000003.1:0-58342 GCA_964345385.1 uncultured Clostridium sp.
CTATATGTCCACCATATTTTAATAGATTTTCTGTTAATCTAATTCTTATATGTACAACTCCAATAAATTTATCATCATCAACTGCAAAATAATCATACGATGGCACATAATATGATGGTAATTTTGATTGATCTCTATTATTCATAAAACTTTGCACAATATCTTTCTCATCTGGATTCATAAACATCATGTCATGTTTTTTTATATTACCTAATTCTATTTGCTTTAAAGATAAAAGATAAGCTTCTTTATATTGATTTAAATATTCGTCATTAGCATCTATTAATTTTAACATTATTTTCACTTCCTATAAACATAATTTTTGTTCTCTCAAATTTTAATTATACTATAAAAAGAAAAGATTATCAAGGTATCCAGATAATCTTTCAAATTTTCCGTAAAAACGTATCTAAAACGTATCTAATGGTATTTTTCTTCCACTTTTGGATTTAGAAAAAACCTCGCAAACCCTTTGTTTATGGGCTATTTCCCGCAACACTGTTTATATTTGCGTCCCGATCCACAAGGACACGGATCATTTCTTCCTATCTTTTTGTCTACTCTTTTTGGTGTACTTTTCTCTTGTTCTTTTCCATCATTTGTTTGAATGTTTTTATGTTCTTCTCTTTCTATATTTTGTCTTACTATTGCATTTAATAAATATGTAGTTATTTCTCCATGAATGTTATTCATCATATTATCAAATAACTCAAAACCTTCTTTTGCATAAACTTGAAGTGGATTACTTTGAGCATAACCTCTTAATCCTACTCCTTCTTTTAAATGTTCCATAGCATCTAATTGTTCCATCCAGTTTTTATCTATTACTTTTAATGATATTGCTTTTTCAAAATCATTTTTTATTTCTTCTGGAATATCTTTTAATTTATTATTATAGTCTTCTACTACTATATTATATATTGTATTTACTATTTCATTTGCTTTTTTATCTTTAATATCATCTAATTTAATTTTCTTACTTTTTAATAAATTAGCATTAAAATGCTCTAATATATTATTATAATCATTTATATTTAATTCTCCTTTATATAAACGAGAATTTATAAACCCTTCAATATAACTTTTAAAAGTATCTAAAACCCTACTATTGATATTATCTTGATCTAATATTTCATTTCTTCTTTCATATATTATTTCTCTTTGTTTAGAAATAACATTATCATAATCAAGTAATCCTTTTCTCATATCAAAGTTAAATCCTTCTACTTTCTTTTGAGCAGTTTCTATATTTTTAGATATAACACTATTTGATATTGCTTGATCAGGTGCAATTCCTAATGATAACATTACACTTTTCATCTTTTCAGAACCAAACTTAATCATTAAGTCATCTTCCATTGATACAAAGAATCTTGACGTACCTGGGTCTCCTTGTCTTCCAGCTCTTCCTCGTAATTGATTATCTATTCTTCTAGCATCATGTCTTTCTGTACCTATTACAAATAATCCGCCTAATTCTTTTACACCTTTTCCTAGTTTAATATCAGTTCCACGACCAGCCATATTAGTTGCAATAGTAACAGCTCCTTGTTCGCCAGCATGAGCTATTATTTCAGCTTCTCTTGCATGATTCTTAGCATTTAATAATTCATGTTTTATTCCTGCTTTAGTTAATAATTTATCTAAAAGCTCACTTGTTTCAACTGATGCAGCACCTACTAATACAGGTCTTTTTTGTTTATGTAGTTCTTTAACTGTTTTTACTACTGCATTAAATTTACCATCAAGACCACTATATATTAAATCTACTTGATCGTCTCTAATAACTGGTTCATTTGTAGGAATACATACAACCATAGTATTATAAATATCTCTAAACTCTTCTTCTTCTGTTTTAGCTGTTCCAGTCATACCAGATAATTTATTATACATTCTAAATAAATTTTGAAATGTTATTGTAGCTAAAGTTTTTGTTTCTTCATTTATTTCAACGTTTTCTTTTGCCTCTAACGCTTGATGAAGTCCTTCACTAAACTGCCTTCCATGCATAAGTCTTCCAGTAAAAGTATCTACTATTATAACTTCTCCATTTTGAACAACATAATCAACATCTTTCTTAAATCCATAATTAGCACTTAATGCTTTATCTAAATTATGTACTATTCCACTGTTTTGAATATCATATAAATTATCTAGTTTAAAAAGTTCTTCACATTTATGAACTCCTTTTTCAGTTAAAGTAACTTTCTTAGTTTTTTCATCTAATACATAATCTTCTAAAGAAAGAGATTTAGCTACTCTATCTGCTTCTTTATATACAGAAGAGCTTTTAGCTGTCCCTCCACTTATTATAAGAGGAGTTCTAGCTTCATCTATTAATACAGAGTCTACTTCATCTATAATTGCAAAATTAAGTTTTCTTTGTACTCTATTTTCTTTTCTAACAACCATATTATCTCTTAGATAATCAAAACCAACTTCATTATTAGTTGTATATGTAATATCACAGTTATATGCTTCTTCTTTTTCTTTTGGAGATTTATCTCTTAAGTTTATCCCAACGCTTACTCCTAAATAATCATATATTGGACCCATCCATTCTGCATTACGAGTAGACAAATATTCATTAGTTGTTACAACATGTACTCCTTTACCTTCTAATGCATTTAAATAAGCTGGTAAAACAGTAGTTAAAGTTTTACCTTCACCAGTTTTCATCTCAGCTATATTTCCTCTATGAATAGCTATAGCACCTATTAATTGCACTCTATATGGTTTTTCTTTAATCATTCTAAAACAAGCTTCTCTTGCTACCGCAAAAGCTTCTACTAATATATCATCTAAAGATTCACCATTAACTAATCTTTTCTTAAATTCTTCTGTCTTAGCTTTTAATTCTACATCTTTCATTTTAGACATAGTTTCATCTAATTTCTCTATTTCATCAACTAATTTATTTATCTTTTTTAATTCTTTAGTTTCATAATCAAATATACTTTTTAATAATTTCATATGCTTCTCCCATCAGTAAATATTATATCAAATTAAAAAGAATAATTAAAGATACTCATTATTCTTTTTATTTTATAATTATTATATTAATTAGCCTCTATTATTCCATAATCTCCATCTTTTCTTTTATATACTACATTTATTTTATTATCTTCTACATTTTTAAATACAAAGAATGAGTGTCCCAATAATTCCATTTGAGTAATTGCTTCTTCTTCATCAATAGGTTTTAAATATATTTCTTTTCTTTTAACTATTTTTTCTTCTAATTCAATATCATCTTCATCTATTAATAATGGTTCAGATGAATCTTCTCTTCTTTTAGCGGTCAACTTATCTTTATATCTTCTAAATTGTTTTTCTAATTTATCTAAAACTAAGTCTATAGCTACATATAAATTTTCTTGTTCATCTTCTGCTCTTACAAAATAATGCCCATTCCATACAGTAACTTCAACTTTTTGTTTTAATCCTTTAACAGATACTATAACTTTCGCATCACTTTCTTTACTATTATCTAAATATTTTTCTATTCTTTGTAGTTTATTAACAATATAATCATGAATTGCTTCAGTTATCTCTATTTTATTTCCTCTAACATTTATTTTCATACATCATCCTCCTATTAAATTATAACATAATATATTATGTCATTTCAAATGTTTTTATCCTTAAAATAATCTATTAATTCTTTCTTATGACTTCGAGAAATAACATGTTCAAAACTTCCATCTTTAAACAATACAAAATTATCTTTCCAATTTATTTCTATAACATTTCTCATGTTTATATATACTCCTTTTGTACTGTGAATAAAACATGACGGTAATTTTTCTTTAATACTACATAAATTTTTATTTATATAATAAACATTATTTTCAGTTACTATACATATTTTTCTCCCTTCTTTTTTAATAAAATTAATTAAATTATATTCGATTGCATATTCTTTCTTCTTATAATAAAGAAACATTTTTTCACTACATTTTAACACATCTAAACAAAGATCTATGTCTTTAAATAATGCCTCTTTTAAATTGTAATCTTTAATTAAAAAATCAAATATTTGATATTTTTTAGTATATAACTCATAAATATGAGCAGAATAAGAGCTGCATATTAATATAGGACTTTTCCAATCATTAATATTTCTTCTTATATATTTAATTAATTCAATTCCATTTGTTTTAGGTAAATCAATATCTATTAAATATATAGTTTTTGTATAATGGTTTTTAATGTATTTTATAAATTTATCACTTATATTAGTGCACGCAATAATATTAAATGTAATCTTTTTTATCTTAGAATAATAAATAACTACTCTTTTTATATAATCTAAAGTAAATAAATCATCTTCTACAATAACAAAATCATACATTATATATAAACTTATAAATGAAGCGTTGTAGTAAACATATTTTTAAAAAAACAAATTGCTATATATATAATAATATTAATTTTACAATAAAAAATTAGATGTACTAATAAAACGAAATTTTTATTTAATTTTCTTTTCATGATTTCCTCTATAATATATTATCACATTTATATTATATATGTAAAAGTTATATAACTATTTAATTTTAATAAATTCAATTGTATAATTATATTATACTGGCTAACTAATAAGACTTTACGTTTTTTTATATTTCACTACAAAAATTTCATTAAATGTGTTATAATTTCATATGTAATAGGAGAATAAAATGAGGGCTAAAACATTTAAAACATTAGATGAACAAATAGAAATTCTTAAAAATAAAGGTTTAATAATTACTGATTATGATCATACAAAAGAAACATTACTAAGAGAAAATTATTTTTTTATAAATGGATATAGAAGTCCTTTTTTTCAACCAGGTACTAAAAAATTTATTGAAGGAACTACTTTTGAAGAGTTATATTCTTTATTTACGTTTGATAGATATTTTAGGAATGTATTATTTAAAAATATTTTAATAGTTGAAAATAACTATAAATCAATTTTTAGCTATGTACTAAGTAAAAAATACGGTTATAAAGAAAAAGAATATTTAAATGTTAAAAATTTTGGTAATAAAAAAGAACAACATAGGCAAATAAACGATTTAATAAGAAAAATAAAAAGACAAATTAGAATAAATGGAACACAGCATGATGCTACTTCACACTATATAAACAATTATGGCTATATACCAATGTGGGTAGGAATAAAAGTTCTTAGTTTTGGTTTGGTAAGTGAATGTTTTTCTATATTAATAGAAGTAGATAGAGAAGAAATTTCTTCTTATTATAACAATATTAATACTGAAACACTGGAAGACTACTTAAATGTAGTTTCAAATTATAGAAATATATGTGCTCATGAAGATATATTATTTAATCATAGAACTCAAAAAGACTTACCAGAAACAAAATATCATAATTTATTAAATATACCTAAATTAGATGGAGAATATATATATGGGATGCATGATATATTTGCTTTAATAATAATATTAAAGCATCTATTAACACCTACTGATTTTAAAATGATGATGAATGAAGTAAATTATGAAATAGAATGGTTAAGTCAAAAACTAAAAAGTATAAATATTAGTAAAATTCTTTATAGAATGGGATTTCCAAGTAATTATAAAGATATTACTCAAATGAATTAGGAGGAAATATGAAAAAGAAATTAATTGGTATTATTGTATTAATCATTATTGGAGGTATATTAGGTTTTTTTGCTTGCTATATTATTTATGATGGAAAGCAAATTAAGCAAACAATAAAAAAAGAAGTAACAGTTAATGAAAACGGTATAGCTGATGGTATTGAAGCTATATATAAAGCAGTAGTTACTGTTGAAAATCATCAATTTTCTAAAATTTATAGTATCGGAAGTGGTTTTGTATATGATAAAAAAGGCTTAATTATAACTAATTATCATGTTGTTGATGGCGCAACTGAAATAAAAGTTATTTTAGCAAATGGAGATGCAATTACTGCTAAATATATTGGAGGAGACGCATATGCAGATATAGCAGTATTAGAAATAGATGCAAAATACATATTAGATGTTGCTAAAATAGGAGATAATACTAAAACTAGAATTGGTGATACAGTTTTTGCAATCGGTTCACCAGTGAGCCTAGAATATGCAGGAACAGTAACAAGAGGAGTATTAAGTGGAAAAAACAGGATGGTAAATGTATCAAGCGGTTTATTTGGTACAAATAATTGGATAATGAATGTAATGCAAACTGATGCAGCAATTAATCCAGGAAATAGTGGCGGTCCATTATGTAATGTTAATGGCGAAGTAATTGGTGTATGTAATATGAAAATAGTACAGAATTCAACCGAAAGTTTAGGTTTTGCAATTCCTATTGAAGATGCAATTAAATGGGCTAATAAAATTGTTAATAATGAAGAAATTAAAAGACCGTTTCTAGGAATAGAAATGCAAAACATAGCATCTTTATCTACTGACTATTTAAGAAAAGAAAAAATTAGCAATAATATCAAAAGTGGAGTTTTTGTTGCTAATGTTTTAGATGACACACCAGCTAAAAAAGCAGGTATTAAAAATTCAGATGTAATCGTAAAATTTAATAATAATGAAATAGATAACGTTGCTCAATTAAGATATTACTTATATCAACATGAACCTGGTGATATAATTAATTTAACAATAATTAGAAAAGAAACTGAAAAAACAATAAAAATTACATTAGGAGAACAATAAAATAAACTGTTTTTCTATACTAACAAAATATATGAAGGTGATAGAATGAAAAAAAACATATTATTTTTAATTAATGGATTTGGAGTAGAACAAAAAGACTCAGTTAATATTTATTCTAAAGAAGTTATGCCTAATTTAGATAATCTTACTACTGAGGGATTTTTCACGACTCTTGCAAGCAAAGAATTAGATTACAAAGATGGCTATAGAAAATTTAGTATAGGTATAAATGAAAGTTTATCTTATAGCGTAGTAGATAACTGTATCTTTAATGAAACTTTTAATAATATCCCATTATTTAAAAAAATTGTAGAGGATAATAATTCTTTAAAATCTAAATTACATATCTTTTGTTTTTATGAAAGTTCAAGAACTATTGATCATCTATTTAATTATTTAAAATTATATATATCACCTAACGTTAAAGTTTTTATACATGTTATATTATGTCAAAAATCAATAAGTGAATATAAACATATGAGTCCAGTACTTACTAAATTAAATTATGAGTTTCCTAATGTTAAAATAGGTTTTATAACCGGACTTTCAACTCTTTCGGATCAAGTAAAATTAAAAGAAGTGGAAAAATCACTTCTTACTGAATTAGGAGAACAATGGAAGGATTTATCTAAAAAATTAGAAGTATTTTCAAACAATAACACTTATCCTTATGACGCTAGAACTTTTAATGTAACTCAAGGATTTAAACTTGAAAACAATGACCAAATACTATTATTTAATTATTCTTATGTAGATTTAACTTTTTTTGAAAATATATTTAAAGGAAGAAAATTTAATGAATTAGATTTTAACACCATTAAAATGTATTCATTATTTCCTGTTAAAACAACTATGTCAATCCCATTTGTATTTAATTATGCTGTGTCTTCCACTCATGCTTTAAACTCATTAAAAACAATAAATGCTTCTTGTTTAATATTAGATGAGGCTTCAAAGTGTCAATATATTAATAACTATATGACGGGACTTAGAAATATAGCAGATCCAGCTATAAAATATTTATCATTTACAGATGATATAAAATATAGTCCAGAAAAAATACTAGGTATTATTCTTAACTATAAACAAGATTTAATAATATTTAATTATGAAATAATAAGTTCTAAAAATGTAGAAGAAATTAAAGAAAGACTATCTAAAATTGATACAGTTATTGGACATGTAGTTAATTTAGTAAAACAAAACAATTATGCATTAATAATTTCATCACTATATGGATATCAATCAGAACTATATAATAAAAAAATGGAAATATGCACTGTAAACTTTAGTACTAAAGTACCATTAATTTTATTAGATACATCATTAAATAAAAATAAATATAGGATTGAAGAAGGAAATATTTTTGATATGGCTAACACTATCTTTAAAAATATTAATCCTAATTTTAAAGGTTATAGTCTTATTAAAAGAAAAAGTAGATTACTTTCAATCTTTTATAAATAACAATTATATTATGGAGGATATATGAAATTTGGAATAGCAAACGATCACTCTGGTGTAATACTTAAAAATAGAATAATACACTATTTAAAGCAAAAACAAATAGATGTAATCAATTATGGAACAGACGATATTAAAAGTGTTGATTATGTAGATTATGCTGTTAAATTATGTGAAAAAGTAATAAAAAAAGAAGTTGATTATGGAATATTAATATGTAAAACTGGTAATGGAATGTGTATTGCTGCAAATAAAGTAAAAGGGATAAGATGTGCAAAAATTAATAATAAAGAAGAAGCAAGACTCGCTAAAAATCATAATATGGCTAATGTTGTTTCTTTTCCTGCTAGTATAAAAAATATTAAAGCTATACTCAATACATTTATTAATACAGAAAACTCTAAAGAAGAAAGACACATTAGAAGAGTAAATAAATTAATGAATATAAAATAAAAAAAACACTTATTTAAGTGTTTTTTAATGTTGTTATTATTAATTCAGGTCTATTATTTATTCTAATAGGAAAAACATTACCTACACCTCTACTAATTATTAAAGAAGTGTTTTCTTTCTCATGTAACCCTCTTGTTAACTTGGGTAAAATACCTTGATGGGGTGCATATAAACCATCTGTAAAAGGAAAAATCCATTGTCCTCCATGTGCATGACCAGAAAAAACCAAATCTATACCATTTTCTACATAATAATTAAACAGTTCTGGTCTATGAGAAAGTAATATATTAAAAGTATTCTGGTCTATATTTAATGATTTTATATAATCATCAAACTTTTTCATATTATCATCATAAAATTTTGGATCTTTCAATCCACTTATATATATTCTTTCGTTATTTTTTTCTATATAAGTTTTTTTATTATCTAAAATTACTACTTCTTTATTAATAGCATTTAAATACTCATCATAGTTTTCAATATCTGTTTCATGATTACCAGATATATAATATACTTTTGTTATTTCAGGTAATTTATTAATAAATTCTAAACTTTTATCAAGTTTTAATCTACGATGTCCAATCATATCACCAGTTACAACTATTATATCAGGATGTTCTTCCTTTATTGTATTTATTAAATCATTGTTTAATCTCTTATTAGAAGCACTATGATAATCAGATATATGAACTATTTTAAATCCATCAAATTCAACTGGGATTTTTTCATTTATTATATTATATTTTGTTATTTGTAACAAATTGTTTTGACAATAAAAATAAATATACATCGCTACTATAATTATTGCTATCATTTAGCCCTCTTTTTTAATAACCTTTTTTATTTAAGCATATAGCTTTCATCTTTTTTTAAATTTATCCCTAATACATTATATATTCCTTCATGCATCCAAGGTCTATATCTTGCTAATAAAGGATTGTCTCTAGTTGGATGTACCCTATTAGATAATAGTGTTATTGCAATTTTATTACCTCTATCTATAGAAATGCTTGTTCCTGTAAACCCTCTAAAAAACAAAAAAGTATTGCTTTATTATCTCTTACTAAATTGTGGAGCTTTACGAGCTTTTTTAAGACCATATTTTTTTCTTTCTTTGTTTCTTGGATCTCTTGTTAAAAACCCTTGCTCTCTAAGTATTACTCTGTTTTCAGGATCAATTAAAGTTAAAGCTTTTGCTATTGCTAATCTTATAGCTCCAGTTTGGCCTTCCAAACCTCCACCTTTAACGCTTACTTTTATATCATATTTATCTCCATTACCAGTTAATATAAGTGGTTGTTTCAAATCTAATATTGATGTTTCATTTGATAAATATTTTTCTGCTTCTACTCCATTAATTGTAATTTTACCTGTTCCTTTTACTAATATTGCATTTGCTGTACTTGTTTTTCTTCTTCCAACAGCACTATATTCATTTATTTTATCTGTCATATTATTTTACCTCCAATTGTGTTGGTTTTTGAGCTTCATGCTTATGATTAGAATCTTCATATACAAATAACTTTTTAAACATAGCTCTTCCTAATCTTCCTTTTGGAAGCATTCCTTTAACTGCTCTTTCAATCATTTCAACCGGATATTTTTCAATCATAGTTTTAGCAGTTCTTTTTCTTAGTCCACTTGGATATCCACTATGATTATAATAAATCTTGTCTTCTAATTTATTTCCAGTTAATATTACTTTTTTTGCATTTACAATAATTACATTGTCTCCACAATCTACATGTGGAGTAAATGTTGGTTTATGTTTTCCACGAAGTATACTTGCAGCAAGTGTTGCCACTTTACCTAAAGTTTTATCTTCTGCATCAATAATAAACCAATCACGTTTAATATCTTCTTTTTTTAACATAAATGTTTTCATTTCATTTTCCCTTCTTTGTGTTTACCAATATCTTTTTTCCCAAGAAAGACACTCTCAATCACAAATGTACCGCGTTTATTATATAAAAAGAAAAGGAAAAAGTCAAATAAAAATAGTAAATTTAACATATTATTTAGTACAATTTATATAAGTCAAGTAAAACATATATTCTTGACAAAATGTTCTTATAATTATAAAATTAATATAGCTACTATAGGAGGAGTTATTTATGAAGAATAAAGGGTTATTAATTATTGTTATTATATTATTAATTGGATGCATTGGTTGTGGTACATTTGGTTATATATTGCATAGAAAAAATGCTCAAAAGACAGGTAATAAAGAAAAAATAACATACATATATTATTTAGATAATGTATTAGTAGAAAAAAACTTATTAATAAGTGTTGAACAATATAAAGAAATATTAGTTCAAACAGAAAAAAATGAAAATGAAGATGTAAATTCTCAAAATGAAAATGAAGATGTAAATTCTCAAAATGAAAATGAACGTGCAACAAATGAAACAACAACTCCTGATGAAAATACAGAAGGAAATGAAAATGTACCTACTTCAGAACAAGAAAGAGAAACAACTGAGCCAGAAAAAATAGCAGCTATTTTTAATACATACTCATGCACAAATAATTTAACTGGTTCATGGGATGAAAAAAACTGGACTTTTATACCTACTGAAGAAAAAGCATCTACTTGTAATTTATATTTTAATAAAGCTTATTACGATGTTACTTTAACTGTTACTGGAGCAGAAAAATTAGAATCACAAAAAATAGAAAGAGAAACAGATGGTGTATTTGAAATTACTCCTTTTGAAGGATATGTTTATGATGAAGAAGCTTTAAGATGTTCAAATAATAAAGAAGCTTTTTGGAATAATGAAACTTCTAAATTTACTATACCTTCAATAAATAGCGATGTTACTTGTACAGTAGTATTTAGATTACAAAATTTATCTTTTGAACTAAAAATAGATAATAATGGGACCTTGCCAGATTCAAATCAATCAAAACAAACTGTTGAATTTGGAAAAGATATAAGTGCAATATTCACTGTTAAAGATAAATATCAATTCGATAAAATTTCTTGTACTAATGACCAAGTTGCCACAGTTCAAAACAATACAGTAAAAATAGCTAAGTTAACTAATGATACAATTTGCACTATTACTACTAAATCAGCTCCTGTTGAAAAAGTAACAGTTACAGTCGCCGGTACAAACGATAATATAAAGTTAAGTAGTGGTGGTGGAACATATGATAAAGGAAGTACTGCAACATTGAATTTTGAAGTTACTTCGCCCGCTAAAATTCACGATATAACTTGTACTGGAGGTTATAAGCCTAAAAAAGATGGTGAAAACTATATATATAAAATTGATAATGTAAATGATAATATAACTTGTACAGTAGAACCTGAATAAAATAAAAAAGCAACAATAGTTGCTTTTTTTAAATAACAGTGATAAAGTTTTTTTATGAAAGAATTATATATTGGAAATGTAAAACTTAAAAACAAAATTATTTGTGCTCCTATGGCAGGAATATCTGATGAAAGTTATAGAATTCTTGCACATAATATGGGTGCTGCTTTAACATACACAGAAATGGTTAGTTCAATGGGAATTATATATAATAGTAAAAAAACAGTAGACCTTATGAAGATAGATGATAAATATAGACCTATTAGTATTCAAATATTCGGAAATAATATAGATAGTTTTGTAAAGGCCGCAAAATATATTGATGAAAACATAAAACCAGATATTATAGATATTAATATGGGGTGCCCTGTTCCTAAAGTTGCTATAAAATCTCAAGCTGGATCAGCATTATTAAAAAACCCAGATTATATAGGTAAAATAGTTTCCGCTATTGTAAATAATGTATCCGTACCAATAACAGTTAAAATAAGAAGTGGATGGGATAGTAATAGCATAAACTGTATAGAAGTAGCAAAAATATGTGAAAAAGCCGGAGCTTGCGCTATAACTATTCATCCAAGAACAAGAAAACAAGGCTATTCTGGTAAAGCAGATTGGTCATTAATAAAAAAAGTTAAGCAGTCCGTTTCCATACCTGTCATTGGAAATGGTGATATAACAACAATATATGATGCTAAAAAAATGTTAGATGAATGTAATTGTGATGCAATAATGATTGGTAGAGCAACAATTGGAAACCCTTGGTTTATTAATGAATGCGTTGAATATATTGAAAATAACAACATTATTAAAAAGCCAACTGAAATAGAAAGGGTTCAAATGATAAAAACCCATTATGACTTAATTAAAGAAAATAAAAACGAAAAATTAGCTATTTTAAATATTAAAACTCACGCTCTTTACTATTTAAAATATATTAAAGGAATTAAACCCTTTAAAAATAAATTAGTTACTATTAAAAATGAAAAAGAATTGTTTGAAATATTAAAAGAGATAGAAAGATATATCATTAATAAATAATTTTGTATTGAAAATCTCCTCCTTTTTGTATATAATATTCTATAGGAGGAGTAAAATGAAAAACAAAACAGGAATATTTAAAATAATTTTATGTGTATTACTAGCTATTACACTTATTACTTGGATTATTCCAGCTGGTTATTTTAATCAAAGCGAGTTTATTAGTGCAACTATGAATAGAATTGGCTTTTTTGATTTCTTTCAACTATTATTTGGAGCATATGAGTTTTCATATTTCATTCAAATGGCAATTTTATTAGTTTCTATCGGGGCTTTATATGAAGTACTTAATAAAACCGGAAAATACACAACTTTGGTTAAAAAAATAGCAAGTAAATTTAAAGGAAAGGAAAAAATATTTTTATTAGGTTCAGCATTTTTAATAGCAGTATTAACTTCAGCATTTGACTTTGGCTTATCAACATTTATATTTATACCATTAATTATAAGTGTTATTCTTACAATGAAATATGACAAAATAACTGCTTTTATGACAACATTTGGTGCTTATTTAATTGGTATTATAGGAAGTACCGTTAATAATGGTATAGTTCAAACTATTAATGCTACTTTAGATGGTTTAACCTTAAAAAGTGCAATTTGGTTTAAATTACTTTTATTTGTTGCATCTTTTGCAATATTAGCAATATATTTATTTAAAGCTAAAACTTTAACTAAAAAAGATGCTGATAAAATAGAAGACAAGTTTATTGGTGAAGAAACTAAAACTAAAAGCTCATTAATACCTATAATCGCTATCTTTGGTATATTATTTGTAATATTAATTGTTGGTTGTATTAATTGGACTGGATTTAATATTACAATATTTGACACTTTAAAAGAAAACATTGAAAAATTTAAAGTGGTAATTGGCGGAGAAGATATATTTATTATACAAATAATATTTGGTAACATTGCTGCTTTTGGTAAATGGTTCTATGCTGAAATGGCAATGATTTGCATATTATCAGCACTTATCATTGGAGCTATTTATAAGCAAAAATGTGAAGTATTTACTAATATGTACGAAGGTGCTAAAAAAATGTTACCTAGTGCTCTATTAGTAATGGCGTGTTATACTGTTGTTTTCTTTGCTGGAAATACAATGATTTTTCCAACAATTGAAAACTTTATATTAGGTGCAACAAGTAAATTTAACATTTTATTTGCATCAATTACAACACTACTTGGTTCTGCTATACATATTGATATGTTATATTTAACTACTTATGTTATAGGACAAATTGCTTCAATGACTAATAATTTAGAATTAGTAGCTATATTATTTCAATCATTATATGGCGTTACAATGTTTGCAGTACCAACTAGTGTAATGCTAGTATTAGGACTTTCATATCTAGATATTAATTATATTGAATGGATTAAAAAGTCATGGTTATTTATTGTTAAATTATTAGTTATTTCGCTTGTAGTTATATTATTAATAGCTGTTATTTAACAAAAACATATTATATGCAATTTAAAACCCTAATTGAAATTAGGGTTTTTTATATTAGTTATTTTACATATGGTAATAAAGCCATATATCTTGCAATTTTAATTTGTTTAGCAATTTCTCTTTGATGTTTAGCACATGCTCCAGTCATCCTTCTAGGTAATATTTTACCTTTTTCATTTATAAACTTTAGCATAACTGCTACATCGCTATATTTAACTGTCTTACCAGCACATTGTTGACAAATTTTTTTCTTTCTATAATATTCTGCCATGTTATCCTCCTTTTAAAATGGTAAATCATCATCACTTAAGATTACATCACTATCGTTATCTTCAAAAGGGTCAGAATTAGATACATCCACTTCATTAATTTCTTCATCTATTATATCAGGGTAATAATCATTAGTTTTATCACTTGAATCATTTTTTCCACCCACAAATTCTACATTTTGTACTATAACTTCAGTAACATATCTTTTACTTCCATCTTGAGCATCATAATTTCTTACTTGAACTCTTCCTTCTAAGCAAATTAAACTTCCTTTTTTAAAATATTTGTTAATAAATTCTGCTGTATTTCTATAAGCAACACAAGGTAAAAAATCAGCATCATAATTTCCTTCTTTATTTTTAAAATTTCTATTTACAGCTACTGTAAAGTTTGTTACTCCTGCTCCAGATGGCATTGTTTTATATTCTGGATCCTTAGTTAATCTACCTAATAAAATAATTTTATTCATAAATTACTCCTTTTCTTTAATAATAATATGTCTTAAGATATTATTATCTATTCTTGCTTTTCTATCAAATTCTTTAACAGCATCAGGACTAGCAATTACATTTAATACGTAATAAAATCCGCGAATTTGTTCTTTAATAGGATAAGCTAATTTTCTTTGTCCCATATCTTTTGTATCAACTATTTTAGATTTCATATCTGTTAATACTTTTTCAAAAGCTTTTTTTGTATCTAATATAGTTTTTTCTTCAATATCAGCTCTAATAATAAACATTATTTCATATTTATTCATACTCTTCCCTCCTTTTGGTCTATTGGCTTCTTATATAGAAGCAAGGAACTTAATAAGTTCGATAGTATTATAACATAACTTTTTACAAGAAACAATATACTTTCTTTACATTTTTTCAGGTATTTCAATAGCAAGTATATCTAATAATTTTGAATTTATATTATATATTAAATTTAATAATGCAACATAATTTTCTTTTTTGCTTATATTTTTTTCATTTAATACATTACTTTCACTATAAAATCTATTAAATAAACTACATATATCAAATAAATACTCACATATATAACTAAGTGTCTTTTCATTATAAGATTTATTTATTACTCTAGATATTTCTGCTATTTTAATATATATTTCTTTTTCAATAGGACTATAAATTCCATTTATTTTATAGTTTTTTATATTTACTTTATTTAATATTGACTTTATTCTTACCATAGAATATAAAATATATGGTCCAGTTTTACCCTCAAATGAACTGAATTTTTCAATGTCAAATATATAGTCAGTGGTTCTGTATGGAAGTAAATCTGCAAACTTAATAGTAGCTACTGTTAATATATCAACGATTTTTTCTTTTTCTTCTTTATTGGAATAATTATTTGTTTTTTTATAAAGTTCTTCTTTTATTTGCTTAATAAATTCTTTAAGCGGCATTACTTTTCCATCTCTTGTTTTATATGGTTTACCATCTAAACCATTAATTGTCCCATTATAATAATGAGCAAGTAGAACATCTTCCCTTACTAGGTTAGTTTTATATGACGCTCTAAATATTTGTTCAAAATATAATGATTGTCTTACATCTACTATATACCAAATTTCGTCTGGATCATATTTTTTAACTCTTGAATATATTGTTGCTAAATCTCTTGTTGCGTAAATTGTAGAACCATCATTTTTAACAACAATAAGAGGCGGAACTTCATATTTATCTTCTTCTTTTTTAACGTCAATTACTTTTGCTTCATTTGATTCATACATATATGGCTTTAATATTTCAAGTGTAGGTTCTATATACTTTAAAGAGCTTAGCTCCCCTTCCCATAATTCAAAACTACAATTTAAATAATCATATGCCTCTTTTATAATTTTTATTGAAACTTCAACTATATCTTTCCACATACTAAAATATGGTTCTTTTCCTTCATCTACCCACGCTGTTACTTGCCTTACCTCTTCCATTCTTTTAGGATTTTCTTCTGCATCTTTACTTGCTTGTGGATAATATACCTCTAATTCTTCAGAGGTAATTTCTAACTTAGGATATTTACCTTTATAATTTGGATCAAAAAAAATTAAATTTGGCTTTCTTTTCTTTATTTCTGTTATTAACATTCCAGATTGTCTACCAATATCCCCTAGATGAACATCTCCTATTGTTTTATGACCAACTAATTTTGCTAATCTTTTTAATGATTCTCCAATATTTGCTGTTCTCATATGCCCAACATGAAGCGCTTTAGCAGCATTTGCTCCACCATAATCTATTATAATAGTTTTTTCTTTTTGTTTATCTATTAAATATTCAAAATTATTAATAGCTTTATTCATTTTTTCAATTACATATTTATCTGATAAATTAAAATTAATAAAACCTGGTCCTGCTACATTTATATTTTCAAATTTGTCATCAAATTCGTTAATTATTTCTTCTGCTATTTTCCTAGGATTTTTAGAATATTCTTTTGCAAGACTCATACATACATTTATTTGAAATTCTCCTAAATCAGGTCTAGAAGAAACCTCTAACATACAATTATCTATTATATAGCCACATTTATTAAATATACTAATAATATATTTTTCAAGTTCTTTTATAATGCTCATAATAATCCTCTTTTCTTGATATAGTATAACATAATAAATTCAATATAAAAAGCAGAATAACTTCTGCTTAATATTATTTTTGTAACTTTTTCAATTCTTGATAATATAAAGTTAAACAAGCATTAAAATATGGTAATGTCCAAATAAACAGAATTCCTAGGGTTAAACATGAAAGCAAATACCATCCTAAGAATGACAACATTAATAGGAAATATTCTGTTTTATGACCATCCATCATTTTTTTACTAGCTTTTATAGCATTTATTCCCTCATAAATATTATCTTCTGGATCATCAGCAAATATAAATGCAATTTGCGAATACATACATGATAATATAATACCAGGAACTATTAAAAAAGATCCTAATGAAATAAGTAGTCTTGCTACTAATAATTGAAGAATTAAATTTAATGGTTTCTTAGTATATTGTTCTTTAAATGCTTCAATAATATCAATTTCTCTTCCATTAACTAGATTCAAATAATACTTTTGTACTCCAATACTTGCTGGTATTATAGCAAAACTTGTTAAATACCGTAATACTGAGCCAATAAATGGTGAAAAAACAAAAATTAACGATATTACAATACTAATAATTAAATAAAACAGTGTTAACCATAATACTGGCTTCCAAAAATTTAATTTGTTTTTACTAGATATTTCTCTTGCTTTTAACTTTAACTCTTTTATATTCATAAATGTTGCTCCTTTCACAATCATTATATCATAGAATATATTAAATTAAATACATTTTTTCCGTTCTTTTTTATAACTATATTTTCTTTACAAAAAAACACTATTATGATATAATAATTTTGTGTGGAGCATTATTCTAGTCAGAGAAATTATCCGAAGATGGGGCTAAAAATCCATTAATTGTGTTATAAGATACTTTATATATTTTGCTTCTTTCGCCCAGATTGGGGCATTTATATAATTTAAGATTTAAGGATGTTGTATAACGGCATATACATTAATTCCTTCTATCACATCATTTATATAAAAAAACATATGTCGTGAGTGATCTATTGGGATATTTTATTGAAAAATAGATTGCAAAAGCGAATAACGATAGGTTTCGATGTTTGGGAAAACCTCTAGACTGTCTATATTATAAGGATTGAAGTGCGGACTAAGTGGTGATCGAGTGATCAATGTGGCAACACTTGATTTATATTATTAAAGAGAAATCGCCTAAAGGTAACTAAAGGTTAAATATAAGAGAAAGTCAACTCGACCAAAGCCGTAAAATTAATTTATAATATTCCATACGAAAATCCCGTTGAAAGGATTATTATGAAAAAAGATAATTGGATATTAAAGGCATTTTTAATGACTTTTTTTATAGCTTTATTTTTTAACGGAGCATCAAATTTAATAATTGAAAAATGTTCTTATATAGCTCTTATTATATTATTAATATCATTTGTATTTATTGGAGTTTTTTTTGATATTATTGGAACAGCGGTACTAACTGCAAAAGAAGCTACTTTTCACGCAAAGAACTCAAAAAAAATTAAAGGGGCTGTTGAAAGTATTAAATTAATAAAATCTCAAAATCAAATTGCATCTATATGTAATGATATCATAGGAGATATATGCGGAATAATTAGTGGATCTATTACAGCGATGTTATCAATATATATTTCTAATCACCTTAATATATCTATTATCTTAATTACGTTGATTTTATGTTCTCTTGTAAGTTCTATCACTGTTGGATGCAAAGCAATTGGAAAAAAATATGCTATTAATAATAGTGATAAAATAATAGAACAAGTTGGTAAATTTATTTCATTAATAAAATAGACTTAATTAAATAAGTCTATTTTTTAATTTGTTTGATTCTAACTAATTAATATGTCATGCATACTAATATATTTAAATGTTACTCGGTTTGTTCCTTTCCTTTTTTCTTTATATAAATAGCCTGATTCTACTAATTTATTTAAAACCTTATTTACAGAATTAATATGTAATTTAGTATCATTAACAATATCTGCTGTAGAAAAAACTATTCTTCTTATTATTGAAGGATAAACTTTATATATTGTTGTACCACCTATATCTTTTTTAAATTTTTTAATATCTCTTTCATATATTTTATTTATTTTTTTAATTTTTTTAATATTTATATTACATTGATCTATTATACATTCTAAAAAGAATTTAATAAATCTTTCAGTTTCTTTTTCATCAACTGTACTTAGTGAAGTAAAATAAGTGTTTTTTAAATTATACATACTTTCAGAAATAAACAATATTGGTGGTTCCTTTTTATATTTAGATAGTTGTAACACTAATAATAATCTTCCTAATTTTCCATTTCCTGTTATATAAGGATGCAACCTTTCAAATTGCATATGTGAAAAAGCAACTGATATAAATGGATCATCCTCTGTTTCGTTAAAATATTCACAATAATTTTTAATATATTTATTTAGTTCATTATGAATAACAGGTATAAACGAAATACTAGATCCGGCAATGCCAGGCTTTAATAAATATGTTTGTTTTTTTCTTAAATGACCGCTTCCTTTTATTATATTTGTCTTCTTACATCCAATAAACATCATTTTATGCATTTGATTAAGTGACAATATTGATATATCATTTTTTATTATATTTGTAATTCCATACATAAAAGAAGATATCATATTTTTAAATTGTGTTACTTCATTATTTTTCATCATATATTGAATATAAAACATATCTTCTTTTTCATATTTAGAATTATCTATTTTAAACGAATAAAACATTTCATTTATTAACATAGATTCTAACATTAATTTATAATCAAACGACATTGATTTTAAAAAACCTTTATACTCTCCATATACTTCATAAGCATCCATAAGTAATTTTAATGTGTTTTTATCTAAAACATATTCATATGGTAATTTTTTAGGTACATAAGCTTCCATATTACCTCCTTATATAATAATATCACATATTAGCAAAAAATACACATATTTAATTTAAAATATGTGTATTTATTTCTTTTTTTGATTTTTCTTTACATTTTGTTTAATTGACACTTTTGTTTGAGTTGGTTTTATTTTAGTTTTAGTTGTTTTAGATTTTTTAGCTATTTTGTTTTTAAACTTTAATTTTTTTTCGACTTTATCTATTATATTTTTTGTTTTTAAAATTGATTCTTTTAATATTAAATTCTTTTTATTGTCTTCTAAATTTTCTTTTTTTAGTAGATAAACACAAGCATTTATACATCCTACTAAAAAACCTAACAATATAAAAGTTGGAATAAGTATTAACCATGGTTTATACCAATAATCTAAATTAATTAAAAGTTCATTATAATATTTATTTATTTGATATATTGTATTAGGGTTTAACAAAATAAATATAATTAATAAAACTATTATAGCTTGTGCTACTGTTGTTAAAATAACATTCAAAATCGTGCTTTCTATAACTATCTTTTCTTTTAATTTTTCTTTCATTATTTCCTCTTATTTTATAATATCAAATTTACATTTTTTTTACAACTTTAATAAGGATTTGGATATTCAAATAACCCAAAACCTTCCCCTGATAACCAATATATTTTATTTCCTCTTATTTTCAACTTATATATTATTTTATATTTAACTTCTTTTTCATTTGAAAAAATATAAACTATTGTTGTTTCGCCATTTTTCCTCGGTTTAAATACCCACTTATCCTCTTCTTTTGATTCTAAAGTTAATATATTATTAGAAATAAAATAATTCCACTTGTAACCTTCCTCTTTAAAATTATATTTTATTGTAAAAGTGTCTTTATATATTTTTAAATATCTTGGTTTATATAAAAAAATACCTATGCAAATTATAAAAGTTACAATAAACATAAAATATATTTTTTTCATATTTCTCCTTAAACAAAAAGTAACCAATTCTGATAAAATTTAGTTACTTCGAGTTTTACCAAATAATTAAATCATTAATACTAAATGCTTAAATTTAATATTAATTTTACTATATATTATCAGTATATAGTATAATTACTAATCATTTTGAGTTTTCTTTCTCAATGAAATTCCATACGACCATAGTAGATTAGATTTCTAGCTTAATTTAATAAGCGTATAATTTATTCTATATCTTTATAATAAATTTAGTATTACTAGTAAATTCAAATTAATGAAAATGTTCGTAACCTATTAGATATTACATATTAACATAAAACAAATTAATTTAGAAATTTTTTGACTAATAAACAATATGTTACTTAAATATATAAAGAGATTATCTAAATATAAAAAAGCACTTATATTTGTTTATCTTTAGGTCTAATTATATTTTAAAGTATTATTTTCAATTTGTCAACATATTTTTTAAATATTTTACATTATGTTTTTTTATCCTTTAATAATTTATTTTTATTAATATATGTTGAATGCAACAATTCTTGCGCTTTTTCACTATATGAAGAATCTAAATACTCTTTAAATAGTTTCTTTACACTCTCATTTTCATGTGAACTTTTATGTTTTTGGTTTTTATCTAATGCATATAATTTGTTTTTTCTAGAAGTAATAATTTCTTCTCTATTTGATATTGGATGTATTTTTTGTCCTCCACCAGAAACACATCCATTTTCACAATACATTATCTCTAAAAGATGATATTTTTTATATTCATTATTTTCAATGAAATTTTTTAAATTATGTATTCCATTTATTACCGCTACTTTTATTTTTGTTTTATCTAGTTCTATAGTGGCAGTTTTAATACCTTTATTTTCTCTTAAAGGACTTAATGTCAAAGAAGAATCTGAAGCTTTTTTTCCAACAATTACTTTATGTAATGTTCTTAGCATCCCCTCTGTAAAGCCTCCTGATATATTATATAAGTAACTAGAACCCGTATGCTCAGATAATTCACTATCATATGAAGATTCTGCTTGTGATAATAAACTTATTCCTTCTTCTTTCATAAGTGCTTCTAATTCTTTAACTGTCATTACATAATCTACTTCATCAATATATTCTTTTATTTGCATTTTTTCTGATAAACATGTTGTAATAGAAACTATTAATATTCTTGATGAATCTATCCCTTTTTTTTCAGCAAAATAAGTTTTTATTAATTTACTTTCTATTGCTGGTGGATTTTTACAAGTGGATAAATTTTTTAATAAAAATGGATAATATATTTCTAAGTACTTTATAGTTGCGGGGCAATTACTATTTATAAATGGTAGTGTTCCTTCTTTTGTTTTATTACCAAATTCATTTACACTCTCTATTATAGATAAATCACAAGCAAAAGAAGTATCTAATACATAATCAAATCCTAACTTCCTTAATGCTGATACTATTTTTTTATCAATATTGTCTATTTCTTCATTATATAATTCACTTAATATGACTTTTACAATTGGATTAGTAATTGCTATAACAATCTTCTCATTTCTATCTATTATATCTTTTACTTCTCTATAAGTTGTTTTTTGAATTAATGCTGAAGCCGGACAATTTTGAACACATTTTCCGCAAGAAGTACATATAGGTTCATTAACTTCTTTTAAATTATAGTTTATACAAGCTTCTTCTTCACATGTTGTTTTACATTTTCCACACTCTATACATTTTTCTCTTATTCTTTCTATACTTTGATTAATATCACTTATTATTATCTTATTTTCGTTATCTAAATTGATTATTTTATTTGTTTTATTTTCGTCCACTTCATCAACAACCGAATCAATAATCGCCTCAAGATCATCATCAATGATGTTTTCTTCACATCTAACAAACATTTCTTTAGAAGAAAAACACATAGGACATTTATAATTTTCTCCTAATTCACTGCTTTTTACTATATAATTACAATTATTACATCTATATTTATTCATGTTTTTTTCCTTTTTCAAAATGTATTATAACATATTAACATTAAAGTTATTAATTATTTTTTATTTTTTCATAATACTTACTATAATTAAACCCTTCACTTTCAAATTTTATATAAGTCACCTTTTTATCGTTAACAATCAAAATGGTTGGTTTTTCAGATATATATATTTCTTTTTTTAATGGAAAATTATTATTAATATTATGAAGTTTTTCAATAGTGTTTTTTTCAATGTCAGTTGTATCTATATAATATATATTTTTAAAATTAACAAATAATTTTTCTACCAAATCATATAATATAACACATTCAACATTATTACAATTATCACTTTTCATAATATATATTTGTTTTTCTTTTTTATCATAGTTTTCTAATATTTTATTTATAGGAACTTCTATAACTTCTAATAATTGTTTTTTAGAATTTATATATTCAGTAACACTATAATTATAATGCTCCTTAAACTCTATATTTAAAGCCTCTTCCGGAGATAAATAAAATCTTTTTTCTTTATTATTAATATTTAATATTATATTTCTTTCTCTTATTCTTTTTATTTTTTTTTTTTATTTACAATTTGAATTTATTTTTTTTTTTTTGCTATTATAGTTATATCTTGTACAACCGTTAATAATATTATTACTTTGATATTTAATATAATTATCTATATAAAACACATCAAAAAATCCTGTTTTTATATCATAAGAATACCAATGTTTATTTTTAATTTTAGAATTTAAAGGAATATTTAAAAATAGATATATACCTAATATTAATGATATACCTATAAAAAGCGAAATTATTCGTATTATTTTATCATCATTCATATCTATATACTAACAAAAAAGAAGAAACTATTCAATTCCTTCTTTTTGTTTTGATTTTTCTTATCTATTAAAAACAAATATAACTATTACTCTGTGATACCATATTTATCTCTGAATTTTTGTACATTCCCTGTCTTTGTAGTTTTAAATTTTCCCGTATAAAAAGAATGACATTTAGGACAACTCTCCACATGAAACTCTTCTTTATTAGACATTATTTCAAATTCATTTCCACATGCACATTTAACATGACATTTTTTTTGAGTTGGATGTACTCCTTTTTTCATTTTTTCCTCCTTTGCTGTAACTAACAATTTAAATTATAGTAAATTACTTCAAATGGTATTATATATTTTTTAAAAGATAAATGCAAGCTTTTTTTAAATTTATTCTATTATTTCTATTTTTGCACCTAATTTTTTTAATTTTTCTTTTAATTTTCCATATCCCCTTAAAATATGTTCACAATTATTAATTGTTGTTTTTCCCTTAGCAATTAATCCCGCAATCATTAAAGATGCTCCTCCTCTTAAATCATTTACTTCTACTTCTTTACCAATCAATTCGGAAGGGCCAATTATTTCTAACTTTTGATTAGTAATTATTCTTGTGGTTGCACCCATTTCATTAAGATATGTAGTGTTTTTAAATCTATTTTCATAAATAGTTTCTTCTATTAAACTTCTACCTATACTTTGAGTTAACAATGTTGTTATAGGTTGTTGTAAATCAGTTGGAAAACCAGGATATGCTTGTGTTTTTATTTTAACGTTTTTTAAATTTTCGCACTTACTAATTGTTATAGTATCTTTATTGCACTTATATTCAACCCCTATTTCTTTTAGTTTGCTTAATAAGGACTCTACATGATTTTTAATGATTCCCACAATTTTCATATTATCCCCTAGTAATGCCCCTATTATTAAATAAGTTCCAGCCTCAATTCTATCTGGAAATACATCAATCGCACCATTAGACAACGCTATATTTCCCTCTATTTCTATTTTTGACGTACCCGCTCCTCTTATTTTAGCCCCCATACTTATCAAAAATGAAGCCACATTAACTATTTCTGGTTCTCTAGCAGCATTTTCTATTATTGTTAGTCCTTCTGCTCCTGTTGCTGCCATCATAATATTTATAGTTGCTCCCACACTAGGAAAATCAAAATATATTTTAGCACCTTTTAACTTTTTCGTTGTAATAATATATCTGTTTTTTACTTGTTCAACTTTTGCACCTAATGCTTCAAATCCTTTTATATGTATATCAATAGGTCTTGCTCCTATATTACATCCTCCAGGAAAAGATATTTCCACTTTCTTTTTCTTAGCTAATAGCGCTCCCATAAAATAATATGATGCTCTCATTTGCATACTTAATTCTTCTGGAATAGGTGCGTTTTTTACATTAGATGAATCTATATATAAAGTATCATCCTTATGCTCTATTTTACAATTTAATAATTCCATAATTTGAATTAAATATTCTATGTCTGATAATTCAGGAACATTATATATTACACATTTCCCTGTTGATAATAATGAAGCTGGTATTAAAGCAACAGCACTATTTTTAGCGCCACTTATCTTTACAGTCCCACTAAGTGTTCTTCCACCTTCAATAATCATTTTTGTCATAAAGTTCCTCCTACTAATAATATACTATTTTTTTAATTATTAATCAATGAATGAACCATTTATTTTTTGTTTTCAATAAAAACAAATCTTTCTTTACCACTATAATCTTTTTCAATTGATATATTACAATTATAGATATTATCTTTTATTATTTTTATAATTTGTTGATGTTGATTTTCTCCTATTTCTAAACAAACCAAATATTTTTCTTTTAAATATTTACTAATATTTTTAATTATTTTTTCATAAAAATATAGTCCGTCATTTGAGGCATAAAGAGCAAGGGAAGGTTCATATTTTTTAACTGATTCTTGTACTATATCTTTTTCTTTATCTATATATGGAGGATTTGAAATTATTACATCAAATTTTTGTTTAATGTTTGAAAATAAATCACTTTCTATATAATTTATTTTTACATTATTAATTTTTTTATTTTTTTTTGCTATTAACAAAGCTTTTTTTGATATATCTGAAGCATACATATTACAATTCATATTTTTTTTAAGTGCTACTGCAATACATCCGCTTCCTGTGCATAAGTCTAATATATCAATTTTTTTATTATATTTTTCTGTTATTTTTTTTATTGTTTTCTCTACCAACTGTTCTGTTTCAAATCGTGGTATTAAAACATTTCTATTTACATATATTTTATAACCATAAAAATCTACATTTCCAATCAAATATTGTATAGGATATTTTTCAAGTAATAATTCATAATCTTTTTCTATATTTTTTGATACATCTATTAATTTTTTTGCTTCTGCTTTTGAATAATTCAACTGTATAATTTTATCTAGCATTTTCTTCTTCCATTTTAATACGCTCATCTTCTAAAATTAATGAATTTATTAAATCGTCTAAATCGCCGTCCATAATTCTATCTAAATTTTTAACTGTATAATTTATTCTATGATCTGTTAATCTATTTTGAGGGTAATTATATGTTCTTATTTTTTCAGCTCTATCTCCTGTACCTATTTTTTTTCTTCTTTCTTTTCCTATTTTTTCTTCTTGCTCCATTTGTTTTAAGTCATATAATCTTGATACTAAAATTTGCATAGCTGTTTCTTTGTTTTTAATTTGACTTCTTCCTGATTGACAATATACTACTATTCCTGTAGGAATATGAGTTAATCTAACAGCTGAATCTGTTGTATTAACATGTTGACCTCCCGCTCCACTACTTCTAGTTATATCTACTCTAATTTCTTTTTCTTTAATTTCAAAATCAATAGGTTGTATTTCCGGCATCACTAAAACTGTTGCTGTACTTGTATGTACTCTTCCTTGTGCTTCAGTTTCAGGAACTCTTTGTACTCTATGAACCCCGCTTTCATACTTTAATTTAGAATATACGTTTTCTCCGCCTAACATAAATTCAATTCTTGAATATCCTCCACTTTCTCCATGTATTTCATAAGTTATTTCACTTTTCCATCCTTGTTTTTCTGCATATTTACTATACATTCTAAATAAATCTCCTGCAAAAATATTTCCTTCATCACCACCTGCTGCTCCTCTTATTTCTATGATTACATTTTTATTATCATGTGGATCTTTTGGCAACAATAAAACTCTTAACTTTTCTTCAGTTTCTTCCTTTTCTTTATTTAATACTTCCATTTCTTCAATAGCAAAATCTTTTGTATCAATATTTTGTATTAATTCTTTTGCTATTTCAATATCATTTTCTATCCTTAATAAATTTTTATATTCTATTACAATATCTTCTAACGATTGTTTTTCTATAGATATTTCTTTCATTATATTATAATTGCCGTATACTTCTGGATCTAACAACTTTTTTGATAAATTATTATATTTTTCTACAATAAATTCTAATTTTTCTTTCATATTCAACCATAAAACAATTAATAAATCATTAATTATTCCTTTCTTATTTAATTAAATTAGAAATAGTAGCTATAATCCATCTTCTTCTTCATAAGTTTCATCTACTATCACAAGGTCTTTTAAATCATCTTCACCTTTATCATCTTCAGCATCATCTACTTCATCATAATAAGTATTATCTTTTTCTTCTTGTAATTCTTCAATGTGAACCTCTATATCTTCTTCATCATAATCTTCATCTAATTCTTTTATTGTTATTTCTAATGTATGGTTTTCTCTTAAATCCCAAAAACCATTACTTAATTGGATAAATCTTTTTTCGGTAGATAGCAAAGAAAAAAAATCACCAATTTTTTCTTCATATATTTTTTCATCTAAATTTTGCAAATCACATATAATTTTAAAAATTTCAGAAATTTTCATTTTCTTGCCTTTTTCTTTCAAAATATGGTAAGCTAAATCATCATATGCCATGTTTTCTATTTCTTCTTTTGATATATTTTTTAAATTCATGTTTTCTCCTTTTATAGCCTTTTCTTCTTACATTAAAATTATACATATATTTTTTAGAAAATCAATACCTTTTAAAAATAAAAGTAGTTTTAAAAATTTACTACTTCTATATCATCGGTTTTTTTTGAAATTAAATTTACCACTTCTAGTTCTTTTTCTTTTTTTGGAATCAAATTTACTACTTCTAGTTCTTTTTCTTTTTCCTCAAAAAGTTCTGGAATTATACTTGAATATCCTTCTCTTACAGTTCCATCTAGTATTTCATATTTAAAGTCCTCTTCATTTAAAAAATGTTCTATAGTATCTGTATAATCAGTTATAAAAGGAGTTATAGGTAAATCTCCATATTGTATACTCATTTCTTCTAAATTTTCGTAAGGAAGTTTTATATTTCCTTTTTTTGTTTCATCATGGACAAAAACTCCAGAATCTATAGGAACTTCAACGGTTGAAGATGTTTTCAAATCTTCTGTTTCATAATTTTTTTCTACATTTATTTCTTCTTCTATATTTTCTTTTTCTAATTTTTCTTTATATTCTTTTATATATTTTTCATCTACAATTAAAACTGGAATGGCTCTTAATCCTGCTAATATTGAAGCGGTATATCTCTTATTTCCATCTACTATATCATATTTATCGTTGTTTTTTGTCACCAAAATAGGGTTTGTTATTCCTTTTTCAATAATACTAGTTGTCATCTCATTTAATTCATTACCTATAAAATCCGGATTTTCATCTGGCTTATTTATTTCGTTTATAGCAATATATTGTATATCTTTAAAGTTATCGTTCATATTATTCTTTTCCCTATTCTATTAATAATTTTAAAATAAAACTAATTAATAATCAAGTGTTTACTTTTTTAAATTTTATCGTTTTTATATTCTTTTTTTAAATATACTAGTAACATAGTTATATCAGAAGGATTAACTCCACTTATTCTAGATGCTTGTCCTATAGTATTAGGATTTACTTGAATTAGTTTTTGTTTTGCTTCTGTAGCTATATTAGAAACTTTATTATAATCAATATCATTTGGAATTTGTTTTTCTTCTAATTTCAGCATTTTTTCTACTTCTTTTTGTGTTTTTTTAATATATCCTTCATACTTTATATCTATTTCTAATGCACTTAAAATATCATCATCTATTCTTATTTTTAAATGCTTTAATAAATCTTTTAAGTTTACTTCTGGCCTTTTTATTAATTCAATTAATTTTATTTTTCTATTAAAAGAAGAATTAATTTTTTTCATATATTCTTTATTTCTTTTATTTACCAAAAAATATTCTTCTTTGAAATAATCCTTCGATATTTGCAATTCTACTTTTTTATGTCTATAATATTTATATTTATCATCATCTAATAAACCTACTTTTTTTCCATATTCAGATAATCTAAACATTGCATTATCATGTCTTAATAATAATCTAAATTCCGCTCTTGAAGTTAATAACCTATATGGTTCTGTTATCCCTTTATTTATTAAATCATCAATTAAAACTCCAATATACGCTTCATTTCTTTTTAAAATAAATGGTTCTTTTTTGTTAAGTTTTAATACAGCATTTATGCCCGCAATTAACCCTTGAGCTGCTGCTTCCTCATATCCACTTGTTCCATTAATTTGTCCTGCTGTAAATAAATTTTCTATAATTTTACTTTCTAAAGTTAGTTTTAAATCAACTGGATTAAAAGCATCATATTCAATTGCATATCCATATTTAGTTATTATTGCTTTTTCTAGTCCTTTTATAGTGTGAATCATATCTTCTTGTATTTCATGTGGCATAGTTGTGGAAAAGCCGCTTACATAATATTCTATGTCTTCTTCCCTTTCGGGTTCTAGAAAAATTTGGTGTTTATCTTTGTCTTTAAATTTGACTATTTTATCTTCAAGAGAAGGACAATATCTTGGTCCTATTCCATCAATCATTCCACTATATAAAGAACATTTATCTAAATTATCTAATATTATTTTATGTGTTTTTTCATTTGTGTATGTCAAATAACAAGATTTTTGTTTTTTTATTTCATATGTTGGCTTGTAAAAATTACTAAAAGATAATAATATATCATCTCCTTTTTCTTCTTTCATCACATCAAAATTTATAGAAGTTTTCAATACTCTTGGAGGAGTACCTGTTTTTAGTCTTATAGAGCGAAGTCCATGTTTTTTTAAAGATTCACTTAATTTAGAACTTGTTTTTTCTCCGTGTGGTCCTGATTTAATTTTATTGTGCCCACACAATATATCTGAATTTAAATATGTTCCTGTAGCTATAATTAATATTCTACACTTTAATATTTCTTTTTCGTGAGTTATTACCCCTTTTATTGTGTTTTTTTCTACTATTATTTCATCTACAAAAGCCTCTTTTAATTCTAAATTTTTAGTGTTTTTTAATGTTTGTATCATTTCTTCAGGATATTTGTCTTTACATCCTTGCGCTCTTAAAGATCTAACACCTGGACCTTTTTTTATATTTAACATTTTTATTTGTAAATGAGTTTTATCTATGTTATAACCCATTTCTCCACCTAAAGCGTCTATTTCTCTAACTACTATTCCTTTTGCAGAACCACCTATAGATGGATTACATGGCATGTCAGCTATATTTTTTATATTTCCGGTTATTAACAAAGTTTTTTTATTCATACGTGCTGTTGCTAATGCCGCTTCACATCCTGCATGCCCTGCTCCTACTACAATAACGTCATATTTCATGTTTCCTACTTTCCTAAGCAAAACTTACTAAATATTTCATCTAGTATTTCTTCATTATATGTTTCTCCTAATAATTCATTTAATATATTCCACATTTCTTTTACATCTATTTCTATTATATCTATTGGCATATTACTATTGATTGCTTTTTCAATGTTTTGGCCTGTTTTTTTACATTTTTTTAATAATGCTATTTGTCTTGCATTAGATAAATATATTTCATCATAATCTATTTCATTAAGTTTTAAAATGTTTACAATCATATTTTTTAATTCTTCTATATTTTTTTTATTTAAAGCTGACACAAAAATAGAATCAAATTCTTCTAGTTCTTTTTTTATTTTATTGTTAATGTCAGATTTATTATAAACCACTAACACATTTTTGTTTTTTATTTTTTTTAATATTTCAAAATCTTCTTTATTAAACTCTGTTTCATCTAATACAAATAATATTAAATTTGCTTCTTCTATAGCATTTATACTCTTTTCTACTCCTATTTTTTCTACTTTGTCTTTTGTCTCTCTAATACCCGCTGTATCTAACAATTTAACCTTAATTCCTTGAATTAATAAAGTTCCTTCTACAATATCTCTAGTAGTTCCCTTTATTTCTGTTACAATTGCTTTTTCTTCATTTAATAATGCATTTAATAAACTGCTTTTACCAACATTGGGTTTTCCAATTATAGCTATTTTTATTCCATTTTTTATAATTAAACCTTTTTCGCTAGTATTTATCAATTTTTCTATTTCTTTTTGTATTTTTTTTATTATTTTATGTATTTTTTCTTTTGTTATTATCTCTGCATCTTCATATTCAGGATAATCTATGTTTACTTCTATATTTCCTATTAAAAAAGTTAGTTCGTTTTTTATTTTTTTTATAATTTTAGTTATTTTATTATTTAATCCATTAATTGCTTGTTTTCTTTCTATTTCAGTAGATGCATTAATTAAATCATTTACAGCTTCTGCTTCTGTTAAATTTATTCTTCCATTTAAAAACGCTCTTTTTGTAAATTCTCCTTTTTTAGCTATTCTACAATTATTTAATATTAATAATTCCATTATTTTATTTACACATGCTTCTCCTCCATGTGAATTTATTTCAACTATATTTTCTTTAGTATACGTTTTTGGAGCACGAAAAATAGATACTAATACTTCATCAATTATTTCTTTTTTATCAACTATATGTCCATAAGTAATAGTATGTGTTTCTTTGTCTAATATATCTTTATCAAAAATATTGTTAACTATATCTATTGCTTCTTTTCCACTAATTCTTATAACATTAATAGAACTATTTCCAACACAAGTAGATATTGCACATATTGTATCTTCCATTATACTCCTTTTCTTTCTACAAGATTATAGCATATTCACTTAAAATAGTAAATAAAAAGAAGACTAATCTTCTTTGTTTTCTGTATATTTAATAATTACATATCTATTTGGTTCTTCTCCTTCACTAACTGATTTAACATATTTAAAATTTTGTAAAGCAGAATGAACTATTTTTCTTTCATAACTATTCATTGGATCTAACTTTATTTCTCCTTTAGATAATGTTACTTCTCTTGCTAATTTTTTTATTTTTTTCTCTAAAAAATAATTTTGTTTTTGTTTATAACCTTGAATGTCTATTTGTATATTAATATAAAAATCTGAAGCAGTATATATAGCTTGCCTAATATATGTTTGTATAGAATCTAATATATGCCCTCTTTTTCCAATTAATCCAACACTATCTTTTGTGATTATTTCATATTTTATTACTTTATCTCTTATTTTAACTTCTATATTTGTTCTTTTACCCATATAATTAAATAATTCTAATAATAAATTTTTTCCATATTCAGCCATATCTTTTAATTTAACAACCTCTAAACTATGTTTTTTTCCAAATAATCCGTTTTTTTCTTCATATGATTTTGTTAAAATTTCATCTTCTGTTACATTTAATTCTTCTAAAACTTTTTCTATAGATATCTCCTTGTTTTTAGATTGAAATGAATATTTTTGCATATTATACCCTTCCTTTCTTTAAAATTATATTTTGTAATATAGTAAAACCGTTCGATACTATCCAATACAAAGCAATAGCTGTTGGTAAACTAAATGATGTAAATACAATAAACACCATCATAAATTTTGTCATCATTTGTTGCTGTTTCTCTTGTTGACTATCTATACTTATTGATGTATTCATATTTTTAAAAGAAAAATATGTAGCTACAGCTATCAATACTATTAATATAGCATAATAATAATTTCCCATTTTAAATCCTTCAATTGGTGTTGTTCCTAAATTAAATTTCCAAAACTGTTCTTCAAAAAAGGCAGGAATTCTATATATTGCTTCTAAAAAAGCAAAAAAGATAGGCATTTGTAAAAAAGCAACTAAACATCCAGAAAAAGGACTAATATTATGTTTTTTGTATATTAACATCATTTCTTGACTTTTCATTATCATAGAATCTTTGTCTTCTTTTCCTTTATATTTTTTTTCTAAAGTATCTAAATCTTTTTGAGCTTTTTGTAAATTAGTAGACATATTTAATGATTTTTTAGATAAAGGAAACATAACAGCTCTTAAAATAAATCCTAAAATCATTATTGATAATCCATAATTTTTTACTAATAAACCTAATTTTATTATTAACCATGATAATGGTTTAACAAAAAAACTCGTCCATAATCCTTCATATTTTCCAGAATTAATTTTGAAATTTTCACAATTAGGTAATTCTTCAATATTTATTAATAATTTTTCTTCATTTTCTTCATATATTTTTTTTAATTTTTCACTTGTTGGCTTACACATTATATTAGATACATATGTTTTAGTAGAATTATCACTTTCTTTAACTGTAAAACGTTTAGTACACCCAGTTACTAACATTATTAATATTATTAATACAATTATTTTTTTATTCATTTTCTTCACCTTCTAATATTTTTTTTATTTCACTACTTATTTCATTATATGATTTTTCTTTAATGCCACTTCTTAGTATTATAACATAATCTGTAGAGTTATTAAATTTATTTTTCATCAAAATATCTTTTACTCTTCTTTTGTATAAATTTCTGACATTTGCTTTTCCAATTTTTTTATTAACACTTACACAATATCTGTTATAATTTAAATTGTTTTTTGTATAATATATTATAAATATTTCATTTATACTTTTTTTATTATTATTTATTATTTTTTTTATTTCTTCATTTTTTTTAATAATAAATTTTTTATTCATAATATCTCCGTTCTTTAAAATTATAACACGAATCACTTAAAATATAAATTATTATTAACATTTTATAAACAACAAATTACGTGTTAATAATAAAAATGTTAATATGTTTATAACTTGTTTTATTTATTTTATTTGTTTCAAAAAAATGTTTACAATTTGTTAATATGTTGTTATTATAAATGTTAATAATTTTTTTACCTTTATTTAATAACAAAAATATTTTATAATTTTAGTATAAATGGTGAAAAATATTTTAACAAAAGGATGTGAATATAATGGATGTAAATTGTATTTGGAATGATTTTTTAAATATTATTAAAAATCAAATTTCTCCTATTTCATTAAACCTTTGGTTTAAATATAGTAAACTATATAAATTAGAAAATAATCAAGCTACTATTTTAATTACATCAGATAATATTAACAAAGAAAGATTTGTACAAAGTTTAATTAAAAATTATTCTACTATTATTAAAGAAATTTTAGATTCTTTAACTGAATCTGATAATGAATTAATTTTTATTACTGAAGAACCTATAGATGAAAAAAATAATACTATTGAATTTGAAGAAAATAAAAATAATATTACAAATGAAGAAACTTTAGATAATTTTGATAATTATAAATATTATAATTATTTTAATCCTAAATATACTTTTGATACTTTTGTTGTTGGTGATTCAAATAAATTAGCATATAATTCCGCTCTTACTGTTGCAAAAAAACCAGGAAAATTATACAATCCGTTTTTTATATATGGTAAAAGTGGTTTAGGGAAAACCCATTTAATGCATGCTATAGGAAATTATATTACTAATAATAGCAATTTAAAAGTGTTATATATAACATCAGAACAATTTTTAAATGATTATGTTTCAATGAACAAAGACAAAAAGAAAAATAATGCTTCTTATTATGAAGCTTTTAGAAAAAAATATAGAAATGTTGATGTTTTAATGATAGATGATATACAATTTTTAAAATCTGCACCTGGAACTCAAATCGAATTTACTAATACTTTTAATTCTTTATATGATAATGATAAGCAAATAATTATTAGCTCTGATACATCTGTAAAAGATTTAGAATATTTAGAAGATAGACTTAAAACAAGATTTTTAGGAGGGCTTACTGAATGTATATATCCCCCTGATTATCACTTAAAAAAAGAAATAATAACTAATAAAATTAAATTATATAATTATCCAATTGAAATAAATGATGAAATTATTGATTATATGGCTAACAATTGTGGAAATGATGTTAGAAATTTAGAAGGTGCTCTTACAAGATTAATAGCTTATTCTGCTACTTTTAGCAAAAAAGATTTAACTTTAAAAGAAGCAAAAGATGCTTTAATAGAATATACTAGTAATCCTTCACAATATAGAGAACTCTCAAATGTAAAAAAAATAATAAGTGAAGTTGCTAAATATTATAATTTAGATGAAGATTTAATTATTGGAAAACTTAGAAAGAAAAATATTGTTTTAGCTAGATCTGTTGCCATGTACTTATCTAGAATTCATACTTTTGAAACAGTAGAAAGAATAGGTGCTCTTTTTGGAGGTAAAAATCATTCAACAGTAATACATGGAGCCAATAAAATTATGGAAGAAATTAAAACTAATAAAAAATTAGAAAATGATATAAAAATATTAACAGAAAGAATTTTTTAACATATTTAACAAAATTATAAACATTTAAATAATACAATTTTTATTTAAAAATAATATAATATTTAACTTATTAACATAAAAACAATGTATAATAATAATATTAATTAATATAAAATATAAAAAAAGGAGGAATTATGAAATTAATAATTGATAAAAATATTTTAGTTAATAATTTAGAAAATGTAAGCAAAGCTTTATCTACCAGAAATATTATTCCAGTATTAAATGGTATAAAGTTTGAAGTAAAAAAGAAAGGAATTTATTTAACAGCAAGTGACAATGATATATCAATAGAAATATTAATTGATAAAAAAGAAATAAAAAAAATAGAAGAAGAAGGCTGTGTAATTATATCAGGTGGAATCAAATTACTTGAATTATTTAAAAAATTACCTAATTGTGATATATTAATTGAAAGTTATGAAGAAAATATGATTAATTTTAAAACGAGTTTTTTTGAATATAAATCAAATTGTTTTCCTATAGAAGATTTTCCAAATATTTCTTTTAAAGAATCAGAAAATAAAATATCAATTGATGCACAAAAATTAAAAGAAATGATAACCAAAACATCTTTTGCTTGTTCTTTACAAGAAAGTAGGCCATTATTAACAGGAATTAATATAAAATTAACAGGAAATATATTTGAATGTGTAGCTACTGATTCTTATAGATTATCAAAAATTCAATCTGTTGTTAATAATAAAGAAAATGATAATTTTAATATTGTAATACCTGCAAGAAATATAAATGAATTTAATAAAATAATTAATGATGATGGAAATATAATAATGAATATATTTGAAAATAAAATATTATTTGTTTTTGGAAATATAAAATTTCAATCTTCTTTAATTAGTGGAGGATCTTATCCAAATACTGATAACTCTATTCCAAAAAAATTTTCAAATAAATATAAAATTAATTATAAACAATTTTTAGATATAATAGATAGGGCATCATTAGTGACTCAATCAAAAGATAAAAATATTATAGATATGGAAATAGAAAATGATAAATTAATTATTAAAGCATCAAGTATAGATATAGGAAAAATAGAAGAAAAAATAGAAATAATTAATGAAACAAAAACAAATATAAAAATTTCATATAGTTCAAAATTTATGATAGATGCTTTAAAAGTACTAGATGATGAATATATATATATAATGATTAATGGTGAAATAAGTCCTATAATATTAAAAGAAGAAAAAAATGATGAATTAATTCAATTAATTTCTCCAATGAAGACTTTTTAATATATTTTTTTATAAAAAAAATACACTTCGTGCACGTTTTGATACATTTCGTGCACTTTTTATTTATTTAATTTTAAATAAATGATAGTCTAGTAAACAAATTTTGAAAGGAGGAAAATATGAAATATGAAATTAATATGAATACAGAATCTATTATTCCAATAAATGGTGAAAAAACAAAAATATATGAAAATGGCTTAGAAAAAATAGTAAATATTAATTCATTAAAAATAATAGAAAGAAGCTGTGAATTTTTTGGAAGTTCTTTAGATGGAAGAAAAATTGGTACTAAATCATTATTAGGAATAACACATAAAGCACCAATTATAATTGAAGAAACAAGAAAAATAATATTTTTTCCAACAACATCTCCAAATAGAGAAGATTGTATATGGATAAATTTAGATCAAATACAACAATATTGTGAAAATCCATTAAATACTTCTTCTATAATATTTAAAAAAGGAAATATTTTAGATTTGGATATGTCAATAGGTTCATTAACTAATCAAATATTAAGAGCATCAAGATTAAAATGTATTTTAGAAGAAAGAATTAATAATAAAAAAGATATATTTATATAAATATCTTTTTTTAAATGGTTTTTTATGTTATACTTATAATGTTGTAGGAGTATACCTAAAATTTTAAAAAAAGTTAAATTAGGGGGTGTAAATGACTTCAAAATGAATATTAGGAAAATAGAATTATATAATTTTAGATGTTATAAATATTTAAAAATTGATAAATTTTCTAATTTAAATATAATTATAGGATCAAATGGTATTGGAAAGACTTCAATATTAGAATCTATATATTTAGGAAGTTTAACAAAAACGTTTAAATCAAATGATGATTTAAGTGTTATAAAAAGTGGAGAAGATTTTACTAAAATAAAAATAAAAGTATTTAATGATTTTATTAATAATAATTTGGAATTTATAATGACTTCTAAAGGAAAAAATACAAAAATTAATGATTTTGTACAAAAAAAATTAAGTAATTATATATGTTATTATAACGTGATGCTATTTTCTCCAGATGAAGTAAAGATTATAAAATCTGCTCCTAGTATTAGAAGAAATTATTTTAACGTAGAAATATCTCAAATAGATAAAGAATATATTAAGTTATTAAATAATTATAATAAAGTTGTAAAAAATAAAAACGAATTTTTAAAAAAAATAATGTTAAATAATAATTTAGATTATAACTATTTAGATATTAGATGAAAAATTGGTAGAAATAGGATTAAAAATTTATAATTGTAGAAAAAAATATATAAATAATATTAATATGTTAATTACAAAAAAATTTAATAATTTTAGAAAAAAAGATACTTTAATTATTGATTATGTTTCAGATTTTAATTTAAATAATAAAGAAAAAATATTAAAACTAATAAGAAAAAATAGAAATAAAGAAATTAACATAGGAATGAGTAATATAGGAATACACAGAGATGATTTTGTTTTTATTCATAATAATATGAATGCTAAAGATTTTAGTTCACAAGGAACTTTAAAATTAATAATATTATCAATGAAATTATCAGAAGTAGAAATTTTTAATAAAATATATAATAAAAAGCCAATTCTTTTATTAGATGATTTGTTTAGTGAATTAGACAAAGAAAATAAAAATAAAATATTTAAATTATTAAATAAGGAATCTCAAATATTTATTACTTCAACAGATATAAATAATATAGATAAAAAAATAATAAATAAAGCAAAAATTTTTGATTTAAGTGAAAGGAAAAAATATGAATAACGAATATAAAGAAAGTGATATACAAGTACTAGAAGGATTAGAAGCAATAAGAAAAAGACCTGGAATGTATATAGGTACAACTGATTTAAAAGGTTTACATCATTTAGTGTGGGAAATAGTAGATAATTCAATAGATGAAGCATTAGCGGGTTATTGTAATAATATAGAAATAGTTATAAACAAAGATAATTCTATAACAGTTAAAGATAATGGAAGAGGAATACCTGTGGGAAAACATCCAAAAACTGGAATATCAACAGTAGAAACTGTATATACAATTTTACATGCTGGGGGAAAGTTTGGTGGTGGTGGATATAAAGTATCAGGTGGTCTTCATGGAGTAGGAGCAGCTGTCGTAAATGCTTTATCAAAATGGTTGATTGTAACTGTATATAAATCTGGAAAAATATATCAAGCAAAATTTGAAAATGGCGGAAAAATAATTCAAAATTTGCAAGAAATAGGAGAGTGTGAATTAAATAGAACAGGAACAATTGTTTCTTTTAAACCAGATTCGGATATATTTGATAGTGATGTTTATGATTATAATATTTTAAAAATTCGTACTAGAGAATTAGCTTTTCTTAATAAAGGATTAAAAATTACTTTGAGAGATGATCGTGATGATGAAGATACTCAAGGTGAAGTATTTATGTATGAAGGTGGAATAAGTGAATATGTAAATTTTATTAATAAAGAAAAAAAAGTTTTAAATAATGAAGTCATACACTTATCTGGTGAAAGAAAAGATGTTATTTTTGAAGTAGCTTTTCAATATAATACAGGATATAATGAGAGTATTTATTCTTTTGTAAATAATATTAATACTCATGATGGAGGTACCCATGAAGATGGAGTAAGAAGGGCTTTAGTTAGAGTTATAAATAATTATTCAAGAAAAACAAATTTATTAAAAGAAAAAGATGAAAATTTAAGAGAAGATGATGTAAAAGAAGGATTAACAATGATTATTTCTTGTAAACATCCAAATCCACAATTTGAAGGACAAACAAAAGGAAGATTAGGAAATTCTGAAGTTAGAGTAATAGCAGATAATATTTTTGCCGAAGGATTAGAACAATATTTGTTAGAAAATCCTGATGAAGCAAAAATAATAATAAATAAAGCAATTTTAGCAAGAAATGCAAGAATGGCAGCAAAGAAAGCAAGAGAAGCAACAAGAAACAGTGATCTAGCTATGACCAATTTTTTTGGTAAGTTAACAGATTGTAAAAGTAAAGATCCATCTATCTCTGAATTATTTATAGTTGAGGGAGATAGTGCGGGCGGATCAGCAAAAAAAGGAAGAAACTCATTTACACAAGCAATACTTCCTCTAAGAGGAAAAATTTTAAATGTTGAAAAAGCAAGAGAAGACAAAGCTTTAGGAAATGAAGAAATAAAAACAATAATAACCGCTTTAGGAACAGGAATAAGAGAATATTTTGATTTATCTAAATTAAGATATGACAAAATAATAATTATGACTGATGCAGATGTAGATGGATCACATATTAGAGTATTATTATTAACATTGTTTTATAGATTTTTTAGACCAATAGTAGAAGCAGGCCATATATATGCTGCACAACCTCCATTATTTAGAATAATGCATGGGAAAATGAGAAAATATGTTTTAAATGAAAAAGAATTGGAAACATATATGAAATCTTTACCAGAAAATATTAGAGAAAAGGCAGAAATAGCTAGAATGAAAGGTCTTGGAGAAATGGATGCTGAAGAATTAAATGAAACAACAATGGATATTAATAAAAGAACATTAAGAAAAATTACTGTTCAAGATTGTATTGATGCAGATTTAACATTTCAAAAATTAATGGGCGATGAAGTAGAGCCAAGACGTAATTTTATTGAAGAAAACGCTGGATATGTACAAAATCTTGATATATAAGGAGGTTTATAATGGAAGAAAATAATATAAAAAAAGAAGAAAAAATTAATTCAAATGTAATAGTAGAAGAAAAAGACAAAATAATTAACAATGATATCGTTAAAGAGGTAGAAAAATCATTTCTTGAATATTCTATGAGTGTTATAGCTTCAAGAGCATTACCAGATTTAAGAGATGGATTAAAGCCAGTTCATAGGAGGATATTATGGTCAATGTTTGAATCAGGATATACTCCTGATAAACCTCATAAAAAAAGTGCAAAAACAGTTGGTGAAGTAATGGGAAATTATCATCCTCATGGAGATGCATCAATATATGATGCTATGGTGAGGTTAGCTCAAGAATATAATCAGAGATATATGTTAGTGGATGGGCATGGTAATTTTGGTAACATTGAAGGAGATAGGGCCGCAGCAATGCGATATACAGAATCTAGATTATCTAAAATATCATTAGAATTATTAAGAGATATTAATAAAAATACAGTTGATATGGAAAATAATTTTGATGAAACTAGAAAAGAACCAACAGTTTTACCTTCAAGATTTCCTAATGTTTTAGTGAATGGATCTATGGGTATTGCGGTAGGTATGGCAACAAATATTCCTCCACATAATTTAGGTGAAGTAATAGATGGGTGTGTGGCATATATAGATAATCCAGCTATTGATATATATGGTTTAATGAAACACATTAAAGGTCCAGACTTTCCTACTGGTGGAATTATTTTGGGGAATTCTGGTATAAAAAAAGCATATGAAACAGGTAGAGGATCTATAACAATAAGAGGTAAAGCTATTATTGAAGAATATAAAAATAATAGTGCTATTATTTTTACAGAAGTTCCATATGGAGTAAATACTATGGAATTAAAAAATAAAGTCGCAGAATTAGTAAATAATAAAACAATTGAAGGAATTTCAGATTATCATACTGATTTAAAAGATGGAATTAAAATAACAATAACATTAAAAAAAGATGCGAATGCTCAAGTGGTTTTAAATAATTTATATAAATATACATCATTTCAAATAAATTATGGAATAATATTATTAATGTTGGACGGATTAACTCCAAGAACTTTATCGTTAAAAGACATAATAGTTAAATATGTAGATTATCAAAAAGAAATAATTATTAGAAGAACTAAATTTGAATTAGCAAAAAACGAAAAAAAAGTACACGTTTTAGAAGGTTATAAAATAGCTTTGCAAAATATTGATGAAGTTATTAAGATAATTAAAAATGCAAAAAATGATGAAGAGGCAAAAACTAAATTAATTGATAGATTTGGTTTAGATTTAATTCAATCAGAAGCAATATTAGAATTAAAATTAAGAAGATTAACAGGGTTAGAAAGAGAAAAAATAGAATTAGAACTAGAAGATTTATTAAAAGAAATTAAAAAATTAAAATCAATTTTAGAATCAGAACAAAAAGTTTTAAATATAATTAAAGAGGAAATGTTGGAAATTAAAACAAAATATGGTGATGAAAGAAAAACAACAATTGATATGACAGCTGTTGATTATATTGAAGATGAAGCTTTAATACCAGAAGAAAACATTTTGTTAACAATAACACAAAAAGGATATATAAAAAGACTTACAAGCGATACTTACAGAACTCAAAATAGAGGTGGAGTTGGAGTTAGAGGTATGTCTGTTGTTGAAGATGATATTGTAGACCAAATTATTAATTTAAGTACACATGATTATGTATTATTTTTCACAAACAAAGGAAAAGTATATAGAATAAAAGGATATGAAATACCAGAATATTCAAGAAATGCAAAAGGATTACCAATTATTAATTTATTACCAATAGATAAAGATGAAAAAGTAAATGCAATAATAAAAATGGAAGCAGAAAATGAAAATAAGTATTTTGTATTTGTAACTAAAAAAGGTTTAATAAAAAGAACGCTGGTGTCTGAGTTTGATAATATTAGAAGTAACGGAAAAATTGCAATTACGTTAAAAGAAGATGATGAATTAATTTCTGTTAAAAAAACAAATGGTGACAATAAAATATTAATGTGTTCTTCAAACGGAAGAATGGTTAGATTTGAAGAGCAAGAAGTTAGAGTAATGGGAAGAACAGCATCGGGAGTAAGAGGAATCAATTTATCAAATGATGTATGTGTGAGTGCAGATATTTCAGATGATTCTGACTTGGTTTTAATTGTTACTGAAAAAGGATATGGAAAGAAAACTAAAGTAACAGAATATAGGCAAACAAAAAGAGGTAGTAAAGGAGTAAAAACTTTAAATATTACTGAAAAAAATGGAAAAGTTGTAGGATTTAAAATTGTTAAAAAAGATAATGATTTAGTAATTATTACAGATGAGGGAACAGTAATTAGAATTAATTTAGAAGCAATATCTACGATGGGAAGAGTAACGCAAGGAGTAAAATTAATTAACTTAAAAAATTCTAATAATGTAGTATCTATGTCGTTAGTTGAAAAGGAAGAAGAATAATTAAAATTAATGTTTCACGTGGAACATTAATTTTTTTATATATTTAATTACAATTTTTGTTATCAAAAAAAATAAAAGTTATTCATATGTTTCACGTGAAACATATAAAATTAATTGTATATTTTTAAAAAGTATGATATATTTAATTCGATGCAATGTGTAGTTTTGAAAGGGTCAGGATTGGAAAATAGCAGCCATAAAAAACAAAACATGTGCATCACTTTTTTATGAGGAAAGATATGGAAAAAATTATAAAAACGTTAGATAAAGAAATGAAAAAAGCCGCTAATAAAAAAGAGGTGCCTATAGCTGCATTGATAATGAAAAACAATGTAGTGTTATGTTCGGCACATAATTCTAAAATAAGTAAAAATGATCCTACAGCTCACGCAGAAGTAATATGTATAAAAAAAGCTTCTAGAATATTAAATACAAGCAACTTAGGCGACTGTGAATTATATGTTACTATAAAACCATGCAAAATGTGTGAATATATAATTAATGAAGCAAGAATAAAAAAAGTATATTATTTTTATGAAAATAATAAAAAAATAAATATAACGACAAAATATGAAAAAATAATATTAGACAAAACAGAATTTATGTCGAAAAAACTAAGTGGCTTTTTTAAAACAATAAGATAGATATTATAATTAAATTTTGTTATAATTATTAGGGAGGTAAATATGTCCTATATAGCTTTATATAGAAAATATAGACCACAAAATTTTAGTGAGGTTGTTGGTCAAGAAATTATTGTAAATATTTTAAAAAACTCTTTAATTGCAAAAAAAATAAATCATGCATATATTTTTAGTGGACCAAAAGGTACTGGAAAAACAAGTATTGCTAAAATATATGGGAAAGCAGTAAATTGTTTAGCTCCAGTTGAAGGGGATTTGTGTGGAAAATGTAGTATATGTAAAAGTTTTAATGAAGAAAATATAGATATAATAGAAATAGATGCAGCCAGTAATAATGGTGTAGATGAGATAAGAGAAATAAGAAATAACGTTAGTATTATGCCTGTTTATTCAAAATATAAAGTATATATAATAGATGAGGTACATATGTTATCATCAAGTGCATTTAATGCTTTATTAAAAACGCTGGAAGAACCTCCAGAGCATGTGATTTTTATTTTAGCAACAACAGAGCTAAATAAAATACCATCAACTGTTTTATCAAGATGTCAAAAATTGGATTTTAAAAAAATATCTCCAAATAAGATAGAAAAACAAATAAATTATATATTAAAAAAAGAAAAAAGAATTCTTTCTAACAAAGTAATTACTTTGATTTCAGAGTTAAGTGATGGTTCATTTAGGGATGCAATTAATTTGCTAGATCAATTGTTAACATATAATAAAAAAAATATAACAATAGAGGATGTGTATAATTTAATAGGAAGTCCATCAGAAGAAATAATAGATGAACTAATAGAAAGTATTTGCAATAATAATGTTAAAAAAGGTTTAACCATAATTAATAAAATATATAATGAAGGAAAAAACTTTGGTACAGTGTGTAATCAACTGCAAAAAAAAATAACAGACATTATTATTAATAATAATACACACGAATATTTTGATTTGTGTGTTGAAAAAAAACTTTTAAAGTATTCTGATTTAGATAATATAAAATTATTAAATTTATCTGATATTATGTTTGAATTAAACAATTCAATTAAAAAGACAGTAAATCAAAAAAACTTATTAGAAACATATTTTATTAAAATGTGTTTATTATTTAAAAAAGATAAAGAACAAACAAAAGAAATGGAAGAAAATATAGAACAAAATAATATTGAAATTGAAGAAAATGAAAAGAAAAAAGAAAATAGTAAACATTTATATGACAAGGAACTAAGAATTAATAATACTTTTGCTTTGGCAGATAAAGAAATTAAAAAAGATTTTTTAAAAAAATTTAAAAAAATAAAAGATTATGTATCTGATTCTGAATATTCATCAGTAGTTAATTTGCTTTTAAAATCAACTCCCGAAGTTGTTTCAGAAAAAAATATACTATTTGTTTTTAAAAAAACATTTGAAGTGATTTTATTTGATAAAAATATAGAATTAATTCAAAAACTATTTAAAGAAATATATAAAATCAAATTTGATCTTGTTTCAATTGAAATAAGTGAATGGGAGAAAGAACGAGAAAAATATATATTAAATATAAAAGAAGGAAAAAAATATATATATATGGAGGAAACAAAAAAAAATAATAAAAAAGGAACTCTTTTAGAGAGTGAAGCAGAAAATATTTTTGGCGAAAATATTTTGACTGTAGAATGAAAGGAAATATAAAATGAATATGCAAGCATTAATGGCACAAGCCAAAAAAATTCAAAAAGAATTAGAAAAAAGCACAAAAGAACTTGAAGAAAAGGAATTTACTTTTGAAAACGAAAATATAATAATAGTAGCTACTGGAAATAATAAAATTAAAAATATATCAATAAAAAATAAAAATTTATATGAAGATATTGATTTATTAGAAGAAATAATTATTGTTGGTATAAATAGTACATTAGAAAAAATTCAAAAAGAGAAAGAAAACAAAATTGGAAAATATACTAATGGATTAGGAGGTTTTTTCTAATGCTTTTACCAAAAAGTTTTGAAAACTTGGTGAAAAGTCTTGAAATTTTACCTGGAGTAGGAGAAAAAACTGCTGAGAGATATGTTTATGCTATTGAAAAAGAAGAAGCAGAAAATATAAAAAAATTAGTTAATGCAATAGATGATTTTAAAAAAAATATAAAAAAATGTTCTGTTTGCAATGTTTTATCTGATGAGGAAAAATGTCCTATTTGTAGTGATAAAACAAGAAACAACAAAACAGTTTGTATTGTTGAAAATTCTAAAACGGCTTTTTCAATTGATAAAACAAATAAATATAAAGGTCATTATTTTGTTTTAAATGGTTTGATTTCTCCTGTAGATGGAATTAATCCAGAACATTTATATTTAGATAAATTATTAAATAGATTAAATGACATTGAAGAGATAATTATAGCATTGAATCCTTCTATAGAAGGAGAAATAACTTCATTATATATTCAAAAAAAATTAGAAAACAAAAAAATTAAGGTTTCTAGATTATCTTATGGAATACCTGCCGGCTCTGAAATAGATTATTTAGATCCTATTATGATTTCGAAAGCATTAGAAGATAGAAAGTATTTATAAAAAAATTATGTAGTTAATATTAAATTATAAACAAGGAGAATTATTGTGAAAAGTATAAGCGATTTTTTTAAAATTATGTTTGAAGAAAATAAATTGTCACATTCATTTCTAATTGGAAATACTTCATTGAATAATATTTATGAAGAATTAGAAAAAATAATTTCTTTATATGTTTTTAGTGAAAAAACAACCTTAAAAAACAATCCTGATATTCATATTATAAAAACAGAAGAAGAGAATGTAAGCAAATACAAAATTAAACTTCTAATAAATAAATTAAGAACTACTTCACAATTATATAATAAAAAAGTATATATTATTTCTGGCGTAGAAAATTTAAATGATCATGTGTATAATACTATGTTGAAAACTCTTGAAGAACCAGGAAATAATATATATGCATTTTTAATTTCTTCTAATATTGATATGGTACCAGAAACAATTAAAAGCAGATGCCAAATTATATTTGTTTCTACAGAAAATGAATATACTACAAATCAAGAAATATATAAACTTGCTTACGAATTTATTAATAAAATTGAAACAACAGGTTACAAATCAAGCTCGTATTATAATGAAATTTATAAAAAAATAGAAAATAGGGATATGTTTAAAAATGTTCTTCAAGAAATGTATTTAATATATTTTAATTTAATGTATAATAAAATTGGAATTTTAGGTAAAGAAAAAGATAATAAATTATTAAGTTTGTCAACAGACTCTTTATGTAAAAAAATATTAACAATAAATTCTTATATAGAAAAAAACAAAATTAATTTTAATAAAGATTTATTAATTGATAAATTAATACTAGATTTATGGAGGTGTAATGATGAAATTAGTGTGGGTTGAATTTAAAGAAAAAGAAAAACAATATTTGTTTAATTGTAACAATTTTGATATAAACCCTGGAGATTATTTAATAGTTGAAACAAAAAGAGGATTACAACTTGGTAAAGCAATAAATATAGTTGAAAATGATAAAAAGGAACACTCAAATGTTTTAAAAAAAGCCACTAATAAGGATGTTATACATCATAAAGAAAATTTAAAAGAAGCAAAAGAAGCCATAAAAGTAGCTCAAGATATTGCTGATGAAATGAATTTAGAAATGAAATTTATTGATGCATATTATACTTTTGATAGAAAACAATTAATTTTTAGTTTTTTGGCTGATTCAAGAATAGATTTTAGAGAGTTAGCTAAGTCTTTGGCAGGAATATATAAAACAAGAATTGAATTAAGACAGATTGGAGTAAGAGATAAAGCAAAAGAAGTTTCGGGTATAGGTTGTTGTGGTAGAAAAATATGTTGTTCATCATTTTTAAATGATTTGGATTCTGTAAGTATTTCCATGGTTAAAAATCAAAATTTGTCATTAAATCCAACTAAAATTAATGGATTATGTGGAAGATTATTATGCTGTTTAAAATTTGAAGATGAATTATATACTGAATATAGAAAAAAAATACCTTCAATTGGAGAAAAAGTAAAAGAAAAAGATGGTTTTGAGGGAACTGTTACATCAATAGACATTTTAAACAAAAAATATATTGTAGTAAATAATAATAATGAATTTAGAGAATATTTTATAAAAGATAGATGTGATAAATGTGAAAAAACAGGTAAAAATAAATAATTTAGTTAATTTTAAAAATATTAAAATTTTCCAACATGATGATTATTTTAAGGTGAGTTTAGATTCTATATTATTAGCAAATTTTGTTAATATTAATAGTGGCAAATTAAAAATTATTGATTTATGTACAGGAAATGCACCTATACCTTTAATATTATCTACTAAAACAAAATCATTAATATATGGTGTTGAATTACAAAAAGAAATATATAATTTAGCTGTGGAAACTGTAAAATATAATAAATTAGAAAAACAAATAAAATTAATTAATAATGATATAAAAAAAATATATAAAGAGATTGAAACAGATTGTTTTGATATTATTACGTGTAATCCACCTTACTTTAAAAAAAACAATAAAAGTAATTTAAATAATAATAAAGTAAAAGCTATTGCAAAGCATGAAATAAATATTAGTTTAAATGATATTATTTTAATATCAAAAAAATTACTTAAAAATAAAGGGGATATATATTTAATTCATAAAACAGAAAGATTAATTGATATTTTAGAATTGATGAAAAATAATACTTTAGAACCCAAAATAATTAGATTTATATATCCAAAACAAGAAAAAGAATCTAATTTAGTATTAATTTCCGGAAAGAAAAATGGAAAAAGAGGAATTAAATTATTAAAACCTTTGTTTATCCATAATGATGATGGATCATATACTGAAGAGGTTTTAAAAATGTTTTCTATGGAGGAATTATGATTCAAAAGAGTTATAAAAAAAATAACTTAGGAAATCTATATTTAGTTCCAACACCAATTGGAAATTTAAGTGATATAACAAATAGAGCAATAGAAGTGTTATCAAAAGTAGATAAAATATATGCAGAAGATACTAGAGAATCTAAAAAACTTTTAAATTCTTTAAAAATAAGCAATAAAATAGAATCTTGTCATAAATATTCAGAAACAAAAAGAAAAGAAAAAATAGTTAATGAGTTAAAAACAGGAAAAAATTTAGCATATATTAGTGATAGAGGAACCCCATTGATAAGTGATCCTGGTCAAATAATTGCAGACTATGTCATAAAAAAAAGTTTAAATGTTATAGCTCTTCCTGGACCAAGTGCGTTCTTACCTGCGCTAAATATGAGTGGTTTATCAAATGATAAATTTTTGTTTTATGGATTTTTAAGTAGTAAACAAAAAGAAAGAATAGAAGAATTAAAAAAACTATACACTTTTCCACATACTATAATTTTTTATGAGGCGCCTCATAGAATAAATTTAACACTAATTGATATGAAAAATATATTTGGTAATAGAAAAGTTTCAGTTTCTCGTGAAATAAGTAAACTTCATGAAGAAATATTTAGAGGAACTCTTTTGCAGGCAATAGAATATTCTGAAAATATTAAAGGAGAAATAGTTATAGTTGTAGAAGGATTAAAAGTTAATATAAGTAACATTGACTATGTTTTAGAGGTAAAAAAACTAATAAAAAAAGGTTATAAACCATCTAATGCTATTAGAGAAATAGCAACAATATATGGAATATCAAAAAACAAATTATATAATGAATGTGAGGATATATTATGAAATTAATTGTAGGGTTGGGAAATCCAGGAATAAAATATAAAAAGACAAGACATAATATTGGTTTTATGATAATAGATTATTATTCTAAGAAAAACAAATTAAATTTTAAAGAAAAATTCAGTGGGTTATATTGCGAAACAAAAATAAATGAAGAAAAAGTTATATTATTAAAGCCCAAAAGTTATATGAATAATTCTGGCGATGTAGTAAAAAAATATGTTGATTATTATAACATAGAAATAAAAAATATATTGGTTTTTTATGATGATATAACATTTGAGGCAGGTACATTTAGAATAAAAAAAGATGGATCATCAGCTGGTCACAATGGGATTAGTGATATAATTTTAAAATTAGCCACAAAAGATATTCAAAGAGTCAGAATAGGAACTGGAAAAAACAATATAAATTTAGTTAATTATGTACTAGGCAAAATTCCTCAAAAAGATATGTGTAAAATAAACGATATTATCCCAATATTATCTCAAATAATAGATGATTTTATGGTATTAAACATCGAACAATTAATGCAAAAGTACAATAAGAAAGAAATAAATGAAAACTCAAATATATAATAAAATATTTGACTTTGATATAACTAAAACTAAAAATATATATATATCAAAAAATGAAATTTATAATCAACTATTATTATATATATATTTTAATACTGATCAAAATTTATTGTTGGTTTTTTCAACTTTAAATGAAGCAACAGAAGTATATAGAGCACTTAAAAATTATATAGATGAAGTGTATATTTTTCCTGAAGATGATTTCATTACAAAAACGGCAGTTGCGACCTCACCAGAACTGTTATTTTTAAGATTAAATTTATTATATAATATTAAAAAAAATACTAAAAAAATAGTAATTGTTCATTATAATAGTTTTATAAAAAAATTACCTAATAAAAATGAATATAATAATCAAAAATTAGAGTTATCAATTGGAAAAGAGATTAAAAGAGAAAAATTAATAAATAATCTGTTAGATTTAGGTTATAAAAAAGAAAGCCTAGTAACTAATACTTCAGAATTTTCGGTAAGAGGGTATGTTATAGATGTTTTTCCTATTCATGAAGAAAAACCATTTAGAATAGAATTTTTTGATGATGAAATAACTAAAATAATTAATTTTGATACATTAACACAGTTATCAAGTAAATATAAAGAAACAAAAAATCTTGCTATTTATTCGGTAAAAGAAAGCTTTGGAGAAGAAAACAGCAACATAATTGAATATTTGAATAATCCTATAATAATATATACGAATTATAATGAAATATTAAAAGTGGAAAAAGCATTAATTCCTCAAATCAATTATTTAAATATTAAAAACAAATTATTTGATTTAAAAAAACTTAAAACTAAAAACGATATATATATTAATACAGTTGATAATGAAGGCAAGTATGATTTGAAAATAGAAGCAATAACGATTGAAAATCATTTGGATAATAAAAAAACATTTTATGATAGTGTTATGAAAAACAATGGAATTGTGTTTTCTTTGAATGATAAAGTAATTAATGAGTGTAGTAAAAACAATATAACAGTTTATAAACAATATTTACATAGTAGTTTTAAATACAAGAATGTTTCGTATTATTCTTCAAACGAAATTGTTAATTTAAATAAGCAAAACAAACAAACTTCATTATATAAATACGGAAGCAAAATAAATGAGTTAGATAAAATAAAAAAAGGAGATTATGTAGTTCATAAAAAGTCTGGGATTGGTATATATGGCGGTATAAAAACCATTTTAAAAAACGGATTAAAAAAAGATTATGTGTTAATTTTATATAAAGGAAAAGATAAATTATATGTTCCGGTAGAAGATATAAGCAAATTATATAAATATTCTGGAAAAGAGGGAGCAAAACCTACAATACATAGATTAAATAGTGTTGAGTGGGTTAAGACAAAACTTAAAATTAAAAAAAGAATAAGAGATATAACAAACGAATTAATAAAAATATATAAAGAAAGAAGTAAAGCTAAAATTAAACCTTTTTCAAAAGATGATGCAAGTCAACTTTTGTTTGAACATGAATTTGAATATGAAGAAACTCTAGATCAATTAAAAGCAACAATTGAAATAAAAAAGGATTTAGAAAAAAATATACCAATGGAAAGACTTTTATGTGGGGATGTTGGTTATGGAAAGACAGAGGTAATTTTTCGGGCAATATATAAAACAGTAATGAATAATTACCAAGTAGCGTATTTGTGTCCAACTACAATTTTATCTTTTCAACAATATAATAATGCAATAGAAAGATTTAAAAATTATGGTGTTAATATAGATATAATAAATCGTCATTTTACAGAAAAACAAGTAAAAGAAAAAATTGAAAATTTGAAAGAAGGAAAAACAGATGTTATTTTTGGTACTCATAGATTACTAAGCAAAGATATAATTTTTAATAGGTTAGGTTTGTTAATTATTGATGAAGAACATAGATTTGGGGTAGAACAAAAAGAAAAAATTAAATCTTTAAAATCTAATGTTCATGTTCTTTCTGTATCTGCAACTCCAATACCTAGATCATTACAAATGTCTTTGGTAGGAATAAGAGATATGTCTTTATTGGATACAGCTCCTAAAAATAGATATCCTGTTCAAACTTATGTTATAGAATATAATGAAATGTTAGTTAGAGAGGCAATACTTAAAGAAATGTCAAGAAAAGGACAAACCTTTATTTTATATAATAGAATAATTAATATGGAATTTACATTTGAAAAAATAAAAAAGTTAGTACCAGAAGCTAGAATATGTTATGCGCATGGACAAATGAATAAAGAAAAACTACAAGACGTAATAATTGATTTTAATAATTATGTATATGATGTATTAGTAAGTACTACAATAATAGAAAATGGTATTGATATACCAAACGCTAACACAATAATAATTATGGATTCTGATCAGTTGGGTTTAGCTCAATTGTATCAACTTCGTGGTAGAGTTGGAAGAAGTGATAAAATTGCATATGCATATTTAACTTATAAAAAACAAAAAATATTAACAACCACTGCAAAGCAAAGATTAGATGCAATTAAAGAATTTACAGAATTAGGAAGCGGTTATAGAATTTCTATGAGAGATTTAGCAATAAGAGGTGCAGGAGATATTTTAGGAAGTGAACAAGCGGGTTTTATTGATTCTGTTGGTGTAGACATGTATATGGATTTAATTAATGAAGAAATAAATGGTATAGAAGATAATATAGAAGAAGAAATATTGCCTATAGATGTTCAAACTCATATTGATGAAAGTTATACAAATGATAACTCCATTATTATAGAACTGCATAAAAAAATAAATAATATTAAAAAGAAAAAAGATTTTGAAGAAGTATATAATGAGATAAAAGATAGATTTGGAAAAGTTGATGAAAATTTAAAAATATATATGTATGAAAAATATTATGAACAATTAATTCAATTATTGAAAATTCAATTATTTGAGAATGATGATTTAAAAATAACTTTTAAATTAAAAAAAGAGTTTTTCAAAAACATAAATATAGATTATTTATTTTTTGAAACACAAAAAATAAGTGAAAAGTTTAATTTTAAGTGTAAAAATAATATAATATATATAACGTTATTAAAAGGCACTCTTGATAAACATTATATATATTATTGTGTATTGTTACTTGAATTAATAATGAAAATAAAAAATAAAGGAGATAAAAATGTTTGATACACATGTTCATTTATTTAAAGAGTTTTATGATTTACCAATAAGAAAAATATTGGAATTTAACAAAATGAAAGGAATAATTGGAGTGGTTAGTTGTGCTGACTCAATTAGAACATGTAAAGAAACTGTTTTATATGTTAAAAAATATTGGAATCATGTTTATGGTGCTGTTGGTATACATCCACAGAATGTAGATGAATTGTCTAATGAAAACCTTGAAATTATCGAAGAATTAGCTAAAACAAAAGGAATTGTTGCAATTGGAGAAATTGGGTTAGACTATTATTATAAACCTACTGAAGAAGAAAAACTAAAGCAAAAAGAATTATTTGAAAAACAAGTACAATTAGCAGTAAAACTTAATTTACCAATTATTGTTCATACAAGAAATGCGATAGAAGATACTTTTAATATAATAAGTAAATACAATGTGAAAGGAGTTATACATTGTTACAGCGGAAGTGTAGAAATGGCAAAAAAATTTATTAATAGAGGTTTTTTGTTAGGTATAGGTGGAATTGTAACTTTCAAAAATTCAAAATTATATAAAGTTGTTCAAGAAATAGACATTGAAAATATATTGTTGGAAACAGATAGTCCTTTTTTATCACCAGAACCTGTTCGAGGAACAATAAATACTTCAAAAAATGTTATACATATTGCTGTTAAAATAGCAGAAATAAAAAACATGAAGTTAGAAGAGGTAGTAACACAAACAACATATAATGCTGATAGAATTTTTGACTTAGGAATAAGATTAGTAGTATAATACATAAGTAAGAGACATGAAAAAATATAGAGAAAGAAAAATTATTTCAATTTTCCAAATAATAACGATGTTCTTTATTATGTTTTTTTTATTAAATGAAAATTTAGATAGAACAAATACATCTACCTCTATAAATGAAAATTTATATAATTATCTTGATTCAAGTATAATTACTAAAAGTCAAGGAGAATTATATAAGATAGGGTTATATAATGCTAAATATTCTTTTGTTGGAGATTTAACTGCATATGCAGGAGATTGCCCGCTATGTTCAGGAGTGGTAGCGTGTCCTCCAAGAATTAATGTGCTTAAAGAAGGAATCTATTTTGAAGATAAAGTATATGGAACAGTAAGAATTGTTGCAAGTAGTAGAAAGCATTCTTGTGGAACAATAATTAGGTTCACAGTTAATAAAATATCTAATGAACCAATAATAGCTATAATATTAGATAGAGGTGTAGGTAACAATGATATAGATCTTTTAGTTGAAAATGAAGAATATGCATCAAAAAAAGTAGGAAGAGTGATAAACCAAACGTTTGAAGTTTTAAGAGAAGGTTGGAATAATGAATAAAAAATTCAAATTTAAAAAATCACTAGGTCAAAACTTTTTAGTAAATGAAGATATAATTAATTCAATAGTTGAAACAATAATAGTGAAAAAAAACACATTAATTATTGAAATAGGTTCTGGCGAAGGAGCTTTAACAAAGAAATTAAAAAAATTGAATTGTGAGCTGTATTCATTTGAAATAGATAAACGATTAGAAAAAAAACTAAACTATTTAAGTGATAATAAAACATATATAATATATGAAAACTTTTTAGAAGTAGATTTAAAAAGATTCTTAGAAGATAAAAAGTATGATAATTTGGTTTTCGTTGGTAATTTACCATATTATATAACTACACCTATAATAAAAAAAATCACAGAAGAAACAAAAGCAGATCAATTAATAGTAATGGTTCAAAAAGAATTAGGACTTAGATATATGGCAAGGCCATCAACTTCTTTATATGGCTCAATATCTGTTTATTTGCAATACCACTATGACATTAATAAAGTAATAGATGTTGATAGAAGCAATTTTTATCCTATACCAAAAGTTGATAGTGTGGTTTTAAATATGTTATCAAAAAAAAATAAAGAAATTAATGGAGAAAAATTTAATGATTTAGTAAAAGACTCTTTTAAATATAAAAGAAAAACATTAAAAAACAATTTAAAAAATTATGATTTGGAAAAAATAAACACTGTTCTTAAACAAAAAAAATTATCATTATCAAATAGAGCAGAAAATGTAAGCGTAGAAGTGTTTATTGATATATATAAAGAAATAATTAAAAAATAAAACAAATATTTAAAAAACTTGATATTGATAAAAATATGTTGTAAAATAATTATAGCTATATGTAAGGAGGTACCTATGGAAATTACATCAGTTCAAATTCGTAGACCTAAAGAGGTTAGAGAAAACACTAGAGTAAGAGCTTATGCAACAGTGGTTGTTGATGATTCGATTGCTATCCATGATATTAGAGTTATAGAAGGTGATTCTAATTTATTCATAGCTATGCCAAGTCGTAAAACACCAATGGGTGAACACAAAGATATTGTGCATCCAATAAATCAAGAAGTCAGAACTCTATTTGAAAAAGCTATTCTTGATGCTTATGAAAACACAGAAGAAGAACCTACTGAATAGATAATTAAAGAAATTATAATAATTTCTTTTTTTGTTTACAAAAACAATGTAAATAAAGTTATTAATAATTGTTTTAAGTATAACTTTACTTTATAATATAATAAAGTAGGTAATTGATGTGAAAAAGTATACTATTAAAACTAGAATTAGATTAATGTTGTTTAGTGTGGGGGCTATTTTATCTTTTGGTTTTTTTGTGTATACATTTTTTAATTCATTTATGAAAGTTTATAATAATAAAAAAGAGGTTACATATTTAACTAAAGTGTTGAATGAGAAAAGAGAAGAAGAAGAACAATTAAAATTAGATATTGGAAAATTAAAGGATAGTGAATATCTCGCAAGGTATACAAGAGAAAGATATTTATATTCTGGTGATAATGAAATTATAATTAAACTTGATGAATAATGAGGCATTAATGAAAGACGTTTATAATTATATAAAAAATGATATTGGTTTAAATAAAAATGATAGAATTGTAATTGGAGTATCAGGAGGGCCTGATTCAATGGCTCTTCTTTATCTTTTGAATATTTTAAAAATAGAAATGAATTTAGTTTTAATATGTGCTCATGTTAATCATAATATTAGAAAAGAAAGTGAAATTGAACAAATTACTATAAATAAATATTGTAAAGAAAACAACATAATTTTTGAATCTATTAAAATTAAAAAGTGGGGAGAAGATAATTTTCAAAATGAAGCTAGAACCACAAGATATAATTTTTTTGATGAAATAGCAAATAATTATGAAGCAAAGTTTTTAATGACTGCTCACCATGCAGACGATTTAATGGAAACTATATTAATGAGAATAGTTAGAGGATCTACTTTAAAAGGGTATGGAGGTTTTGCAAAAGTAGTAGAAAAAGATAATTATAAAATAATTAGACCTTTAATTACAAAAACAAAAATAGAAATATTGGATTATATTAAACAAAACAATATAACATATTTTAATGATAGTAGTAATGACGAAGACCACTATACAAGAAATAGGTATAGACATGTTGTAACACCATTTTTGAAAAGTGAAGATATTAATGTTCATTCTAAATTTTTAAAATATAGTAAAGCCTTACTTGAAGCAAGTGATTATATAGATGCAGAAGCTAAAAAAGTTTTTAATAAAGTTGTGCAAAAAGGAATAATCAATATAGGACCTTTTCGTGAATTAGAAAAAATAATTCAAGAAAAAATAATATATAATATATTAGAAAAGATATATAGTGATGATTTATTAATAGTTTCGGATGTACATGTTTCATTAATTATTAATTTAATTAATTCAAAGAAAGCAAATAGCATAGTTCATTTACCAAACAATGTAGTGGTTATTAAGTCATATAATGAAGTATCTTTTGATTATGATGATTTTTTTGATGATGTATTTGAAATAGAAATAATAGATAGAATAAATTTACCAAATGGAAAAAACATAGATAAAATAAATTGTTGTGAAGAAGTAAGTAATAATATTATAAGATTGGATAGTAAAGAAATTTGTTTACCGTTATATACTAGAAATAGAAAAGATGGAGATAAAATGAAAGTTAAAGGTCTTAATGGAACAAAAAAAATATCGGATATATTTATTGATAATAAGATTAAAAAAAATGAACGCAATATTTGGCCAGTTGTTTTAGATGCTAAAAATAATATTGTTTGGGTACCTGGTTTAAAAAAATCAATATTTGACAAAGAAATAGATGAAGAGTATGATATAATATTAAAGTATTATTAAAGAAAGGAAAGAAACATGAATATAAAAAAAAGTAATAAAAACATGAATATTAAAAAAAGTAATAAAAACATAAATACATTTCCGTATTTAATATTAGTAGCCATAATAAGTTTTTCGTATGTATATTATATTAATTTTAATAAGAAAGAAATTGAATTGAGTTTTAACCAATTAATTACGGAAATAAACAATAGAAACGTAGAGGTCATAGAAGTGACACCTAGAAGTGATGCAGGAATATATGTAATAAATGGAAAATTAAAGTCATATAAAACAAACGAAACATATAAAACAACAATTCCATATACTGATACAGTAATATCTAAGTTGTATGAAGTTGCAGATAATAATGATTTATCTGTTAAAACAAATACAAATCCTGAAAAAAATACAATATTATATATTGTTATAAATATTTTACCGCTGTTATTGTTTGGAGTTTTAGCATACATGTTACTTACAAAATTAGGCAACAATGGTAAAGGAACTTTTGATTTTGGAAAAAGTAAAGCTAAATTAGCAGAAGATACTAATAGAAAAACATTTAAAGATGTAGCCGGTTTAATTGAAGAAAAAGAAGAAGTACAAGAATTAATAGATTTTTTAAAAAATCCAAAAAAATTCACAAAAATGGGGGCAAGAATACCAAAAGGAGTACTATTAGTTGGACCTCCTGGTACAGGAAAAACCTTGTTAGCAAAAGCAATTGCTGGAGAAGCTAAAGTTCCATTTTATTTTATAAGTGGGTCTGATTTTGTTGAATTATTTGTTGGAGTAGGAGCCTCTCGTGTAAGAGATATGTTTAAACAAGCAAAAACTAACGCTCCATGCTTAATTTTTATAGATGAGATAGATGCAGTAGGAAGGCAAAGAGGAACAGGAGTAGGTGGAGGCCATGATGAAAGAGAACAAACATTAAA
>CAYFQM010000004.1:0-15127 GCA_964345385.1 uncultured Clostridium sp.
GGGCTTATATAGCCTTCCACTGCAAATATAATTAAAATTCCATTTACTAATATTTTATCTGCAATTGCATCTAATATTTTTCCATAATCACTAACCAAATTATATTTTCTAGCTAAAAAACCATCTAATAAATCAGTTAATGATGCAATTACAAATATAATACCGCAAATTATATATTTACTATCAATAATTATATTAGCGTTTTGAGCTACAATATCAAACGATGGAAACACAATTCCTATTTTTTCAAGTGGAAATAATATTAATATTATTAACAAAAAAGATAATACTATCCTACTTAAAGTTATTTTATTTGGAATATTCATTACTAATCCTCCTTTACTTCTTTTAATTATTTTTAAAATATGTATATAATAATAAAACTATTATTATTAATATTACAATACTTACAATTATAAGAATAATTGTTTTTAATTTGTATGTCTTTTTACGTTTAGTATAAGGTGAAGAAACTTTATCCATACTATTTTTTATTTCTAATCTATTTATTTCTCTTGTTTGCTCTAATATTTCTTCTACTGGAATTCTAGACGTATAACTAAAAATAAAATCATTAAATTTAGATATTAATTCTGATTCATCTAAATTTAAATATTTAGAATATTTTATAATTAATTCTTTCAAAAAAAACACATCTTTAAATGCATTAACATTACCATCTTCTAAATTTTCTAATTGTCCAATTGTAATATTTAAGTCTTTAACCACTTCTTCTTTACTAATTCCAATAGTTTCCCTTGCCTCTTTAAAAGACTCTCCTATTTCTTTCACTTTATTCTCCTATATATAATATCTTAATAAGCCATGTTCTGTACCTATTAATAGGTGACAAACATCTATCTAAGCATTTGCTTCCCTTACTCCTTTATTATTCATTCGTAAGAGTTCCCTTACCAAATTTAGGTTTCTCACTCGCGGGGTTTGCCTCGTTCCACTTACTTATTCCTAAGTAACTCGTCTCTTTGGCACTTTATGCCTACTATAATCAGTTCTTGATTATTTTGGCGCCGTCAGTTAAACTGCCTAAGGTTATTTTTTTCCTTAGCACGAACACTACGTTCATTCCAGAAACGTGTGAGCATGGACTTTCCTCTACATTTACAATAATGCAGCGTTTGTCTAAAATATTATTCACCATAAACTACTTTTTCTAAATCACTAATACGCTTTAATAAATCTACATTAGTAACATTCTTATTAGAGCCAGCTAATTCTAATGTGGCTTTTAAGTTTCTAATATCAGCTTTAAGTTTACTATTTTCACTTTCAAGCATTTTAATTTCGTTAATTAATCTTTTTGTAGTGCTTTCAAAATCAACGTAATCTTTTATTATTAGATCAAGAAATTGATCAACTTCTTGTGGTCTATATCCTCTAGCATCTCTTTTAAAATCTTTTTCAAATATTTCTTTAGCTGTCAAGAATCTTTTTTCATCCATCATCACACTTAATTAACCTCTCTTTCTACATAATTATACATAATAATACCTACTATTGTCAATAAATGAACCATTTTTATAAACTGTCTATATATTCTTTTATAGGAAGATAATCTATATTATTTAACTTGTTAATAGTTATATTATACTCTAAAATATCATATGATGTATTATTAAAATAGCTATCTATATCTTTATAATCAATAATTATATTTTTAACCATATCATTAATAATTGTATACTTTATATTTATATCAATATCTTCTTCTGTTTTATTAACTTGTTCATATAAATAATTATATTCTTTTAAGTAATCTTTTAATGAAATAACCAATTCAAAATTATTGAAATCTACATTTTTTTTATTTGATGATAATATTAAGTTCTTTATTAATTCTAAATTATAATATTTTTTATTAAAAATATTAAAATCCTCTTCTACTTCAATAAATTTTGCTTGTTCTATATCGTCAATCTCACTAAGAGAATAATATTTACCATTATATTCTAAAACATCTTTATATATCAATGAATCGCTTATATATTCACAAATATATTTATCACAAATAACATTCATTTCTAAAATATTATCATTTTCTTTCTTAACAATTGTAATTTGAAAATTATTACTTAATTTATTAACTGCCTCATCTATTGACACATTATTATAATTAAATATATTAATATTTGGTTTAATATAGAAAAAAGAAATAATAATTGATGTTAATATAATAAAAGCTATTATTTTATTTTTTATGCTTTTTTCACTTAACATAATCTTTTGCCTATTAAGGAACCTTTTTTTCCATTTAAATATGAACTACTATCCATTTCGTTTTTTCCAGAAGGCTTTAGTCTTTTAATTATAATTTCACCATCTTTAGTCTTTACTCCAATTCCATTTTTATATAAATTAATTATTTCTCCTGTAACTCCATTTTTTGAAGAAAACCCAATTTCACATTCACACACTTTAATAATTTCATCATTTAATAATGTATATGAACAAGGAAAAGGATATAAGCCTCTTACTTTATTATATATAACTTCACTTTTTTGATTAAAATCAATATGCTCATCTTCTCTAGTAATTACTGGCGCTAAAGAAGCTTTAGCATCATCTTGTTTAATTCTTTTATTTTCTCCTTTAAATATACTTCCTAATGTTTCATATAGTAATTCTTTTCCAAGTATACTAAGTTTATCGTGCAATATTCCTACATTATCATCATAGTTAATATCAATTTTTTTCATACTAATAATATCACCAGTATCCATTCCTTCATCCATATACATTATAGTAATTCCAGTTTTTGTCTCTCCATTCATAATTGCTCTATGTATAGGTGCGCCTCCTCTATACTTAGGAAGTAATGAAGCATGAACATTAATTGCTTGATATTTTGGTGTATATAATAGTTCTGGTGGAATAATTTGACCATATGCACACGTAATAATAATATCAGGTTTCTTTTCTAATATATATCCAAATTCTTCTTTAATTTTATGGGGTTGATAAACCTCTATATTATTTTCTATAGCACATTTTTTAACTGGTGAAAAAGTAACTACTCCTTTTCTTCCACTTCTTTTATCTTCCTGAGTTACCACTAAAATAATATTCGTTTTTTCTATAAGCATTTCAAGCACAGGAACACTAAAAATTGGTGTCCCCATAAAAACCACTTTTTTATTTTTCATAATGCTCTCCTAATCTAAGATAATTATATTAAATATTTATATTTATATCAAGATTTACATCTTTATCAAATATATTTGAATCTATATCTTTAAGAACTTTAAGCAAATTTTTTATTTTTTTGTATTTTATCATTATAGAAAAATGATATTTATTTTTCATTTTAAAAACTCCAGCCATGGAAGGACCTAATACAATAAATGTAGAATCCAAATTATTAACAAGTGCTTTTTTGACTTTATTAACTATATTACTTGCTTTATTATAATCAGAAGATATAACTAAAACATTACATATATAATAATATGGAGGATATTTTAACTTTTTTCTTATATCCATTTCATAATTAAAAAATAATTCATAATTATTTTTAACAACGCATTCATAAACATAATGATCTGTATTATATGTTTGAACTATTACTTTCCCAGGTAAATCAAATCTTCCCACTCTTCCAGAAGTTTGACTAATTAATTCAAATGCCCTTTCACTACTTCTAAAATCAGGTACCGCTAATGAGGCATCTGCATTAATTATTCCAACTAAAGTAGCATTTTCAAAATTAAGACCTTTAGAAATCATTTGAGTACCAACTAATATTTGATGTTTTTGAGATGCAAACTCATTAATCAATTTTTGATGAGCATTTTTTAAATATGTGGTATCTGAATCCATTCTAAGTATACTAACATTATATTTCTTTTTAAGAATACTCTCTAACTTTTCTGTACCTAAACCTAAATCTCTTATTGCTTCTTCATTGCAATTAGGACACTTTTTAGTTGAATAAGTTCTATAACCACAGTAACGACAAGAAAAAGAACTACTACTTTTATGGTAAATTAAAGAAATATCACAATTAGGACATTTATAGACATAACCACAGTTAACACACGATAAAAACGTACTATAACCACGCCTATTTAATAAAATAATAACTTGTTCATTTCTACTTAAAGCATTCTTAATTTCAATATCAAGTTTACTACTAATAATATAGTTATGTCTTAATACCTCTTTTTCCATATCTACTAGTTCAATAGAAGGAAATTTATTACTAATTCTCTTTGTTAATGAAACTAACTCATAAACTCCTTTTTTAGCTCTTGCAAATTGTTCTAAACTAGGAGTAGCACTACCTAATACAACTTTACAATCATGATATTTACTTCTTTCAAAAGCAATATCAATAGCGTTATATTTAGGGTTGTTTTCTTGCTTATATGTTTGACTTTGACACTCATCAATTATAATGTATTCAATATTAGAAAGAGGAGTAAACACAGCACTTCTTGCACCCACTACAACTCTAATTAACCCACTTTGAATTTTTCTATATTCATCATACTTTTCTCCTTCTGATAAAGCACTATGAAATATAGCAATATTTTCTTTAAAAACTGATTTAAATCTAGAAACAATTTGAGGAGTTAAAGATATTTCAGGAACTAATACCATAGCATTTTTGCCTTTTTTTAAAGCAGAAGATATTAATTTAATATATATTTCAGTCTTACCACTTCCAGTAACGCCATATAATAAATATTTATTTGCTTTTCCATTTACAATTTTAAAAAAAGCTTCTTTTTGTTCTTTTGTTAAAACAATATTTTTTTCTTTCTTTTCTAATATCTCTACATCTCTATAAACTTCTTTTTGAACTTCATAAATAATACCCTTTTTTATTAAATTTTTAACTGAGGCACTAGAATATAATGATTTATCATTATTATTATTTTTAATACCTTGAAACACTTCTATCTCTCTTATATTTCTTTTGTTAGAATCTATATATTTTTGTACATCAAACCCATCTTTTATGTATAAAAAAGTCTTATATTTGCGATTTACATTTGTTTTTTTACTTGCCTTTAAAGCTCTAGGTAACATTGCTTGATAACAAGATATTAAATTGCAAACTAAAGTTTCACTCATGTACTTTCCTAAGTTTAATAACTCATCGTTTAAATAAAAGTCTTCTTCAACTATTTTAATTATTTCTTTATATTTTATACTATCATCTATATTATTATGAATATTTAAAACAAAACCTTCTACTAATTTACTAGCAAAAGGAACTATTACTTTATGACCTACTTTTAAAATATTAATTTTTTTAGGCACTATATAATCAAATACTTTATTTAATGATTTAACATTATATTCAATTAATACACTAGCTATCATGATAGCATCCTTAAAAAAGGATTATTCAGTATTTCATAACCAATTATAGTGGTTGGACCATGACCAGGATACACAACTATATCTTTATCTAATTCAAAAATCTTCTTTAAACTGTTTTTCATCACTTCTTCATCTTCTTTTTTATATATTCCAATTGTTTCTCTAAATAAAAAATCTCCACTAAAAATAATTTTTTCTTCATAAAAATAAAATATACAGCTATCAATAGTATGACCAGGAGTTTTTATAATTTTTATTTTAAAATAATCATTTTCAATATTTTCACTTTTATAATTATACACTTTACAATTAAATTTTTTAACTACATTATCTAAACAATGAACATGATCATCATGATAATGAGTTACTAAAACTCCTTCTACTTCTAAATCTTTTTCTTCTACAAATTTAATAATAGAATTATAAGCATAACCTGGATCTACTATTAAACATTTATTATTAATAGAAATTATATAACAATTTTCTTCATATAATCCATTTAATATAGTATCAATATTTAACATACTAACTCCCTATAACATCAAAAATTTGATCCAATTTATTTATAACTTTAAAACCAGCTGATTTTAATTCGTTAGAAAATCTAACTCCAATTCCTCCAGCTTTTTCCCATATTTCAAGGTTTATTGGATAATCATCAATTAATATAGCATCCTTAGCATTTAATACATCAGTTTTGTTTATTTCTTTTGGAACAATTATAATAGTAATTTCTTTAAAATATTTTCTTAAATAGTTTATTTTTACAACACCTTCTTTTAAAGAAGTTACATGTGTCAAAATATGTACATCAAAAAGATTACTATCAATAATTTTTTGAATACAATTTATTGAATCATTTAATATATACTCATCTTTTATTACATTTCTAAAGTCAAACGTACTAAAAAAGTTTATAGCTGCCTCATCATTAACTCTTGGATCTATTCCCTCTTTATTAAGTGCTGCATATAAATAAGGAATAGTATCCATAATAACTCCATCAAAATCTATATATAATCTTTTCATTAAATGCCTCCTAATTTATTAAATAATATCATTATAATTTTTATTTGTCAAAATGGTTAAACCATTTCGCCATCTAATGAAAAACTCTTAGCATCAGTTATTTTAACATCTATTATTTCGCCTATATTTTCTTTAAAAGCTTCAATATTAACTAATTTCATATTTTCTGTATATCCACATAATTTTCCATTTTTCTTTGAAGAAATGCCAACTACTAAACACTTTACATTTTTTCCCAATAATTTTTGATTAGAATAATTACTATATTTATTTATTACTTCATTTAATCTATGAAGTCTATCAAGCTTTTCTTCTTCAGTAACAGTTTCTTTCATTAATGAAGCGGGCGTATTTTCTCTTTTACTAAATGCAAAAGTAAAAGCCCCATCAAATTTACACTCATTTACTAGTGAAATAGTCTCATTAAAATCCTCTTCAGTTTCTCCTGGAAACCCAACAATAATATCGGTAGTAATAGATACGTCTTTAATTTTCTTTCTAATTTCATTATATAATTTTATATATTCTTCTTTAGTATATTTTCTATTCATAAGTTTAAGTATCTTATTACTTCCAGATTGAACAGGTAAATGAATGTATGGCATTATATTTGAGTTTTTACTAATGACATCAATCATTGAAGAAGTAAACTCCCAAGGATGAGATGTAACAAATCTAATTCTATCAATTTTAGTGTTGCTTACTTCTTGTAATAAATTAGACAAATCATATTCCTCATATAAATCTTTTCCATATGCATTTACATTTTGGCCTAGTAACGTTACTTCTTTATATCCATTTTTTTTAAGTTCAATTACTTCATTTATAATATCTTCTTTTCTTCTACTTCTTTGTTTTCCTCTTGTATATGGCACAATACAATATGTACAAAATTTATCACAACCATATTGAATATCTACCCAAGCACTATATTTGTTATCACGAATGACTGGTATGTTTTCAACTATATCACCATCATAACTATATACTTCAATATAGGTTTTCTTTAATTTCATAGATTTATTAATAATATTTAATAAATTATCTAAATTATGAGTTCCACATATAAAATTTATAAACTTATATTTATTTAAAATATTATTTACTACTGTTTCTTCTTGAGCCATACATCCACATATACCCACAATTAAATCTTTATTTTTCTTTTTAAGATAATTAATTATTCCAAGATATCCAAATACTTTATCATGAACATTTTCTCTTATAGCACATGTATTTAATATTATTAAATCTGCTTCTTCTATTTCATTAGTATTAGTGTATCCAGCACTTTGTAACATACCATTGATTTTTTCTCCATCATGTTCATTCATTTGACAACCATATGTTCTTACAAAACACTTTTTACCAACACCAATTCTATCACCAAAATAACCATAATCTTTATATTTAACTACTGTCTTATTTCTTTTTTTAGCTTCTTTCATATTTGGTAAATTCATATTATCACTTCCTTACATATTATAGCATTTATAAAATGAGAAGTAAATTTATTGACAAAAAATAAATCATTGTATAAAATATTAAAATACATGGAGGAAAATATGATAAAACAAGAATATTATTATGAATTGAATTGTAGACCAATATCTAGAAAATTTATTATGACTGGAATAATTAATAATAATCCAAACCATTATATAAAAATGGTTGATGATGATATCGAAATAAAGTTTTTTTCTTGTAGTGGTAAACTAGAAAAACAAATAGATGCTAACACATATAATAAAATATTACAAAACTCTACTAATCATATATTTTTTTCTTTTATTGAAGAAACAATTTTTGAAATGAATGGAAATTATCAACAGTGTATACGAGAGTTTACATCTACATACTTATCTACAACAATTAATATGACTTTTAACACAAAAGAAGAAAAAGAGGAATTTGAAAGAAAACATAATCTATCAAAAAATGGTTTTCCATTATCTAGAAAAAAACAATAAGCTTAATTACTTATTGTTTTTTTATATAAACTATAATCATTTTCTGAAAAACAAGCAAATATTACATTAATATTTTGGTTGTTTATTTTTTTTATTGTATTTATTGCTACTAATGAAGCTTCTTCTTTTGGATAATTATATGCTCCTGTGCTAATACATGGAAAAGCAATTGAAACTGTTGATAAATTATTTTCTTTTCTATACTCTTCAGCAAGTATCATTGAGTTTTTATAACAGTTTTCTAATAACTCTTTTTCATTATTATTACCATCCCTGTATACTGGTCCTACAGTATGAATAACTTTTTTTGCTAATAAATTATACCCATTAGTAATTTTTGCTTCTCCTGTCTCACAACCATTAAGAAGTTTACATTCATTATATAGCTCTTTTCCTGCTACTCTATGAATTTGACCATCAACTCCTCCACCACCAAGTAAACTTTTATTAGCGGCATTTACTATAATATCTACTTCTAATTTAGTTATATCTCCTAAAACAACATCTATCATATCTTTTAATATATATATACTGGTGTCCCAATTTCAACCATTTCGTATAATTTAGCAGCTACATCAGTTGGAACATTTACACAACCGTGACTCCCATTATATTTATATATTGCACCTCCAAATCTATTTCTCCAAGAAGCATCATGAATTCCATAACTATTTCCATTATAAGCCATCCAATACTTAACAAAAGAAATATAATCACTTCCTTTTAAATGAGTATTTCTTCTTTTATTCCATATTTTAAAATTCCCTTTTCTTGTAGCATTATTTATACCTGTTACAATATCTGATTCTAAAACCAACTCATTTTCAATATAATATCTTAATTTTTGTTCAAATATAGATATTTTTATATAAGTATGATCAAATTTATCACAAACATTAACTATTATTTTTTCTTTCGTAACATTTCCACTTGAATCTATAACATAATACATAATGTGATATTTTCCATATTCATTAATATTAACATTTGAAGTTATTTTAACGTCATGTGTAAGATTTCCATCATAATTATCTATTGCATTATAAGGAATATGCTTTAATTGTTCACCTTTAGATAAATATATATTTTTCTTTGATTCAACATTAATAACTGGTGGTGTATTATCAACTACATATACTATTCTTTTAAGTTTTTTATTAATTAATTTATAATTAAAATTATATTTAATAAAATATTTACCTACTTTGTTTTTGTTTATTTTATTATCTATTTTAACGCAATCACAATAAGTTCCATTTACATAAGAAATATATCCTTCATCTATATACTCATCATGAACTTCTAAGTTTATTTTGCTGTTTCCCTTTAAACGAAAATCAATAATTAATGTATTATTAATTATTACAAAAATAAAAAAAATTATACTTAAAAATAATAATAATGATAACACAATTAAATATATTATTATGTCTTTTTGATTAAACATTTTTATACCATTGTTTTTTGCTTTCTTCATACTATACACATAATATTTTATCATATGAAATGTTTTAAGTAAAATAAAAATAAGCTAACGCTTATTATTATTTAATATGATGAAACATTACAACTACTTGGTTTGTATATACACTGCATACAAACTTGATAATGATTATTACCAACTAGTCTCATAAGAATTGTAACTATTGTAGCAACCAAGAATACAGCAACTGCTGCTATAGCTTTCTTTATTAATAAATTTTGTGCTTCTTTAATTTTATCTTCTTTATTTTCAGTAACTGCTTTTGCTAAATCTAACATACCAACAAATATAAGAAGTATTGGTACTGCTATTTTAATCATTAAAATAGCATACCCCAAAAGTCTTAATATAGGTTTTAATCCGTTACACAAATCATCAGCACTACTAATAGCATCTAATATAAATAATAGGTTTGTCATAATTCATCTCCTTAACACTTCTAAATAAATTATACTTGTAATTAAGTTTATTGTCAATATTTATTGCAAACTATTTACAATTAACATTTTAAATATTAATAATATTTTTCAAGTAAATCAAAAACAGCTTTTGTATATTTAATAAGCTCTTTTTTATCCTTAAAACCACATTTAATTGCTAAATATTTACTATATAGTGTGTTATTGTTAATCATTTTCATTGATATCAATTTATCAATAATAATTTTATCTTCATTACTCATATTTGGAAACTTACTTATTTTAATATCATATTTTCCTTCTACTAAATCAGTATATACTAAAGAAGTAATATTACAACTATTAATATCTTCTATATTATTTTTAAAAGTTACTTCTTTATCATCTTTATCCCACATAATCGCATCTTCTATATAAGAAGGAAAAACTATACCATTATTTGTAATTTTACCTACATATATCCTACTATTAAAATATATTATAATAGCAGCTAATATCATTATTATGATACAAAATACGACTATAAATTTCCAATTTATGCTTTTTTTAGGTCCATCAAAATCAAGACTACTTCCAACCCCGTAATCGTCTAAATCTTCATTTTTTTTACCATATAAATTTTCATTAACTTTTTTTAATATTTCTTCCTCTTCCATATTATCTCCATAATTATTATATCATGTATAATAACATTTATAAACTAATTTGTTTTAAAATTGAAATATAAAATATTTAAATGTATAATGTTTATAAGAGGTATTTATATGAGTAATAAAATAGATTCAAGAATTATAAAAACTAAAGAAGCTTTATATAATGCTTTAATAGAACTATTAAAAGAAACTTCGTTTGAAAATATAAAAGTTTCAGATATTTGTATAAAAGCAAATATACATCGTTCTACATTTTATATTCATTATAAAGATAAAAGTGAATTATTAATTGAATTCTTTAATAAAATAGAAAATAATATATTCATAAAAGTTAATACAAACAAAAATAATATACATAATTTATTTATTAAATATTTTGAAATAATACTAAATCAAATAGAAAATAATAAAAATTTATATTACTTAATTTATATAAACAATCAATCAGAAAAATTTATAAATGTTTTTGTAGAAACCGTAACAGAAAACATAATTAAGCAAGTTAATAATGAGCATAAAATATTTATTGATTTTTATGTAGGAGCATTCATAAATATAATAATAAATTATCTAAAAAACAACTATTCTAAAAAAGAAATACAAAAATATTTAAACATTTATTTATCTAGTGTTATAATATAAATAAATGGAGGAAAAATGAAAGAAAAAACATTTAAACAAAACAATTTATCATATAAAACAATTAATATTATAGGAAAATGTTTATTTATTATGTTATTTATTATAATGATAGTAAATTTAATTGATTCAGTATATAAACTCGGATTTTCACTTACTGTATTTATTGGTTCAGATAATAAATATTTAGTTGAAAATAATGAATTAATACAAATTATATCAAGCATTAACAACTATGATTATTCATATACAAAAGAATTATTACAAAAAGATTTTACAACATGTAGTTTCATAAAAGAAATTGGAATGATAACAGTATCTAATATACTTCTTTCTTTATTATCAATAATTATTTTTTATAAAGGTTTCTTTTTATTAAATGATAATAAAAATGAAACCGAATTATTTAAGAAAAAAAATTTACCCGTATTAAAAACAATAAAACACTTAATATTAATTATATTAATATTATCAATTGTTTTAATTCCAAGTTCATATAATATTTATTTACTACTTATATATTTGTTGTTTGAAGTATTAATTTATCTATTTATTAAAACAAATAAATAAAAAGCAAAAGAGTAATAAATTACTCTTTTCTTATTAACTAAATATTACCGTTTTTATTTTGTAAAGCAAGCATTCTATTTTTAAGTAATATAAGCTTTAATATTTTATATATATTATAAGATATTATTCCTAATGATGGTATTAATATTGCAATAAGCCATCCACTTTTTGAGGCTAGAAAGAATTGAATTCTACCTAATTGTGGTATTTTACAAATAACCTTTCCAACTATATTATTAAAATATACATAATCTGAATCTTGAACTTGATTAGCATCACCTTTAGTAACATAAACTGTACCATCTAATAAATTTCTAACATCAATTATTCTATGAGTTATAGGAGTTCCACCAAAAAAATCATTATCTGAATAAAAAGTAATAACATCACCTTTTCTTAAAGTGCTCGCATCATCTACCCTATATGTTAAAACAACATCATATACATTAATGTTTGGTGTCATACTAGTACTAATAATAGTGTATAATCCTATTAATTTCTTATGTCCCTTCTTTTGAGCTGATGTACTAGATGAAAAATAAAATACTAAAAATAATCCGACAACAATAAGAATAAATACTATTACGTATCCAATTATTTTAAAAATGTATTTCATAAGCGCAAATATTTTATCTTTTACACTAATTTCCATAAACTCCTCTATATATTATAATTTCATAATAATATTACCATATTTTTTATGTTTTATTTCATTTAAGACATAAAGTATACACTTATTTTATAAACAAAAAGAAGAAAAAATTCTTCTTTTGTAAAATTTTTATAACTTTAATTACAAATTAAACTGTTTTTATTTGTAATTTTCCTCCAAATGATTTTCCTTGTACTTCATTTTGATTAAAAGTTGATGAACCAAAAAACTCTAAAGTATAATAGTATACATGTTTATGACCTGATTGACCAGCTGAAAATTTACCAGTTTCAGTACCTATTTGAACATTTATACCTGTTGTTGTAATATTGTTTGGTATAAACGATTGTGAACTCGTACCAGTTACAGCATACTGATCACCTTCCTTAATTATTGAAGTTTCAGTACCTGCCTCCACTTCATGAGTTGCTTCTCCAGGATTATCTTGTCTCCATGGTTTAGCTTCTGAAGCTTTAATAATTTGATCTCCACTTGCATTTGATGAAAGATTTCCTCCCATTGAAGCGGCAACTATTCTTAATGAGTGTTGAAAATAATTCCCAGTAGTTTCTCCTAAATTACCATTTGGAAGAACTTCTTTTCCATTAGCAACATTTGAAATAGTATTAGTATCTACATTCATAAATATTTTATAATTAACATCTGAAGATAATGGTTGAGTTGATGTATTTTCAATAGTAAATATTTTTGCAATCTTATTAGTAGCAACATCTCCACCCTTATAACCAGGATTTATATCTAACATTTGAATCTCAGAACCATCTGTAAATTGTACATGTCCTAAAATAGCAGTTGTTACTGTTATACTGGATGCATTTTCATTTCCTTGAACAGTAATAGAAAAATATGCAAATGTTGCACCTATAATAGCAACAGCTAGTGTAGCAATACCAATAGCAGCTAGAAAAATAGTTTGGCCTTTATTATTAGTCATAACTTTTATCTCCTTTACATTCTTATTTTATCAATAATTATCTTCTTTATCAAGTAAAATTATTATAATAATACTTTAAATATATATATAATAACCATATGAAATGGATAAAAAAAATAATATATATATTTGTTTATTTTAATAGTAACGTTTATATAAATAGGAATTAAAGCAAAAATAGAAAATAAATATATTATAGGTAATCCTAAAATAACATACACAATATAAAATATAGAATAAGAAGCCATAAATAAAATATCATTATCCTTAGTATAATAAAATATCACTGGTAAAAATATTATTAAATATGAATAAGAAATATATGGGAAAAATAATAATATGATAGAATAATTAATTAATAATAGAAAATACTTCTTTTTATCAAGACAATATAATATTAAAAGAGCTGCTATTAAAGAAAAACATGCATTTAATGTTTGATTAAATAAAAAATAATGGATTGGCTCGCTTATTATTGCTAATAATAACAACCTTATAACATAGTTTTTAAAAGACCTTGTTTTATAATATCCAATAAACGAAGAATATAGAAACAATGGGAAACTTATTCTTCCAAGAGCTCTAAATATAATATTATTTTCAAAAAAAAATAAACCTATATGATCAATAACCATGAAAACTATAGCTATTAATTTAATAAAATTAGTATTTTCTTTTTTCATTATTTACTCCTTATGCTAGCATAGCATAAATATGCACACAATTATATATATGTATATTATTTAATTTTTAATGCTTTTAGATAAGTTTTTTTATCACTTGAAATTCTATAGCTTTCAATAGCTTTTTGAATAGATTTATTATGCACAAATATACTAAGTTTTTTTTCTTCAAAATATTTTATGGTTTTATCATATTGTTTAATTAATGCAACACTAAAATACCAACTAATTGCCATATTAACATAATAATCATCACTTTTAATTTTACAAACCAATTTATTAGTATCATATTTATATTCATCTAAATAAAACCTTAATAAAGTTACAACTGAAAATCTAATGGAATATGAACTTCCATTTATCCATTTATTAATATATCTATACACTAAATCAGGGTTTTTTTTAAAAACCTTAGGATTAATAGTGTCACAAACAGACCAATTATCTATATAAGGAATAAATAAATCAATTTTATTTAATATATCACCAAGTTTATCACATTCATTAATTAAAATTGCATGAATCAAATTTTCTTCTAAGTATTTATGTGGCAATTGATTCATATAATAAGTTTTATCTTTTATACTCATTTCTTTTACTATTTCTCTTAATATAGGCATTTTAACTCCAATAATAGTATTTTCATCTATATTAGGAATAAGTTTACTAATAAACTGTTTATATTTATCATTTTTTAAAAGAATAAGTTTACTTAAATAATAAAATTC
>CAYFQM010000004.1:15137-42817 GCA_964345385.1 uncultured Clostridium sp.
TATTATGCTTTTTATTTTTCATTAAATATTACCAATATATTATTGTAAAAAAATATATATATAATATAAAACAAATAACGTAATCATTATAAATCCTTCTTTTCTAGAAATTAATTTATCATTTTTAGCAAAATAACAAAAAATGGATGTAGCTAAATGAAGCATCAAAATATCAATTAAATTAAAATAAGATGTTTTAACTCCTCCATATATTAATAAAGGAACTCCTAAAACTATACCAATATTAAAGATATTAGTACCAATAATATTACCAATAGCTATATCAAATTCTTTCTTTTTAGCAGATATAACAGTCATTGTCATTTCCGGTAAAGAAGTACCTAAAACTATAACTGTCATTGTAATAATTTTATCATTTACTCCCAATAATCTAACAAAATATTGTGCTTTTGACACTATTATATTACTAGCATACAAAATTAATATGAAGCATACTATTATCAAAAGTATACTTTGTTTAATATTAAATTTTGCTTTGCTTCTTTCAACCATGCCTTGCTTTGTTTTAATAACAGATACTATATAAAGAACAAATAATAGAAAAAACAAAATAAATAATATACTATCTCCTTTTGTTAAAATAAAGGCTTCTCTATTAATATAATTAGCAGTTAATGTAATAACAAATATTGATGTAATAACTAATAATAAAGGAATTTCTTTTTTAATTATTGAGTTTTTAACCTTAATAGGCCTAACTATAGCAGCAACTCCAATTATTAATAAAATATTAATAACATTACTTCCTATTACATTCGAAAGAGCTATATCAGTTGCACCAGCCCTTAAACTATTAAAAGATATAGCAAACTCTGGAAGACATGTTCCAAATGCAGCTACAGTAAGAGCTATCATCATTTTTGACATACGAAAATTAATTGCTATGGAACTCATAGCATCAACAAACAAATCAGAAGCTTTTATTAAAATATAAAATGCTAATATTAAAATTACTATAGATAAAATCACACTCATATTACCAACCTATCATATATATTATAATAATTAATTTTTAAATTGTAAATAGAAATTATTATTGTATACACCTATTTAATTAATTAGCTTCTTGGATGTTAATTTTTGTTTTGAATTTCTTTCCTTGATTATATAAACTATTTGAATCAACATGTTTAAAAGTAAATGTATAAGTTTGCGTTTCATTTGGATTAATATTTATAGAGTCCTTTATTATTAAATTATATTTAGTAGTTAAAAAAATAGGCACACTTATTTCGTTTATTCCTTTACATGTTCCAAAATCACTTACACATATTGCGCTTACTTTTAAATCACTTTGATCTTCTGGATTAGGACCAGTTATTTCATTTAATAATTCCTGATATATTAACTTATAAGAAACAGCAGCTGATCCTTCATTTTTAACTGTTATTACTTTTTTATTTAGTGTATCTGTTCCAGACTGTATATTTATTTCTCCACTATCAGTATATACTACTTTAAGTGCATCAGTAGATGTTAAAACACTTGATAATCCAATTTCTTCTACCGTAATTGTAAAATACGCATATGTTATTCCAACCACCAAAAGAAATAATGTCATCAAAGCACTTATTAATATTACTATATTGTTTTTTAATATAATCTTAATATCTTTCATATCACTCTAGTTATATTATACAATAAATTATAAATAAAATGAAGTAATTAATATTATTTGTTTTCAAATAATTTCTCTAAATTTTGTGTAGGCACCAACATATTATTATCTTTATTAACTTTTATTTCAAATACTTTTTCATTGTGAACTAATTCATCGCCATCTATACACCATGATGGAGGCATCTCGTCAAACTCTAATTTAATATTATTTGTTTTAAAATATTTAAAGCCATTTGTTTCTTTTAATTCCTTTTTAGTTAAAAATGAGATTGCTTTAATAATATCAGCTGCATTCTTTATATTCATAAGAGTTACTTCAAACATATTATCATCTAGTTTTACATCATTAATTACGTTATCAACTCCAGCTATTCTACTACTATTAGTTATAAATATAAAAGAAAACTCTCCTTCATATGTTACTCCATCAACAGTATATTTTATATTAAATAACTGCATCTTTTGATTTAATTGCTTTAAAGCATATATAACATACGCAAGCCTTCCATATTTAGATTTTAAAGATCTTGGAGTACTATAAGATATATCAACAAATGCTCCTAGACACGCTACGTAAACAAATGGATTTTCATTTATCATACATACATCTATATTCTTTTTAACTCCATTTAATAACATTAATACATTTTTTTCTGAATTAGAACTCATTCCATACATACGTGCTACATCATTAACACTACCTAATGGTAAATGTCCTAAAGTTATTTTTTCTTTTCTTTCAATATTTCCTGATATAACCTCATTTAAGGTTCCATCACCACCAGCACATATTAAAAGATTAACATTTTTTAAATTCATTGTTATTTCCTTAGCATGACCAGCATACTCAGTAAAAATTATTTTTGTTTCATAGTTATAGTTTTCTAATATTTTAATTATTTTACCAATGTTATTTCTATTAGTTAATTTTCCACTATTAGGATTATATATTATTACACAATTCATAGTATCACATCCGTAAAAAATATTATACCACAAATTAATTAATTTGACATAAAAATATTTATTATTATAATAAAATATATGAATAAAAACATTAAAAAAATTATTTTTTCTCTATTTATGTTATTTCTTACAATAACATTTATTTTTTCATTATACAAAATAATCAAATGGCATTATGATAATAAACTAATAGAAAAAGAAACAAAAAACATTAAAAAAATTATAAAAATTAAACCAAAAGAAGAAGACCCAAATTATTTAAATATTGATTTACCTTTATTAATAAAACAAAATAAAGATACTATCGGATGGATACAAGTCAATGGAACTAATATAAACTATCCATTTGTTCAAACAACCAATAATGAATATTATTTAAATCATAGTTTTAATAAAAGTTATACTGATGCAGGTTGGATATTTCTAGACTATAGAAACGATATAAATAATTTAAAATATAATACTATTATATATGGGCACGCTAGAAAAGATAAAACAATGTTTGGCTCATTAAAAAATGTGTTAAATAAAGACTGGTACAATAACCAAAATAATCATATTATTAAAACTTCTACATTAAAAGAAAACTCATTATGGCAAATATTTAGTATATACCATACACCAACTAATGTTTCTTATATACAAACAGAATTTAATTCTAAAAATGAATTCAAAGATTTTGTAAATGACATAATATCTAAATCAATATATAACTTTAATATAAATATAAATGAAAATGATAAAATATTAACTCTTTCAACTTGCTATAAAACAAATGAAAAATTAGTAGTTCATGCTAAACTAATTAAAAATAGTATTAAATAAAAATCATTTTAACACTTTTAATTTGCCTGCTTCCATATCTATTCTAAGATTTTTGCCTTCTTCTTTTGTATCGTAATATTTATTAATAATCTTTAAATTATTATAGTCTTTTATAGTAATGCTTCCACTTATACTATTAATAGATGAATCTTTTTTTATAGTTATATAATCTATTATTAAATTTGCATAATCTAAATTGGAATTAATATAATTTTTTATTTTTTTTATATAAATATTACTTAATTTATTATTTATTTTTACATTATTAATTTCATTTATAAATATGTCTCCAACTGTTTGTTTTATTCTAGCATCATGAATAATATCTAGATTAATATTTCCATATAATGTCTTAATATACATAAGCTTACCGTTTTTTATTTCTAAATTGCCAAATTTATTATAAATAAACATAGTTGAATTTTTAAACCCATCAATAGATGTATTACCATATGAGTTTTCAATATTAATCATTCCTGAATAATTTATCGGTATTAATATTTTTATATTACTTAAACTATTCCCAACGCAAAATTTGCACTTATTATATGTCATAATATTTAATTTTTTATTATATTGTTTACTTTTTAAAGTTTTGAAATCAGAATAAATTACAACATGAAATCGTTCATCAGTAGATTCTTTTATTACTATATTAGCTCTATCAACATCAATTTTTATTGTGTCTATATCACTATACTTTTCATCTATTATTAAATTGTTAGATTGTTTAGAAAAGAAAAAATTATAAGTATATTTAAAACACCCAAAATGTCTTAATAAAGCAAACATTATTGTTAATAACAGCATTATTATAATTATAATTTTAATTATTAAACTTTTCTTTTTATTTTTTATCATCAACATTTTCTACTAATTTATCTACATTAATTATAAAGTCTATATCACTAACTCTAATATTGCTTTTTGTTAAATCAACATATAATATCATATTATTTATATCCTTAATATAATTACTTATATCATTTATATTTAGTTTTTCTTCATTTATAACTATATTAAATAGTTTATATTTATCATATATTATTTGTGATATATTTTTGTTTTGAGTAATACTAATATTATTTATAATGTTTTGTTTACTACCAAAAATAAAATTAATTAATTTATTCCTCTTTTCAATTAATTCATCAGCAGTAACACCATCTTTTATACTTTTATATGTTTTAACAAAATATGGGAAATTTAACGCAGCTATTTTTAATACATCCGCATATGATGTATCATCATCAATATAATTATATATAATATCTTTAATAGATAATTCATCTAACTCTCTATATAAATCATATACAACATCTATATTATTATCTCTTAATAATTTAATATTTCCTTTATCTTTAGCAAAAAGCACACTTGTTGTTTTAAGTTTTTTATTTAACCCAAAAATTTTCTTTTCAACCTTTTTTATTTCTTTTAATTTATTATTATAAAGTGATTTATACTCTTGTTTACTTTCATATAAAGTTTTCATATCACTAATAATATATTCGAATTCCATAAAGTTTTTATACTCTTCTAAAGAGAAAGATAATTGTTTTAAATAATTATAACTTTCTTCTAAATCTTCAATTTTAAAAACTTCCTTTAATGCATTAATATTTTTTTCAGATAAATCATTAACAGATACTTCACTATTAAAAAATAAATCTGTTAAATATTTAATATTATTATGTTTTTTAATATATATTGTTTCAAGATCATTATAATAATTATTTAAATATTCATTTAAATTTTTATTTTTAAAATATTTATAATAAAGCCTATCTATTTTTCTTTTATATTTAAAAAATAAATATCTAAAATTTAGTTCTATTTGAACTATTATTCTAGGGTTTTTCCAATATAAATCACTAAACACTCTATGTATATTATCTTTTTCATTAAGTAAACTTTTTATATACTGATGAACTACTTCTGTATAATTAAAATTATTAACTTTTAATTTTATATTACAAGAATAAAATATATTAATTAATTTAACGATAATATTATTTATTTTTTCTTATTTATTTTGATAAAAATGACCTAATTCATAGAAGTAATAATCTAATTCCATTTTATCTATACTACGAGCAACATCACTCATAGAAAAAATATTTTTTATATTTAGTTTAGGTTTATCTGGAACTACATTATATGTTATTAAACTTTGCTTATAAATACCATATCTTTTTGATATTTCTCTCTTAACTTCATTTAATTTATCATTAAAATAATTTATTTGTTCATCTAAATAATCATTATAATCTGTTTTATTCTTTTTGGTTTTGGTAGGTAATATTTGAATATTGTTGTTAATTTCATCAATTTCTTTTTGCAATTTTTCAATCATTCTTATCACCAACTTTACTATTTTCTAAAGTATTAATATACTCTAATATTAGACTATAAACTTGTAACAATTCTTCATTTGATAAATTTTCCATATTACCTCCTATTTTATTATAATATATTTTTCCACTGTTCCAATTGCTGAAGTACCATCATACAATATAAACTCTAATTTATATGTTCCGTTTTGAATATTTGGTTTAAAATATAATGTTATAGTTGTTACTTCATTAGGATTATCTACTAATAAATATTCATTAGGAATAGATGTACTTATTAATACATTAGATACATAATTAGCTAAATCCACTGATAAATAATCACTACTATAGACTGTATCATACTTTCTTCTACTCATTTTAACATGTATTTTAGGATTTTCAAGTCCTGAGTTATAATCAATTTCATATGTTACAGTATTAGTTCCATTTAACGTTAAGCCTGTTGCTTGATCAACTATCATTTCTTTATCTTCTTCATGTATATTAAGTCCATATATTTCATTAACTATATATATATTAAAATCCTTATGTGAATAAGTATTTAAACCATAATATATTCCATCAGGTGAACCGAAAGATGCAACTCTAAGAGTATAATTTCCAGTTGCAATTTGAGAAGTGCCTGTTACTACTTTAACCCATGTTTCTAAATTACCTACTTTATCTGCTAATTTTATTCTTGTTGTTCCATCTATGTTAGGATAGTATCTTTGACCATCTATTTCATAATATAAACCAAGTAAAGAGGTGCCACTTACAAGTTCTCCTTCACTATTAAATAATGATATTTCAATACCAAGTTTAGAATTAAAATATCTAGTATCATATACTGTGTTACCATTTACACTTGATTGAGTATAATTAGTATTAAGATTCATCATTACACTCTCACCGCTATAAATTCTATCACTTGATATAGTACCATCTATTTCAATAACTGCATCCATATCAGAATATATATTATATCTCATCACAGAGTGCTGAATACCAAGCACATTAATAATTGTATGATCATTATCATCTTGAAGCTCTAATAATAATGAATTATTTAAAGATGTAGTAGTTATATTTGTATCTGAAAAATCCACTATAAATATAAACTCTTCTGAACTATAATTATCAGCTGCATGATAATAATCAATATTAGCTTGAGCATCATCATAAGAATCACCACTATTAAAAGCTCCCATTACTTCAAACATAGATAAATCATATTGAGCTTCACCTATAGTAGCTAATTGGTTTTCTGCATTAGTTACATCAGTTTGATTTATAATATGATAATAATATTTTTTTGTATTTAAGCTTAAATCTATCATAGTAATTTTAGTGTTTTCTGGGAAAACATAATTAGATACCAAAGTTCTATGATATCCCGTATCATATAAATTTTTCTGAGCATATAATGAATAATATGCACTTATAGTTGATTTTGATGTAACATTAGTTAAAGTTGAAGTAAATAATTCATATTTTCTTCCACTAGTTAATGCAGCTTCATAATCATCTGTATTATATAATGTTCTTGATATATTTACATTTACAACTAATCTTTCAGTTTTATTTGTTAAATCATCTATTTTAGTAATAGCCATTATTACTATTTTAACAGTACCTAAATCACCAGTTGTAGCTATATTTTTTGAGTGATATAAATAAAATAACATAGTTGGAATATTAGTACTATTTTCACCTACATATGTAGTTGTTCCTTGTATATTAGGAGTAGATGTATAAAATGTTGTACTTCCAGTAGTTAACCATCCAATATTACTTGCTTCCATAGAAAGCCCCATTTGATAATCAGCTATATTAGGAGTTGAAGCATATCTTGGAATAGTATTTTTATCCACTAAAGTAACTTGTGAATCTAATAAAGAATAATCAACCCCTAAAACAACAAATGATGTATTAGGATCTGAAAACTCATTAAATGGAAGCTCATACGTTCCTAATGTAGAATATTTAGATGCATTTAAATCAACATCATATTCAATAACTAGTTCTCCTATAATCCACATATACATTGGAGAATCTTCTGGTGTAGGAGTTATATAGTTCATTTTATTTAAACTTGTATCTTCATCTATATAATTAGTATAAAAACCATCTATTGTTATATCATGGCTTGCTTTATGAGCACCTAATACATATGATCCATCATCAAATACACCACCCCAATTTAATTGTTCATCATAATCGTATTTATCATATATTCCAACATATACATTATCTGAAGAATCGTATTTAAACATACCAAAGAATGTCATTCCATAAACATTACCATAACTAGTTACACTTTCATTAGTAGCGATATTTAATTGCTGACCTTCATACATATATAAACGATTATCCACATTTTTTACTACTGTTCCTGCATCTGTATCTATTGTAACAGTAGCAAGATTATTATTTACATCAACACTCTTAAAGTTTTTTAATAAGTTAGCGTTTTCTTCTAAATATAATGTTGAGTTATTTTTTAATACTAATTCATCTATTATTGATAAAGTAAATAACACATTAGAATATTCATTAGTTCTATCTGTTGCTCCCTCTAAAACAATAGATGAATTATCAACAGTTAATTTATTAGTTCTTTGAATAGAAATATTTCTTTTTGGATATCCATATGTCCCATAATTTTTTATTGATATTTCACTTATTCCTGTAGTAGAAGAAGCATTTCCACTTCCAAATATAGAGCCATCAATATTAAAATTAGTATAATTAGCTGCATCAATATTTACATTTATAGATTTAGTAACACTAATAAATGAGTAGTCATATATTTCAGAACCAGATGCATTAGATTCACCTCCACCAAATATTGTTCCTTTTATTAAAATATTTCCTTTTGTAATTTCACTTGTTGGAGTTACCATGTCTCCTACATTAACAACTGTTCCTCCAAAAACTTTAGATGTATTAGCTCCTCCATATACATTTCCATATATAGTAGCGCCTGCTATATTAACATTTGATAATGAATCATTTATAGCGTCTGTCCCAGTAAAAGCCGCGTTTCCTCCACCAAATACTGAACAAGAACTTAATACAGTACAAGTAGCTGTTCCTACAACTGTTGATCCACCAATAGTAATGTTTGTATTCCCATTAACTGTTGCAGTTTCACCATTACCTCCAGCATATGCACTACCTAATATTGTAGCATTATTTAATATAACATGAGTATCACCTAAAACTTCACCAAAGTTTCCTCCTCCATATACATTTGTAGAAACTGTTCCTCCAAATATTTTAAGTGAGCTATCATTTAAAACACTTGCTTGATTTCCGCCACCAAATATATTTGTAACTGTTCCATTATTAACCACAACATTTGTATTATTTACATTTGCTAAATTTCCTCCGCCATATACATTTGTAACAGTAGCACCGTTTATATTAACATATGTAGTACTTGATACTCCACCTTGATTATTTCCACCATAAACATTTGTAATTGTTCCATCTGTTATATTAATATTTGTTACACTTACATTTCCACTTTGATTTGAACCACCATATATACTAGTAACTATTAAATCACTTTCACTTGTTATTGTATTAATATTTGTTGTAGTAGCTCCTGCTAAGTTTCCACCACCATAAACGTTTGTAACAGTTCCTTTTTCTAAATCTACATTTGTTGTAGTTACTGTTGCTTGATTTCCTCCTCCATATACATTATCAAATGTTCCTCCGTTTATTGTTACATTTGAAGTTGTTCCCTGTGCTAAGTTTCCTCCACCAAATATGTTTGTAGAAGTTCCTCCAGTAGTTACAATGTATGATGTAGTTGTTGTACCACCTTGATTATTTCCACCACAAATATTCGTGAATTTTCCATTGTTAACATATACATTAGAAGTTGTAACAGTTCCACTTTGATTTGAGCCTCCAAATACATTAGTAGAAGTTCCTCCATCTAAATATACATTTGTTACACTTGAAGAAGTATTATTTCCTCCTCCATAAGTTGATCCTACTACTCCACCATTTAAATGCACTTCAGAAGTTCCTTCTGGTGTACCTGATACATCAAAACCACCAAACACATTACCTATTGTTCCACCATTTATTTCTACATTAATATTTCCTTTAACATATGGTGTAATACTTGAGCTTCCTTTTGCTCCCCCAAAAACAGATGATATAATATTTCCATTATTTACTACCACATCTACTGTATAACTATTTACACTAGCAGTAGGTGTTGTTGCATTAACTGTACCATAAGCACTTCCTCCATATACTGAACCATTGATAACAGGGCCGGCTGATTCATTTCCTATTGTTATACTTACATTTTGTCTAACAAAAGTTCCAGGATCTGAGCTGCTTACATAACCACCTTCTCCTCCTCCATATACATTATTTAAAATTGAACCACCAATTATATTAATATTAGAGTTTCCATAAATGATTCCACTTGATCTAGATCCACCATATATTGAACCTTCTACTGTTCCTCCAGACATATCAATATAAATATTAGCTGCATTTGATGTTGAACCAGAACCATTTTGATTTCCTCCTCCATATATTGAGCCTTTTACTGTTCCACCATACATTTTAATTGTTGAAGAAGAAGTAGATGAATAACTACTATTAAGTCCTAAAGCACCATAGTTTCCTCCGCCATACACATTATTTCTAACTGTTCCAGAAGAATCAATTATTACATTAGAGTTATTCATTGTTCCAATGGTATCATAGTTAGCATTTCCATTTCCAATACCAAAAACACTTCCAGCTTCACATTGAGAATTAGGTTCTAACTCTCCTCCAATTAAAGATTCATCACCAACAACAGCTGTACCACCAATATATACATATGAATCCCCATTAACTGTTCCTTGCGAGTTAGATGAATTTGATCCTTGTATACCATTTGAGCCACCAAAAACGCTATAATTTACTTGTCCCCCTGTCATTTGAATTATTCTATTACCATTAGTTTCACTTCGACCAGCTCCACCTATTACAATATCTATTGAACCACCCTTAATATATATTAAACTATCATTATAAGAAACCATTGATGAAGAACTAACTGGTCCTCCAATTAAATTGTAGATATAACCACCCTCAACTATTATTTTTCTTGGAGAATAATTAGTTCCTGAATTACGACCTCCAACATATATTCCAGTTGCATAGTCATATTTATTTGAACCAAACTGTCCACTTTTTACAATATGAGTTATATAAGGGGTTGTTATGTTTTCTCCATAAGTATAACCAGACCAAGTTCCAGCAACGCTATGTCTTACTTCTAATAAATTATTGTTATTATTTACTCTATCATAATCATTTCCATATGTAACAGTACCATTAACATAAATAGTTCCAGAAGAAGACCCGGTTACTGCACCCAAAGAATTATAATAACCAGACTCAATTATTAGATTGTATTTTGTTATATTACTAGAGCTTCCAGTACCACTTGTTGAGCCTCCTATAACAGAACCAAAAGTAGCATAAGAAGAAGTATATTGAGTTATTCCTCTTCCTATTTTAAGATTTTTATAATTTCCATATATATTATATCCTGAACTTCCAGGAGTAAATTCACTATTTGTAAGAGAAACATTAGTTCTAATTCTTACTTGTTCTATACAAGTATCTGTATATATATTTAAATTGTTTGAAACATACCAATAATATGAGTTTTTATAGTTTGTTCCATTATATAAACTAGTTAACGTAAAAGGATTACTATGACTACTCCATATAGTAGTAACATTTCCAAGTAAATGTATTATATTGGTATCTCTTGTAACAAAATAATAATAATCAACATCAGGTACTTCAATTTCGGGGTTTCCGCTTTCATCAGTTAAATGAATATATTCATATAGTTTACATCCAGAAGAATTTGAACATGTTCCGCTACTTATATATATTCCACTAGAATTATAATACCCTCCAGTACTTCCTCCATATGGTATTAAAACTTCTCTATAAAAACCAGCTACACTTTGTCCTGTATTTATAATATTAAAATAATCAGTTCCAGTTGGAGTAGGATTTACTTGATACATATATGAACCATTTGTTGCATAATATGTAACACTTGGATCATAAACATTAGAAGTTACTTTAAGGTAATATGTACAAGACGAACTACGACAATATGTACCTCCTACATAAGTACCTCTAGCATTATATGCACCAGTTGGATAAGTATACCACCTTCTAACACTTCCCCCATCAGTATAATAATCAAGTAAATAATACACATCCACTAGTCCTCTCGCTGGAGTAAAACCAGCAGGATTTAATGAATTAATTGCATCGCTCCAATCATTACCATTAGTTAAATTATAACTTTTAGCTGTAACCCAAGATGCGTATAAATCCATTACTATATCTTTAGGTTGATTATTTTCATATGACACTGGTATTTTAATAGTTCTTTTAAATAAACCATAGTCAAGATTTATAAAAGAATTTTTATCACTACTAACCCATCCATTAAATGCCATTGAAGAAGGCCTATCAGTAAAAGGATTATCAATTAAATCAACTAATATATAATCATCATAAGTTTCAGGTGTTCCATTATTATTAACATGATATTCTTTATAATAAACTAATTTGTTTTGCCTCTCTGTATCAGAAATATATCCTGTATACATATTATTATAATCAGATCCATGATATGTAAACTGAGTTCTAACCAAATTAGATGATCCATATATATTTTTATTTACAGTTGTTGGTATACTTCCAGAAGGAGAATGTGTATAATTAAGTCCCATATAATAATTATGATCACTAACAAGATCATTTACATAAACATATGAACCAGATATACCACTTGGATTTTGTACAATTTGACTTTCTTCAGGCGTTTCATTACTAATGCCATTATTTCTTAATCTTATAGTATTATTTGCATGTGCCCACTCTAAACTAGAAGAACTATTTAATACTTCAAGAATAGATTTAATAGAATACCCACCATCAAATGTAATAATATTATTATGCATAGTATATGAATATTTTATAGGTATTGTTATTGTTGCGTCAGCAAAAGATAATGTTGTGTTTTTATACACGATACGATTAACTTGTGTGTTTAAATAGTTAGAAGTAATCATTTTAGTATCTGCTACATTAGAAGAAATACTAATATGTAAATTATTAACAGTATTTCCAGAATTATCAATATCAAATAGTAGTGAACTACTAGAATTAAAAGCTACATCAGTTGTATAATCAAACTCAATATCACTAAATGAAACATTACCAATGTTTGAATTTTCACTTTCGTATGATAAAAAGTTAATACTTTTATCTATATTTGAATTTTGATCTGAAATAACAACATCAATAAAGTTAATATTTTTAATAGTTGCATCATATAAAGAATAAAATAGTCCTTGGTAACAAGTAGTTGCATCACACACACTATTATTCATAGTAAAATTAGATATTGTATATCCATTCCCATCTATTTGACCACTAAAAATTTGTCCTATTGATAAATAAGAAAAATTATAGTTATTTAGATCGATATTGTTTTGCAATTCATAATATTTATTAAAATAATTAGGACCTAGTGCACTATCATTAACAATAGATACCATAAAGGCTAATTCTGATCCATTTGATATAATATAAGGGTCACTTTGTGTTCCAGTTCCAGAAGCAAATGAAGAAGCAATGGTTCCATCCCAAACGGTAGAAGATGTATCTTCCGAAAATGTAGAATGCAAAAAAAATCCTAACATACTAAAAACTAGGACAATAGCAATAACATAAATATAATATTTTTTATGAAACATTTTTGCTTTCTTCATAATTATTTACTATCCTATCTTATAAATATTATATCATAAATAATTATTAAATAAAAAGAATATCATAAAAAAATATGTTGCCTGTCTAACAACATATTTTTTTAGTGGAATTAGAATTAAAATTAATATTGACAGATATTAAATTTTAATTTTATCAAGAACCACTAAGTACATACTTCGTTAATAGCCTTGATAATAGAGCAAAGTCAATATTAATGAAATTAATGAATTATATATAAAATAATATAACTTAATATAAATATTAAATATATAAGTTCAAATCATTAATATTAAACAGAAATCAATATACTTTAAATTTATACTGTTATATTAATAACTAATATATGCTTTAAAAATACACCAATTGCCCAAATACTATTAACTAAGTATAATATAGCATTAATTATTTTAAAATGCAATAACATTTAAAATATTTAGTGTCAAATAAAAAACTTCTTTAAATAAGAAGTTTTTATAATTAATTTATTATGAATTTAATGTGAATGATAATTTAAATGTTAAGTCTGAACCAGATGCATTATTTTCACAGTCTATATCTTGTCCTTCAATCCACATATATACACGTACTTTAGTAATTCCTGCTGGGAATGGACTTGCTGTTGAATACCATTCATAATTATTTTCAGATACATCACCTTGAGAGAATGCATCTGTTAAATGTACAGTTGATACAGTACTAAAATATGTAGGATTATCTGTAGCATTTGTATTTGCTAAAGGAATTCCAGTAGTAATATCGGCACTTACACCATCATAACTAACATATCCATTACCAGTTCCTGCTGTTAATCCTCCGCTAGGATATGTATAATCTGTATAATATAAGTTTCCTTGTACAACACCATAATCAGCATGACCATCATAGTTTGGTTCTAAAATTGTAATTTCAGATGCTGCATTATACCCAACTAAAGTTTCTTGTGTATCAGTTATTTGACCAGTACCTTGTACCACTAATGCTATTCTAGAAGCATATTGTAACTTCTTATCAGCTGTTCCTTCTTTAAATACAACACCAGAACCCTTTTCTATATATACAGGGTTTTCACTATCTAATTTTAAGAAAATATCAAATGCAACAAATTCCCCAGTAGTTGTTTTAGCTTCTGTAATTTTTGATGCAGTTAACCTAAATATACCATCAGATTCTCCTGCTTCTACAGTTCCATTATACATATTTAATAATCCTGTTGTAGCTGTTCCAGCAGTAGAAACAGGCACCATTGCACTAGATAACATATTAATATCAGTATATGCTCCCGCTGTATAACCATCTGTTATATCAGTAGAACTAATAACTGTTTTCCAGTTTACTGCATCAGTAGAAATTTGTAAACCACTACTTGTAGCTACATTTACATCAATATCACTAATTTTAACTGTTTTGTTAGCTGTAAACCATGCATAAGTTGATGTTGATAATAAAATTATCGTTAAAAATAGTAGTAACAGTAATGATCCTAGCTTTTTATTTTTTCTTTTCTTTTTGTTCACAATATCACTCCATCTCAATTCCTATTTATATGTTCTTCAGTAATATCCATATGCATTTTTAACTGCCCTCCTAATAGAGCATTTATACATTCAGGATCATCACCTTCAATCCATACAACTAGTGTAACTCTGTCAATGTCACCTGGGCTCATATGCTTACGTTGCTGCAATATAATGGTTCCATCTGTATCATCTCTAAATTTCACAGTACCTTCTTCAGTTCTTCCATCAATACTGCTCTTTTTAGCGTATACAGTTTTCTCGCCATTAATTATAATCATTATTCTAACGGCTTCATCTACATTTTTAATAACATCATCAATAATCATTTTATACCAATAAGATAGTATATCATTCCCTTGATTTTCAAGGAAGAAGGTATAAGCTATATAGTTATCTCCGTTATGTGATCCCTCTGCTTCTTTATCAATATTATTTGGTAACCATTTTATTGATATGTTATCCATAAACTGTAAATTTTCTGCTTTAAGCACTCTCATACCAGTAGTATTATTTAATGACTCAAACATCGCAAGCCCACTTTTAAGAGAAGGGTTTTCTCTAAGGTTAACTACGAAGCTTGCTTCATTATATGTTAATTTTAATACTATATAAATTACTATTAAAAATAACAATAAAGATAATACTGCATTTTTTAAATACGTTTTAAACCTTTGCCTACTTTGTACTTTCGAGGCTTTTACTATGACTTCTTTTGCCATGAATAACTCCTTTCAAGTATAAAGTCAAAATTAAATTGTATTCAATATATAGACGTTGCTATCCATACAATACAATTATAAAACATAATTTTTAATAAATCAACAACTATTATTAATATTTTTTTTATTATTTTATAAATCTTTACTAAAAAGCTTGCTTTTTTATGTTGCTTAACACAAAGTGCGTAAAATCAAGACGCATTTGTGTAAACCACCGTGTAATTATTGACAATTCTTTAACATTTTTATAATATAATATATTATAATTTAGGTAGAAATAAGGAGGTGTTTTAATGAAAACCACAAGAAAAATAGCACTTTTTATTGCTCTAATGTCACTATTCTTTTCTATTTCATTAATTCAATCTACTTATGCCAAATATGTATCTAGTGCTACAAATAACACAAATATTACAATAGCTAGATGGAACATACTAGTAAATAATCAAGATGTTGTTAGTAATTCAAACTTCGTTAATAATATTACCCCAGTTTTTACTGGCAATACTAATGTTGCAGATGGAAAAATTGCTCCTACCGCAACAGGTTATTATGATATTACAATTGATGCATCAAACACTGATGTTTCTTTATCATATACTGTTTCTATAGAAGAATCAGAATTAAATACTGTAACTGATATAGAAGTTTATAGTTACACAATTGGTAGTGTAACTACCGATTATACGGTTCCTATTACAGGTCAAATAAAACATAATGATGCGGATAAAACCGCTACAATTAGATTTAATGTAAGGTGGAAAGATGGAACAGGAGAAACAATGGATAACGCAGCTGATACCCAAAGTGCACAAGACGGAGTTGCTGCTATTAAAACAATGATTAATTTTGTTCAAAGTCCAAATTAAAAAACATTTAATTATTTTAAATGTTTTTAATTCTTAAACTCTATAATTTTTATTATGGAGCGCTTTGTGATATATTTATTATTATTTTCAATTTAATGCATGAAAGACTTGGATTTGCTTCTTTAAAACCGTATGCTTCAATTCCATATTGAGTATCAGCTGCATCATCTCCAGATTCATATGGCCACTCTACTGAAACAGTATATACAGCTTCACCATACTCTGGATCTAATTGAGTAGTTGTTACTTCAAAAGTCATTGTAAAAGGATAGCTAGTAGATAAAAAGGTTTCTAACTCTGCTGAAGTCATATCTCCTTCTACTGGATCTTCTCCATTTAAAGCTCTTCCTTCAACACTAATGTATTCATCATTAAATATTCTGGCTTCTAAAATAGAGTAAGTTAAATCTGCTGCTACATCACTTCTATTATATGCAGTAAGTGAACTTGAAAAGTTTTCCATACCAGGAAAAACATTAGGAATATCAACATCAAAATAACTCGTAATTGATGTTTCTCCTGCTTCAAGCAAAATATTCCAAGCCCTTACATGAACATCTACACTATTTGTAACCTGCCTTGAATAAATAAACCATGCATAAGTATTTCCAGCAAACAAAACAATTAACAATATTATTTGTTTTGGTTTTAATACTTTTTTTAATATTTTAAATATTCTTCTTAGTTTCTTTCTTTTCTCCATCTTCATCATCCTCATATTTTTCATCATATATAATTTTAACTATTTGGAATGATATAATTAACCCAATGGTAACAAATAAAGCATAATAAGCATATAAATTAGTCATAAGTCTACCAACAAAACTAAATACAAAAGTTTTATATATTACTTTTCCATATATTTGACTATATATTATCTCTGGGTCAGCTATTTCATTTGAAGTACCTTTAGTTATAAAATAATAATCATTATTTTCTTTTCTTTTTTCCATAACTTTGTGGGTTACTATAAGCTTATTCATATCACCTTTATTTCCCAAATAAGTTACATTATCACCAACATTTATTTCTTCAGGTTCTGCTTTTTTAACAATTATAATATCACCTATTTCATACTCTTCTTTCATAGATTCTGATGCTATAGAAAATATTCTAATACCAAAAGCTGACATATTGTTTTTTGTTACCTTTTGTAAAATAACTACAAATAATACAATAATCAGAAAAATACTAAATATTGTTTTTAAAATTTTATATATGGTTTTAATTGTTTTATTATTAAATTTCTTCATTAAGACTCCTAAACTTAAAATTATATATTTTACTAATAGTACTTTGTATTAAACTATTAAATTTCTTTTGTACTTCTTCTAAAGAAGCTTCTTTTTTATTTCTAATGACTGCAATTTTATCACCAATAACTTTTTGAAGCTCATCCATAGATAAATCTGAATTTATTTCAACTATTTTAGTAATCATATTATTAGTAAGTGTTTCAATTGCTTCTTTGCTTTCTTTTAATGCAGCGGGATCTTTTTTCTCTTCTTTTAAACTATCAACAGCCAAATAATTAAGTAAAAATATATCATCAAACAACTCTTTGAATTTATTATCATCTTTATATACTATATTATCTCTTATTGCTTTATTACCGCCTTCTCTATACGCTTGTAAATAATTCCATAATTTCATCGCATATTGAAAGTTAGTATTCTTAAGTATTAAATTAGTCTTTTTAATAGGAGGAATAACCCTTGCTACATTAGCTTTTCTTAGTGCTTTAAATACTTCTGTATTTGTTAAATCAGATATTTGTAATTCTAATCTTTCTATTCTTTGTTCTACACTCATATCATTTGGATTACCATATCTTTTTGAAATATTAGATCTAGAAACCATCGAAACATTAATATCAATAGCTTCAGATCCTACTCTAGTAACCCCGCGATACTCTGATTTATTTTGACTTTTTTCATAAGAAGCAGTTATTGAATCCTTTTTTCTTAATGCTACAAAAGTTTGCATATTTCTTATTAAAGTATATATAACTCTATTTTCATATGTATTATAATCTTCATTTTTATTAATATTAAGTATTTTAGATGGTCTTACATCACCATTAGCATCTATTTCTTGAATAAAGTTAGTGTTTTTTGCTAAATGTTTAATACTATCTATCGTAATTCTTTTTGCTTTTTCAACATTAACTACTTCCTCTTCATTAACAATAAATCTATTTGGGTTTCTAAGTATATTATCTAAATATCTAATAGTACCTTCCATTATTTCTAGCCACTCAAAATCAGCATCATATTTTTCAATGTTTGAATTTATTGTATAAGTAGATTGTACACTATTATTAAAAGAATCAATCTGTTTAGGATCAGAATTCGATAATAAATCTATAACTTTTAAATTATTATTACTCATAAATCACCTATGACATTTTCTTAAGTCTTTGTAGATATTCAATACACTCTTTCATTTTGTCTTTACCAAAAGTTTTATCTAAAAAGCTTATAAAATCATCTACCTCATCACGAATATATGAAATATTTAATTGTTCAAATTTTCTTAATATTTTTCTTGCTACAAAATAATCTATTCCGCTTATTTCGTCTCCACCACATGCAACATATACTGGAACAAATTTTCTCATATGTGTAACAATTCTGTTACCAAAAGCAATTCTAAAATGTTTAATAACATAATCATCCATTTCATTTATTTTATCTATTGATGTTTGAGAAATTGGATTTTCATCAATAGCTGTTAAAAACAAGTTATTTAAATATGAATAATTTATATCTTGAGCAGATAATTCTTCTGGCTCAAACGCTTTACCTTTATCATTAATATCGATAGGCATTGCTCTATCGTATACTTTGTCAGTTACCATAAATGTTGAGTCATCATTATTGATTGTACCAATATACCACACATTAGCTGGAATTTTTAATTTTCCACTTTTCATTCTTTTTGGATCACTAGCCCAAGCTGATGAAACTACTTCAACTATCCATTCATCTTGATTTGGCATCTCAAGAATAGATAACATTTCAGCAAAATAATACTCAACTCTAGAAATATTCATCTCATCTAATATTATTGTATATATATCATCTGTGTATCCCGCTTCATATAAAACTTTTAATATATCTGTTTCGTTAAACTTTTTAGTAAATTCGTTAAAATAACCAAATAACTCACTTCTATCTCTCCATGATGGTTGAACAGAAGCAACACATGAATCGTGTTTTAAAAACTTTCCCCAAGCATATGCTAAAGAAGTTTTACCTGTACCAGATATACCTTGTAATATAACTAATTTAGTACTAGCTAGAGCAGAAACAAATAATCTAATCATATCAGTTGTATAATATAACCCAAGTCCACTAGCAGCAAAGTTTCTAAACATATGAACTAACTCTGGTAATTGAAAATTATTGTTATAATTTTGCACTTTATAATCAGCATAGTCAAGATCAACTTGATGCAGTTTTGAAAATCTAATATCTGTGGTTGTATCAACTTCACCTTCTGCTGCTTCTTCTTCCACTTCTTCAGCAGTTCTTTCAGGGCCATATCCAAGTTTTGAAACATTTAAAGCTAAAATATCTTCCCGTTCTCTTAAAAGAGAATTAACTCGATCGTTTAACTGACCTATTTCTGCGAGCATTTCTTCTTGGTCTTGAATTGGTTTTCTAAATTTAATTATTTTTTTAACCGCAAAAAATATTAATAATATTAAACATATCAAAATCAGAACTACTACAAATGTAGCAACGCCAAATAAAACCCATTCACCAGTATTAAAATCAGACTTATATCTTTTAGCAATTTCTATATATGAAAGCATATCAAAAGTTTTACCAACACCATTAATAATACCCGTAAATATAGAAGATATTCCACCAAAGAATACTGATAAAAATTCATATAGAAATTCAAAAAATGTGTCCATAAATACCTCACATAAATATTAGTTTTGACTTAATATTATCTCTATTCTCAATAATTATATCATAATAATCATACTTTTCGTATACAAAAACATAAGAAAATAAATCTAGTACTCTAATTTCATTAACAAATGTCTCATCTAATGAAAGACTCACACTATAACCATCACTAATTATTTTATTAACAATCTCACGATTATTTACATAATCTAAATATGTAATATTAATATTTATTTTAGATATAACCATTTCATTATTAATAGCCTTTAAGTATCTATTTATTTTCTTTGATTTACCAAATAAAGAAGGCTCAAAATCAACTATATAATTAGTATTATAACTAAGTTCATTTATTTGTTTAAATATTTCTCCTAACAATAAAATAAAAGTAAGATATATTTTATTTTCAACCACTGTACCACTATTGAATGCTTTATCAATCGCATACTCACTATATAGTTTAGATATATCACAATTATTTTTAATAGATACTTTATATGTATTATATGCAACTTTCTTTTTAGTTAAAAGAAAATTATTAGTATCAAACGCTTTAATAAAATTATTTTTATTTTTAATAAAATTATTTATTAAATATCTAAACTCACTTTTTTCTTCACCAGTAAAATTTAAATTTAATTTTTCATTTTCATATAATGCTTTAAGTAAACTATTTAAATTATTATATTCAGCTACACCATCAATAAACAATATATAACCAAATAACACAAAAATCTTTTTAATATATCTTTCTTTGTCTTTTTCATTAGTTATTAAAACTTCAGCTATATTTTTAAGCTCTTTATTAATTCTTTGAATAAAACTATAACCCCTAGTATATATAGTATTATTATAGTATCTAACACTTATATACTTTTCAATAAAAGGCATTATATATTTTTTATTATAATTTTCTTTTAATAAAAATTGATAATATTTTATTAAAAACTCTTCAAAAAATTTAATATAATTATCTATAACACAATACATATTTACCTCCTTATTGTGCAGTTAAAGTTATTATAGATGTTGGATTAACAAATGGATATGTATAATTTAAAGTAACATCATTTTTATAAAATCTTATTTTAGTACTACTTAGTGAATCAACACCAAATGTTATGTCATCAATATAATCTATTCCACCAATATTTTGTGTTAAATAAGTCATTATATGAACCACTTCACTAGTTGTATCTAATACAACATCATTAGGATCAAAAGACAAATTAATTAAAGCAGAAGAACATTTAGATTTATCAGCTTCACTTAATGCTTTATATACAGCAGTAGTTATTTCATCTCCTACATTATATGAACCAAATGCCTCATTTACTATGTAACTATCTCTTGCATTAGTAATAATTAATTCTAAATAAGGTCTATTTGCTACATCAACTATTTCATAACTAATTCCTTTTCTACCAACAGTAATAACAAATCTAGCACTAAGAGTTTTAACAAAAGGACTAGTTGAAGAAGCAGAAACATTAATTTCAATACTTTCACCTGGATCAAATGTTCTTTGTGGAGTTATATTAATAGATAAATTATCTGTTTTTTCAGTTGTATAAATAACACCACTTGATGCAGATAAAGAACATAAAACATCAGTACTACAAGTAACTGAGGTAGTATATTCAATATCAGCATCACTAGTAAGAAGATTATTTTTATGATTATTTAACTGAAACTGAATATTAAATCCATCTACTCCGCCCCAATTATTAATATCATATCTAACAGTACTTGTAGCAAGTTTATCACTATTAAAAAAGAAATTATTACTTTTAATAATATAATAATCTATAAATGTGTAAATGTATTTAGAAAAAGTTACTCCAACTGGTAATAAAGCAGCAATAACTAGCATAATTAATAATATTTTAAGCTTCTTCTTCATACACTCCACCTACGATAAAATTATAACATATCAAGTTTTTTTACACAACTTGTTCTGCATGAATTTGAATAATAAACATATCAATTACGCCAGAATATTCTTCAGGATAATTTTTATATGAAGCTGGATACCACACCGCTAAAGTATATTGATCTGTTGAAGCAGCTGTATGAGAAAAAGAAAAATCAGTATTTGTTTCAAATACTCTATAATACATATCTCCATCTTGAGTTATACTACTACTAGAAATAACACTTGTAGCAGAAGGAGAATATGATTGATTTCTATATATATCATATGTTAAAGGTAAATTAGTAGTACAAGAAAAAGTAATATGATAAGTTAAATCAACTGCAGTTACATTAGAACCTTTAAAATTGGACACATTAAATGTATATATAAATGGTTCTGTTCTTGGAGTTAATCCTTCAAGAACAATAGAATTTTCATATGTACCTGATTTAATTAAAAAGAAAGCGATATTAGCTTTAGTATTCATACTAGCACCTGATTCATATTTAGAATAAGTGATGCCTATTAAATTAATACAAATAACTAATATAAAAAGAATTAAAGTGATTTTGAAAACAGTTTTAAATCTTTTTAAATCAAATTTTGATAAAAACTTCTCTAAATTCATTCCTTATCCTCTTCCATTTTCCTATTAATTTCATTTTGAATTTCTTCTAAATTAATACCTATAGTATAATCAAGAGTTTTAAGTTTTTCTTTATCGAGAATCGTTTCTTTCTCTTTAGTGATTTCACTTAAACTTTCTTCTTTATCTTTTTCACTATCTACTTTATCAACCTTTGGTTCTTTTTTAAACCCTTTATATGAAAAAGCAAAATCAAATAATATTAAAGTTACAAAAATCATAATTATAATACTTGGAGTAGTTAATATTTTTTGCCAAATTCCTGCATTTTTAAATACTTTAACTACTTTTCCAATAACATCTTCTTTTTTAATAGAGTAATCATTTGTATTATTTGCATCTCCCTTTGTAATTATATTATCTACATTAATACTTACAATTCTATGAGTAATAAAGTTTCCATCTTTTTCAAAAGTAATTATATCCGCCTGTCTTAAATTATCCTCTTTCTTTACAAAAACTATATCATTTTGTCTAAGAGCAGGCTCCATACTACCAGTAGCTACTACAAAAACAGAATAATCAAAAATTCTAAAATAATTTATGTTATTAATTATCATATTAACTTTAGCTACTATTATTAAAGCAAGCATGCCAAAAACAAAAAAAATTAAAACATCAACTATAATTTTTAAAATTTTCTTTATCACACTTACCATAAATTTCTCCCCACTATCCACTATACTCTACTAACATTTCCCCCAAATATTGAGCCACATATACTTCAACAGGTATAGATATATAATTTTCCCAAACTAAACCTAAGTCTGTATCTGTTTCATTATAATTAACATCGTTAAGCCAATCAATATTAATTCTAAGAGTTAATGTTTCTTCGTTTTCTATTTGACTTATACTAAATACACCTGAATATGTATTAGGACCAGTCATAACTATATCTCCATTACTAGTAGTAACTGAATAAAGAATATTATCTTCAAGTTCAGTTGCCGGACTTAATGTCACATCATATCTCACAGATACTTCAGTGCCTGCTGGATCTAATATAATATCAAAATATCCGCTTCTACCTGGAGCAATATATCCATTTTTAATATGATCATTTGGAGTATATGTAAAACTATCCACAGTAAAAGTATTGCTCATTCCTGTGGATATATCAATATCATTAAATTTAATAATCCATTTTCCTATATCTATTTCTTTATTACCAGAAGCATCAGTTTCAAATAAAGCATAAGAACTACTAATCAAATAAGCAGTTATACTTAAAAATGCTAAAAATAAAATCCATAATTTTAATTTATCATTAATCTTCTTCATCTATCGGTTCTTTTTTAGCTTGTCTTTTAACTTCATATATTATTCCATATATTTGATAAACAACAGCTAATAACGTAGGTAAAATAACCAAAAACATAAAGCCCCATTGTGATTCAAACACCCTAAGTAAAAGCCCAAGTTTAGGTACTACTTTAGTATCTTTTCCAGCACCAATAATATTTCCATAAGAAATTCCTACATCGCCAAAATAGAATGTATCTTGAGCGTTTTTGTTTCTATCAACTGCTGTTATTTGTCCATAATTAATATATGAACGTGTATCAGAATTATTAAAATAGAAGAACACTGAATCATTAATATCATATTTATCTTCTATATCCTTATCTACAAGTAATAAATCATTCTTTTTAAACTCAGGTTCTAATGATTTATTATCAACTGCAAATAAAGAATAATCCCCAAACTCACTTACTGCATATTGATTCATTGCAATCAAACATATTGTTGTTGCAATAGCTATTATTACCCATACTCCTACAATAATATTTTTTAAAAAATTACCTATAATTTTCATAGCATTCACCATATAAATAATAACATAACTTTTTTTAAAAGACAATAAAACTTTATCATTAATGATTTAATTATAAATTAATATTTTAAAAATTTATATAAAGCTTTTTAATAAACCAAATGATAAAACCATCATAATAATACTTGCTATTATTACTCCAATAAATATACTTAAAAACGACTTTTTTAAATTCATATTTAATACAGCAGCAACTAAGCATCCAGTCCATGCACCTGTACCAGGTAAAGGAATACCAACAAATAGCGCTAAACTCCAATAACCATGTTTTTCAATTTCTTTTTTGCGCTTTTCTACTTTATTATAAAGTTTGTTTGAAAACCCATTTAAAAACTTAGATTTACTATTTTTCATACTTAACAATATTTTGTTTATAAAAAGTAATATAAATGGAACTGGAACAAGATTACCAATAATAGAAACAATATAACTTCTTACTAGATCTAAATCTAATAATGCCGCAGCAATTAATCCTCCCCTTAATTCTAATATAGGAAGAATTGAAATGACAAAAACTATAAATTCTTTACCAAATTTATAGTTAATTAATATTGAAAAAAAATCAATTATTTCATTTATAATATAATTCATATATTCCCCTTTAATTAAATATTATTTAATTGTTTTTATATTTATCAATTGTTTCTTTATAAAAAGATTCATCACTATAGTTTATTTTCATTGCAGATTTTACTTCTAATAATGTTTTAGAAGCAACTTCATTAGCTTTATTAGTTCCTTCTTTTAATATTTTTAATACTTCTTCAATATTATTATTATAATACTCTCTTTTTTCTCTTATAGGTTTTAGCACATCATTAATAACTTCAAATAAAAACTTTTTGATTTCAGCATCCCCAATACCACCTTTTTTATAAGCACTTTTAAGTTCATCAAGACTATTATATTTATTATAATACTTTTTAAAATGTTCATCTTTACAAAGTGCAGTTAAATATATAAATAATATATTATCTTTTAATATTCCAGGTTCATCAATAGTTCTTGGAAAAGTTTTGATTAAATTAACTTTTTTCTTTATTACTTCTTCTTCATCAGAAAGATATATACAATTATTTAAAGATTTACTCATTTTAGAACATCCATCAGTACCAGGTAATCTTTGACATACTTCGTTTTTATTTAATAAAGCTTTACAATATACTAAAGTATCTGTTTTATATATTCTATTAAAGCTTTTTACTACTTCATTAGTTTGTTCAATCATAGGTAATTGATCCTCTCCTACTGGTACTAAATTAGCTTTAAATGCTGTAATATCTGCTACTTGACTAACAGGATAGTTAACAAATCCAATTGGTACATTAGCTGTAGTATTTTTTTCATCAAAACCTCTTAATTGAATTTCAGATTTAACTGTAGGATTTCTTAATACTCTTGATAATGTTACTAAGTTCATATAATACTGAGTAAGTTCAGGTAATGCACTTATTTGAGATTGAATACAAAAAGATATTTTACTTGGATCTAACCCAGATGCTAAATAATCAAGCATTACTTCAATAATACTTTCTCTTATTTTTGTTGGATTATTGAAATTATCTGTTAATGCTTGGGCATCAGCTATTAAAATAAAATAATTATCATATTTTTCTTCATTTTGAAGTCTAATTCTTTCAAGCAAAGAACCAACATAATGTCCTAGATGTAGTTTTCCTGTGGGTCTATCACCAGTTAATATATTATTAGTCATATATTTCACCTCTTCTTATATTTTAACATACTAAGACAAAAAATAAAGATGTAATTAACTACATCTTTATATCTTAAATTATTGTAATACCACCATCAACTACAATGAACTGACCTTGTACATATGAAGAAGCTTTAGAAGATAAATATAATATTGTTCCGTTAAGCTCTCCTTTTAAAGCAGGTCTACTTGTAGGATTTATTGCATTATACATTTGTAAAAACTCATCAGACTTAAATAATGTATCTGCTGTCATTTCTGTTTCAAAAAGACCAGGTCCAATAGCATTAACAGTAATATTATTTTTAGCATATGAAGCAGCCATACCTTTTGTAAGACCTAAAACAGCAGCTTTAGATGCATTATATGAATGCCTTATAAATTCATCAGATTTATCAGCAATAATTGCATTAACAGATGAAATATTAACAATTTTACCATAATTATTTTTTTTCATTTGTGGAACAATATATTTACTCATTAAATATATACTTCTAACATTAGTATTAAATGATTTGTCCCAATCTTCTGGTGATAATGTATCTACTCCACCTAAAACTGCAACACCAGCACAATTAAGTAAAATGTCTACTTTTCCAAAATAATTCATTATTTTTTCTACTGCAACTTTTACTTTTTCTTCCGATGTAACATCGCATTCTACTGTTAGTGCTTGCCTTCCTAATCTTTCAATTTCTTTTTTTGTTTCTTCTAATTTTTCTACTCTTCTTGCTAAAAGAGCTATATTTGCTCCTGCTTTAGCATATGCTATAGCAGCATCTTTTCCTAAACCAGCACTAGCTCCAGTAACAACTGCTACTTGTCCAGTTAAATCAAACAAATTCATTTTTCCTCCTAAAAACATATATTATAATTATATCTTATTTATATGTTTATTTTATTTACTATTAAGTTTATTTACAAAAAAATGTAAAG
>CAYFQM010000005.1:0-35470 GCA_964345385.1 uncultured Clostridium sp.
ATTTCTACTAATGTAAAGCCTTTTTTATTTTTCATTATTCCTCCATACTATAATAAGTATAACACATTAAATTTAATTATTTAACTACTATATTAACTATTTTTCCTTGTATTACAATTATTTTAATTATTTCTTTTCCTTCAATATGTTTTTTAACGTTTTCTTCTTCTAAAGCTTTATTTTTAATTGCCTCTTCTTCATCATGAATATTTGTTTTAATAGTAGCTCTTAATTTACCATTAACTTGAACTCCTATTGTTTTTTCTTCTTCTATTATTTTATCTTTATCATATTTAGGCCAAGATGCTTTATATAATGGAGAGTTTCCTATTAATTCATTTGCTTCTTCTGTAATATGAGGAGCGCATGGATATAAAAGCGTTAAAAACGTTTCATAATCTTTTTTAGTAATGGTTTCTTTATCATAATAAACATTAAGTAGTTTCATTAACTCTGCGATTGCGGTATTATACTTCATTGCTTCATAGTCTTCACTTACTTTTTTAATAGTTCTATGAATAATATTTTCTATGTCTTTTGAGTATCCTTTTTCATTATTTAATCTATCCTTTAAATTATATGTTCTTTCTAAAAATCTTGATACACCTTTAATTGAGTCTTCACTCCATGGACACTCTGCGCCATATTCACCCATAAATAATACATATGTTCTTAAAGTATCAGCTCCATAGTCTTTAATAGTTTCATCAAAATTAACTACATTTCCTCTTGATTTACTCATTTTTTCACCATCAGAACCTAATATTAAACCTTGAGCTGTTCTTTTAGCATATGGTTCTTTAGTTGGTACTACTCCTATATCATATAAAAACATATGCCAAAATCTAGAATATATTACATGTCTTGTAACATGTTCCATACCACCATTATACCAATCTATATTCATCCAATATTTAAGTTTTTCTGGATCTGCTAAAGCTTTATCATTAAATGGATCAATATATCTTAAAAAATACCATGAAGATCCTGCCCATTGAGGCATTGTATCTGTTTCTCTTTTAGCTGGTCCTCCACATTTTGGGCAAGTACAGTTAACAAACTCTTCTATTTTAGATAATGGACTTTCTCCATCTTCTCCTACTTCTATTTTATCTACTTTAGGAAGTTTTAAAGGTAGTTCTTCATAAGGAACTCCTACACAACCACATTTAGGGCAGTGTATTAATGGAATTGGTTCTCCCCAATATCTTTGTCTATTAAATGCCCAGTCTTGCATCTTATACTCTGTCTTTTTAACTCCTAATCCTTTTTCTTCTAAATATTTAATAGTTTTATTAATTCCTTCTTCTTTAGTTTTAATACCATCTAATAATGGAGAGTTTACGTATTCACCATCTCCAGTATAAGCTTCTTTAGAAGTGTCTCCTCCTTTAATAACTTCAATTATTTCAAGATTAAAGTTTTTAGCAAACTCATAGTCTCTTTCATCATGAGCAGGAACACCCATAATAGCACCTGTTCCATAATTCATCATTACGTAGTCTGCTACAAAAATAGGTATTTTTTTATCATTAATAGGATTTATTGCTTCTATTCCTTCAATTCTTACACCTGTTTTATCTTTATTTAATTCAACTCTTTCAAAAGCAGTTTTCTTTAAAGCTTCTTTTTGATAATTATTTATTTCTTCAATATTAGTTATTTTATCCTTATGCTTTTTAATAAGTGGATGCTCTGGAGAAATAACCATAAATGTTGCTCCATATAAAGTATCTGGTCTAGTAGTAAATACTTTTAATGATTCATTTGTCCCCTCTACTTTAAAATCTATATTAGCTCCAACTGATTTACCAATCCAATTTTCTTGTTGAAGTTTAATATTTGGTAAATAATCTACTTCTTTTAATCCTTCTAGTAATCTATCAGCATATTTAGTTATTCTTAAATACCAAACATCTTTTTCTTTTTGTGTAATTTCACTCTTACAAATATCACATTTACCACCTTGACTATCTTCATTAGATAATACTACTTTACAACTAGGACAATAATTAACCATTGTTTTATCTCTAAAAACTAAATCATTATCAAACATTTTTAAAAATATCCATTGAGTCCATTTATAATATTCTTCATCAGTAGTATCTATCATCCTATCATAATTAAAAGAAAAACCTACTGACTTTAATTGTTCAGTAAATGTTTTAATATTAGTATCTGTTACTATTCTAGGAGATATTTTAGCTTTCATTGCATAGTTTTCAGTAGGAAGACCAAAAGCATCAAATCCAATTGGAAATAATACATTATATCCTTCTAATCTTCTTTTTCTAGCAATTACTTCTAATCCAATATAAGCTTTAACGTGACCTATATGCATAAAAGAGCCACTTGGATATGGAAATTCTACTAATAGATATAGTTTTTCTTTTTCACTATTATCTATAGCTTTAAATACGTTTTTATTAAACCATATATCTTGCCATTTTTTTTCTATTTTTTTTGTATTCATAATTATTCCTCACTTCTAGGAGTTAGTTTTTCTATATTCCCCATATAACTTCTTAATACTTTTGGAATTAATACACTTCCATCTTTTTGTAAATTATTTTCTAAAAATGCAATAAGCATTCTAGGAGGAGCTACTACTGTATTATTTAATGTATGAACAAAGTCTTTACTTCCATCTTCTTTTTTATATCTAATACCTAGTCTTCTTGCTTGAGCAGAAGTTAAATTAGAACAAGACCCAACTTCAAAAAACTTTTGTTGTCTTGGACTCCATGCTTCTATATCACATGATTCATATTTTAAATCTGCTAAATCACCAGAACAACATACTAGTTTTCTTACTGGAATATCCATACTTCTAAAAATCTCAATTGTATAATCTGACATTTTTTTATACCACTCTTCACTATCTTCTGGTTTACATAAAACAATCATTTCTTGTTTTTCAAATTGATGTATTCTATATACTCCTCTTTCTTCTATTCCATGAGCTCCTACTTCTTTTCTAAAACAAGGTGAATAAGATGTCATAGTAATAGGAAGAACCTCTTCTTCTAATATTTCATCTATAAATTTAGCTATCATAGAGTGCTCTGAAGTACCTATTAAATATAAGTCTTCTCCCTCTATCTTATACATCATATTTTCTTTTTCTTCAAAAGACATTACCCCATCTACCGCTATAGAACGTATCATAAATGGAGGAATACAATAAGTAAAACCCTTATCAATCATAAAGTCTCTTGCATAAGATAATATAGCAGAATGAAGCCTTGCAATATCACCCATTAAATAATAAAATCCAGCTCCAGCTACTTTACCAGCAGCTTCTTTATCTAGTCCATTAAATGAAGCCATAATATCAAAGTGATGTGGAACTTCAAAATCAGGAACAGTTTTTTCTCCATATACCTCTTCTTCTACATTAAATGTATCATCTTTTCCTATCGGAACACTATCAGCTATTATATTAGGTATCTTCATCATAGATGTTTTTATTTCTTCTTCTAAAGATTTTTCTTTTTCTTCTATAGAATTAAGTTCATCTTTTATAATAGATATTTCTTTTTTTACTTCTTCTACTTCATTAGTTTTATTCTTCTGCATTAAAAAACCAATTTCTTTACTTAAAGAGTTTATTTTACTTCTTAATTCATCTGCTAAAGACTTATTTTTTCTATATTCAATATCTTTATTATATATTTCATCCACTAAAGATATTTTTTCTTCTTGAAATTTTTTCTTTAAGTTTTCTTTAACAAAATCTTTATTATTTCTAATTAAATTAATATCTATCATAACGCCCTCTTTTCTTGATATAGTATAACATTATTTAATAAAATGGTAAAGCAGATGTTGTTTTTTATCTTTAATTTTATTATAATAACATTTGTAAGGAGAAAAATATGAAAAAGATTTTAAAAGTTTTATTTATAATAAGTTTTATTTTTATATTATGTTCATGTAAAAGTGTTAAATTAAAGGGTAATGAAGAATCTATAATTGAATTTAAAAACGGAAGTATTTCATCAAATGACTTTTATGAAATATTAAAAGAAAGGTACGCAGAAGAAATAATAGTTAATATTATTGATAAGTATCTACTTGATGAAATGTATAAAACAACTAGTGAAGAAAAAAAGTTTATTAATGAACAAATTAAAAATGCTAAACTTAGCGCTAAAGAAAATAATATTTCTTTTGAACAATTCTTAGATTATTACTATAGAATACCAAACGAAAATGCACTTAAAGATAATTTATCACTTAACTATAAAAGAATGCTTTGGATAGAAGACTATGCTAAAGAAACAGTAACAAATAAACAAATAAAAGAATACTATGAAACTGAAATTCATGGTGATATGGATGTAAGTCATATATTAATAACTGCTGAAGTAAATGATAAAATGAATGATGAAGAAAAAACAAAAGCTAAAGAAGATGCTTTAAATAAAGCAAAAGAAGTAATTAACAAACTAAATAAAGGAGAAGACTTTTCTATTTTAGCTAAAGACTATTCTTCTGATACAGCTAATAAAGATGATGCTGGAAAATTAGAAGCCATTACATATAAAGACTATAATAATTATGATCAATCATTTATAAGAAGTGCTAAAGATTTAGAAGTGGGTAAATATACTAATGCACCTGTTGAATCACAATATGGCTACCATATAATACTTAAAACCAATGAAGGTGAAAAACCAGAGTTAAATGATGAAGTAAAAGAAGTTATTAGAGAATATGTTGGAGAAGAAATTTCTTCACAAAGTGAATTTTATCCTAGAGCTTTACTAGCATTAAGAGAGCAAAATAAAATGAAATTTAAAGATAAACAAATAGAAAAATATTATAATAATAATATAAATTAATAAAAGCAACATCAATCGATGTTGTTTTTATTAGAGTTTATTTCTTCATAAGAATAACCTTTTCTTAATAGATATGCTTTTATTTTGTTTTTATCTTTATATTTTTTTGTTGCTTTTAAATAGTCATTTTTTATATTAGATTCATAATCTATATTTTCTAGATTTATTTTAATTAATTCTTCATTATATCCTAAATTAAACAAATCTGTTTTTAATTTGTTAATAAACATATATTTACTTTTGTTTTTAGTACTTTTTGTTTTCTTTTGAACTATCTTTTCTATTTTTTCTTCCCATATTTTATTATCAATAATAGATAAATAATTATCAATGTCTTTTTCATTAAAACCTAGGTTTATTAAAGCTCTTTTTATTTTATATGGTCCATCTAAAGATAAAGAAACTTTATCATTAATAAATGAAGATATATAGTCTTTATCATTTAAAATATTTTCTTCTTTTAACTTTTCAATAACAAAATCTATATATTTTTCTTCAAAATCTTTTTTTTCTAAATAATCTCTTATTTCTTTAATACATCTTTTTCTATACGTAATATAATTAATAGATAAATAATATGCTTCATAGTATTTATTGTCTTCAATTAATTCATCAAGTTCTTTTAATGAAAGATTTTTATTAGTAAGTAAATTATATTTAAGTATTATATCTTCATATAATATTAATTCTACATTATTTGAAAAAAACACTTTATATTTATTTTTACCAAGCCTTTTATATTTGATTATTTGCATAACTACTCCATGCTATAATTAGTAAAATATCTTTGAACAAGTACTACTGGAGTTCCTTTATCTCCACTTCCACTTGTTAAATCACATAAACTTCCTAATAAGTCTGTATATCTTCTTGGAGTTGTTCCTTGAGAAGCCATTGTACCTTTTAAGTTATCATTTTTATCTTCAATAGCCTTCTTCATTGATTCTTCTAATTCTTTTCCAGTTAAATCTTTAAATTGATTTTCACTAAAATATTTAAGTTTTATTTCATTAGGACTTCCTTCTAAACCACTTGTATATGCTGGGGACACTACTGGATCAGCTAGCTCCCAAATATGCCCAACTGGATCTTTAAAAGCACCATCTCCATAAACCATAACTTCAAAATGCTTATTTGTTTTTTCTTTTAATTTCTTTTGAATATCATAAACTAGCTTTTCACCAGTTCTTGGAAAAAGCTTAACTTTTTCTTCAGTACTTCTATTACTTCCTAAAAGTCCATATGGAGAATAACCACTTCCATCTACACTTTTATTTAATAAATCGCTTAACATTAATACCTTTTCAGCACCACATTCTAATAATTCTTTTTTAGTTTCTTTTCTTGTATGAACATCACAATTTATTACAGTTTTAGTATACTTTAATATAGTTTCTGGGTTATTAGAAAACACCATTTCAAATTCACAACCTTCTTTATTAACTACTTCTTTATATACTTTATACATATTAACACCAGTAAACATATGTTTAAAATGACTATATTTTTCTACATATTCTTTTTCACTAATAATATCTTTATAAATATTTACATTGTTTTTTATTAAATCTTTTTTATATAAAATATCATTACCTACTTCATCTGATGGATAACTTGATAAAAGAGTTATTTTCTTAGTACTTCTAGCCATTGCTTTTAATAATACAGAAAATCTATTTCTTGATAATATTGGAAATACTACTCCTAAGTGATTAGTATTTAATTTACTTTTAATATCTTTAGCTATTTGGTCTACTGTAGCATAGTTTCCTTCTGAAATACCTACTACTGCTTCTGTAATAGCTATTATATCATTATCATAAAACTCAAATCCTTCACTTTTACTTGCTTTGAATAAGCTATCAACTACAATATTTAATAAGTCATCTCCTTCTTTAATAATTGGGGTTCTAATACCTCTTACAATTGTTCCTACATTTCTCATTTTATTCCTCCTATATCTTTAATAAAAATTGTTCTAATATTTTATATACATCAACTGTTTCACTTTTCATCATTCTATCTGTTTCAAATAACTGATCAAATATTTTTGCTAATTCATCAATAGTATAAAGTCCAATATTATTACTATGAATTTCTACTATATATGGATGAATACCTAACATTTTAGCAATAGCTTGATTATTTAACTTATCTTCTTTTAATACTTTTATTTGAAATAATAATCTATATTGACGCACTAATATATTAAATATTAAATATGGATCTACATTTAATTCTTTTACCATTTTAAATCTTTTAAACATATTTTCTCTATCTTTTTCTATAACATATGAAGAAAAAGTAAATAACTCATTTTCTGGATTTTCACTTACTATTAAATCTATATCTTTTTCAGTTATAATTTTATCTTTAATTTTATATATCATTAATTTATTTACTTCATTATATATATATCCATTATCTTTACTATATTTAGTATATCCACATATATTAACTATCTTTCTTACTAAAAATGGATCTATTTTATATTCATTTATTTTAAAATAATTAGTTAAATAATCTATTAATTCATTTCTATCTAACTTTTTAGCAGGATATACTTTACATGACTCTTTTATATGTTTAATAATTTTCTTTCTTTCATCTAAAGATGAATCAATGCATTTAATAATCAAAATATTATCTTGTTTCATATCAATAATTTTACTTAATAATTCTTCATCTTTTTTTTCTAATTCTTTAAAAGAAAAAGAATTTATTATAATTAATTTTTTTTCATTGAAAAGATCTACATATAATAATTCATTTATTATTTCTTCTAATTTAGTCATATCAAAATAATATGATATTATATTTTCAATACCACATTTATTAACAATTTCTTTTTCTTTTTCTTTAATTAAAAAATACTCTTCTCCATATAATAAATATATCATTGTATAACCTTTATACTCCTTACTTCATTAGATATTATAAAGTTATTTATATCTATTAGTGTATCATTTACATATATTTTTTTATTTTTATACTCAATATTTAATGAAAATAATAACTCACTAAGTAGTGTATATAATTTAACTTTTAATATTATAGGTTTATTTTGATAGTTAATAGTAATCATTTTAGTATCTTTAATACTATCTAAATGAATTGCTTTATTTATTGAAAGGATATCTTCTACATCATAAAAAGTGCATTTATTATTTTTTAGTTTTTTAAGTGATGATACTATACATATATTATGAAAAGCATTTATATATTTATTATAAGCAGATCTACTAATATAGTCTTCTCTAGGAATTACTATATAAGCATTTTGTATATTATAAATACCTAAAAGTTCATCAATAGTTTCTAATATTTCTTCATATGATTCATAATTAATTACCATGTCTCCTAAATCATATTTTTTATTATATTTAGAAGTTACTACTAAAATAGTTTTACTAGTTGTTTTTTGATATAAATTATATTTAATTAATAGTTTTTTTATCTCTTCTTTTTTCATAGATAAAATATTTCTATATGGATTTATTTTCTTTTTATATTCTATAAAATTATTTTCTATAACTAAACTATCCAAAGTTCCTTTAATTAAATTTACTTTTTGAATTGCTTTTATTTCTCCACTTACTGGACTAAAAATATTTTCTCCCTTATTAGTTTGACCAAGATGCATATTAAAGTATATACTTTTATCTTTTTTTAAAAGTAATTTTTCTTTTGTATCAAAAGGTATATATATAAGTGAAGGTGAATAATAAGTCAAATATTCTAAAGTGTTTTTCATAATAGCTCCTAATACAATTATATATTAGAGTAAGAAAAAAGTAAATATTACTATTTACTTAAAATTCAAATGGATATGGAGCAAGTTCTCTAAACTTTTTAGTAAACTTTTCAAACTTACAATTCATACTTATAACTTTAGTAGTTTTATCAAAAAACTCACTCATTACTTGCCTACATGAAAAACATGGCATTGCTATATCAAGAGTTTTATTAATTATATATATTTCTTTAAAATCCCCTTTTTTATAACCATTAGCTACAGCAGTAAATATAGCAACTCTCTCAGCACATAAAGATGAGCCAAATGCTGCATTTTCTACATTTACTCCTTTAAATATATTACCATCTTTCATAACTACTATTGCAGCAACTGGAAAATTTGAATAAGGACAATAACTATTTTTTAACAACTCACTTAATTCTTTTTTCATACTTATCCCTTTTATTTATTGATATTTTTGCATTTGTTTCATTAATTGATTAACTTGTTTTTGAGATGGTTGTCTTCCCATACCACTCATTAATGCTTTAATCATTTTTTCATTTATTGGTGGATTATCTTTTAATTGTTTTGTAAATACTTTCCTAGCAATTAAAAATCCAGCAACTAAACCAATAATTAACCCTAATAAAACATATAATATATCTATTACAATTTTACTTACTAAAAACATGTTTCTTCACCTCATTATAATTTTACCAAATAATATATAAATAAACAAGAACTTATATTTTAATAGTTTTTATTTAAATTTATATTTACTACTGTATCACTATTTAAAATACTACCTTTTTTTAAATCAAAATCAGTAACATAACCATATCCATCAAATATACATTTTATATTAGTTAAATTACAAAAAGTTTGAGCTTCACTTCTAGAAAAGGATTTAATATTTATCATTCTATATTCTTCAGATGAAGTAAGTAAAAATACTTTATTATCTATATTTAATATAGAACCTTCTTCTGGATATTGATCAATAATTTTTTCACCATCTCCGATTACTATAGGAGATAATCCAGATGAAGAAAGAAGTGTTTCAGTTTTTTTAGTATCTTTATTTATATAATTATCTAACTCAAAAATAAACGTATCATTTGTATCTGCTAAAGGATTGATGTTTTTAAAAGTTGCTATATTTTTAATTAATGTTTTTGTTGCAGAATATAAATAATTTGTGTTTGATAATTTAGATGCTGCAATATAAATTACTATTTCAGGTTCTTCAGCAGGAAAAAAACAACCAAAACTTCTAACATAAGTTCCTTTAAGATAACCACTTCCTCCTGCTATTTCAGCTGTACCTGTTTTACCAGCTATATCATATCCTTTAATATAATATGGCGTTCCAGTTGAACTATTACTAGCTCCAGAAACTACTCCTCTTAAAAGAGTTTTCATTTTTTGAATAGTTTCTTTACTTGCCACTCTTTTTATTTCTGTTTTTTCTTTTTCTAATATAATATTTCCTTCACTATCCACTATCTTTTGTATTAAATAAGGATTTAACATGACTCCATTATTTGCAACTGCACCTAATGCTTTTAACATTTGCATTGCAGTTACTGTAATTCCTTGACCATATGATGAACTAGCTATTTCTGAAGGATATTTAAAATCTATAGTTCCTTTCATCTCATTAGGAAGACCTATATTAGTTTCTTTTCCAAAACCTAAAGAAATATAATAGTCTTTTAACTTAGCTCTTCCTAGTTCTAAACCTAAAGTAGATGCAGCTACATTAGATGAAACATAAAAACCTTCATCAAATGTAATATTTCCCCATCCTCTTCTATTCCAATCCCTTATAGTAGTATTATCATCTACTTTTAAACTTCCACTTAAATATTTTTTTTCTCCTTCATATAAACCATTTTCCATTGATGCCATCCAACTAAATACTTTCATAACTGAACCTGGTTCATATTGATTAGAAACAAATGGGTCATAATATGATTTTATCTCTAATGTATTATTATTAAAATTAGGACTAGATGCAATAGCAAGTATTTCACCTGTTTTAGCATTCATAACTGAAACATTAGCCCATTCTACATGACTTTCTTCTAATTTAGAAATTGCGTTTTCAGCAAACATTTGAATATTTGTATCTATTGTAAGATAAACATCACTTCCATCTATTGCTTTAACTTCTCTATTAGGTAAATTGGTAATTTGATATCCATCTCTATCAGATTGATATTCCTTGTATCCATTTATACCTGATAAATAATTATTTAAAGAAAGCTCAAGCCCCATCTCTCCAGTAATATCACCTTCATCATTTGCGCGAGCATAACCTAAAGTATAAGACAAAAAATTCCCATTAGGATAATATCTTTTATTACTAGAAAGAAAATCTATTCCGGGTAAAGATAGTGAATCTATTTCATCTTTTATAAGTTCAGTAATACCTCTTCCACCAGGACCAAGCTCTACTTGATCAGGTTGCTTCATTTTACAGTTTTTATCTTCATCACAATACTCAAACTCTATATTAAGAAGCTCTAATATTTTTTCTTCAGTCATATTTATTAAAGGACTTAGCATTTGAGCTGTTTTTTCTTTATCTACTACATGCATAGGATTTTTTTTATCAATTGTTCTTTTAGAATTTAAATGAGCTATTACAGTATAGCTATTTACATCTTTTGCAAGAATTATATCATCAGATGAATATATAGTACCTCTTCTTGCAACTATTTGCTTTGTTTTAGTATTTCTATTACTTGCAAACTCACTTAGTTTTTGATTACCTACTTTTATATTTCCAAGACCTATATAAAATAATTGACATATAATTATAGCAAAAATAAAAACAACAATAATTAAAAACCATTTATTTATATTAACTATTCTTGTTTTTTTCATAATAACTCCTACTCTTCAATTACTTTAATATTACTATTATTATAACTCAGTCCATAAGACTGTGCAACTGAAAGAGCATTATCAAGTGAAGCAAGTTCATTTATTTTCATCTGCATATCAACATTAGTTTCTTCTTGAACAGTAATATTACTTTTAATTCTTTGTATTTGTGCATTAGTAGATTCAATACATGCACCAATTAATGATTTACATAAAACTGTTCCAATAGCAAATAATATAATTACAGTTACTAATACTTTTTCATACTTGCTTCTTTTCATTATCTTATCCTTTCTATAACATGTAAAGTAGCACTTCTACTTCTATTATTATCATTTATTTCTTTTTCACTTGGTTTTATCTTACAAATATATTTACCACGTGCTTTTAATTCTTCTACTTCAAGTGGTAATTTACTCATAACTTTATCACTAGAACATAACTCTTTTAATGCTTTTGACACTATTTTATTTTCTAATGAATGGAAAGTAATTACTAATAACCTTCCTCCTATTTTCAATAAAGAAAATGCATCTTTAATTGAATTAGGTAATATATCCATTTCATTATTAACTTCAATTCTTATTGCTTGAAAAGTTTTTCTAGCTGGATGAGAATCTAATTTATATGAAACTGGAACACTTTTTTTTATTATTTCAACTAACTTTAATGTAGTATTTATTGGTCTTGAAGATACTATATTTTTAGCAATACTTTTAGCATATTTTTCATTACCATATTCATAAAGTATTTTAGTAAGTTTTTCTAATGAATACTCATTTACTACTTTTTTAGCATCTAATAAATTATCTTTATCCATTCTCATATCTAAATTAGAGTCAAAATGAAAACTAAAACCCCTATCTTTATTATCAAGTTGAGGACTACTTACTCCTAAATCAAATAAAATTCCATCAACTTCTTTATTTATATAACTCTTTATATTTACAAAATTATCTTTAATAATTTTATAATTTTTAGAGATTTTAGATAGTTTTTGATCAGAATAATTAATCGCATCTATATCCTGATCAAAGGCGAATAAGAACCCCTTCTCATTCAATTGTTTAAGTACTTCACTTGAGTGTCCTGCGTACCCTAAGGTACAATCTATGTAAATACCATTAGGTATTACATTTAAGTGTTTAATTACTTCATCAAGCATTACTGATTTATGCAATATAATCTTCTCCCTCAAATAAGTTTTCTGCTATTAGTTCTAAACTTTCTTCATTAGATTTCATAAATGCTTCAAACTCATCTTTATCCCATATTTCTAGTCGTTCATTTACGCCAATAATTACACATTCTTTAGTAATATTGGCGTAATGAACTAGTGGTGAGGTTAACGATATTCGACCTTGTTTATCGAATTCATTTAAAGAAGCAACAAATATGAAAAATCTTTCAAAGGCTCTAACATTTTTCTTAGTGAATTTAAGTGTGTCTAAGTCTTTTATTAATTTATTCCATTCATTTTTAGAATAAACAAACAAGCATTTATCAAGACCTTTTGTTATTATGAATTCATTTCCAAGCTCATTTCTAAACTTAGAAGGAATAATAAGTCTATTTTTGTTATCTAAATTATGATGATATTCACCCATTAACATAATAACACCCCACTTTCACCCACTTTGTTGCACTTCTTACCACTATCTTACAATAAAAAAACTATCTTGTAAATAGTTTTTAGTTTTTTTTATACTTTTCTTTTGATTTTGTAAAGTTTGTGTAAATACAAATAAAAAAGTAAGGCTTTATAAACCTTACTTATTATTTTATATTTTTCATTGTCGGGAATAATACTACATCTCTAATAGATGGCACATCATATATAATCATTAATAGTCTATCTATTCCAAATCCTAAACCACTTATTGGAGGCATACCTTGTTCCATAGCACTTAAGAAAACCTCATCATGCTCCATCGCTTCTTCATCTCCTAATTCTTTCATTTTAAGTTGTTCATCAAATGTTTGCCTTTGAATAATAGGATCAACTAACTCAGAATATGATTTACATAACTCAGTACCACACACTATTATTTGAAATACATCTATAATTCTATCATCTTTATCATTGCGTCTAGCAAGTGGAATCAATACAGCTGGATAATTATATATAATAGTAGGCTTAACAATATTTTTTCTTATTAAGTTTTTATAAGCAAAATCTATTACTTGAGATAATGATTTATATTCACTCAATTCTTCTTTTGTAAATAAGCCTTTTTCAATTATTTTTCTTTTTAACTCTTGAGTATCTGTAATACTTAAAAAATCAAATCCTAATACTTCCTCTAGTTTCTCTACATAGTTAACTTTTTCAAATTCTTTTGAAAAATCTAATTCATTTCCTTGATACGATATAATAGCACTTCCAGTAAGATTAATTATTAAGTTTTTTAAAAACTCTTGAAAAAATTTAATATTATCTTCATAGTTCCAATAAGCAGAGTACCACTCTACTTGGGTAAATTCTTGTAAATGCTCACTATCCATTCCTTCATTTCTAAAACATTTAGCTACTTCGTATACTTTATCAAAACCAGCAGCTATACATTGTTTTAAATATGTCTCTGGTGCGATTCTTAAATTAAGCTCAATATCTAATGCATTATGATGTGTATAAAATGGTTTAGCAGACGCACCACATACAGCATTTTGTAATATAGGAGTTTCTACTTCTAAAAATCCATGAGAATCTAAATACTCATGTAAAAATGAATAAAGTTTACTTCTTCCAAGAAATACTTTTCTAGATTCTTCATTCATAATTAAATCAGTATATCTATGTCTATATTTTAATTCTATATCAGTAAGTCCATGAAATTTTTCTGGTAGTGGTTTTAATGCTTTACCAAGAAATGTTAACTCTTTAACTCTTAGTGTTTTTTCTCCTGTTTTAGTTGTAAACATTTCACCATTAGCACCTATAAAGTCCCCAGTATCTATTTGATACTTAAAAAACTCATAAACCTTTTCTCCTACTTCATCAACTTTTATTTCTAATTGAATATGACATTCTATATCACGAATCTTAACAAAAGAAAGTTTACCCATTTTTCTCATAAAAACGATTCTTCCAGCTATACTAATATTCTTTTCTCCATCTGGAAGATTCCTTGCTTCTTTAATTAAATGAGTTCTTTCATATCTATCAGGATATGGATTACAAAACTTTCTTATGTTACCTAGTTTATCTCTTCTTACTTGTTCTTGTTCAGTGTATTCTTTTTCCATAAAATCCTCCTAAAAACTTACTTTGCTCTTTTTAAATTATATTATTATACCAGTATTTTGTCAACTATTCCTAAGCTTATTCATATAAGCAGAAACCCTATTAGGCCATGCACTAGACACTGCATAAGAAGGTCCTATTTCATATGGAGTAGTTTTACCAGCATTATAATAATTTGATAATTTATCAATAGCAAACTTAATTCCTTCTTCTGCTGTAGAAAAAACTCTATAATTACCAGAAGAAGCTTTATTACCAGCATAATTATTACATACTCTAGATAAATAACTACACTTCCATTCACAACCTGTTTCATGTAAAATAATAGCAGAACTTAGATAAGGATTAACTCCTTTTTCAACACTATATTTAACTATAAAAGAAGCATTTTCTTTTAAAGGACTATTCATATATCTACTTACTTTATAAATAATATCTTCTATCTTTTCATTTTCATAATAGTTTTCTTTAATATATTTTTCATGAAACTTATCAACACCATTAAAACAAGTAGTATTTTTAGATATAATAGCAACACTATTTTTTTGTTTAGGAATAAATAATAAAATAATAAGAGCTATTATAACTATAATATATATTTTATTTCTTTTCACATTAACTTCCTTTCATAAGTAAGCGATATTTATTCTATCACAAATTATTATTCATTTCAATTTGATATAAATAAATGTTATAATTAATATGGAGGTGAAAATGTTAAAAGAATTTAAAACTTTTGTTTTGAGAGGCAATATAGTTGATTTAGCTATTGGTATTATTGTAGGTGGTGCGTTTAATAAAATAGTATCATCACTTGTTAATGATATAATAATGCCTTTTTTTGGAATAATTATTGGAGGAATAGATTTTACAACTTTAAATATTATAGTAAAAGACGTTACTATAAATTATGGACTCTTTTTACAAAATATAGTTGATTTTCTAATAATAGCAACATGTATTTTCTTTATAGTTAAAAGCATTAATAAAATTCATAAAGCTCTTAATACTAAAAAAGAAGAAGAAAAGAAAAAAGAACCAAAAATTGAAACTGAACTTGATATATTAAAAGACATTAGAAAAGAACTTAAAAAACAAAACAATAAAAAATCAAATTAACTTATATAATTTGATTTTTTTAATATTTATTATCAGTGTCCTTAAAGTCTACTCTATCTAATTCATTTATTACTTCGAGTTGAGTTTCTATTATTTGTCTTATTCTTCTTTTTAATATATTAGTATTTCTTTTTAATAAATCTGCTTGTTCTTGTGCTTTTTCAGCTTTTAACAGCGCATCATTTATAATTCTACTTGCATTTCGTCTTGCTTCATTTACCATATTTTCGCATTCTTTTCTAGCTGTTGCTTTAATTTGATCACTTGCACTTTCTGCTGTGAAAATTGCTCTATTTAATGTTTCCTCTATACGTTCATAATGAGAAAGACGTTCTAATAACATTTTATTATCCGCTTCCGTTTGTTTACTTTTATTAAGTAAACTTTCATAATTATGTATTATTTCATCCAAGCACTTTTGTACTTGTTTTTTATTATAACCGCGGAAAGTTGTATTAAATTTTTCCACTTATGTCACTTCCTTTATACTAATATATTTACCACTCATTTTCGCCTGTTGATTTTCCACCCTTTTTTACATCATCTGATGAAATAGAACCTTCTATCTCCGATCCTTTAGGAGCACATATTATAATACCAGGTCCTATTTTTTGCATAGTTCCATCTATAGCATACACTATTCCATGAAGAAAATCCATTATTCTTTTTGATACATCTGTTGTTACCCTTTTAAAATTTACCACTACTTGATTTTTAGCTTTTAAATAATCTGCAATTTGTTGAGCTTCTGAAAATGCTCTTGGTTCTATTAAAATAGTCTTATTTTTAATATCTTTTGATACTTTATTATCTTTTTCATTAAAAATATTATCATCTGATTCATCAATAACTGGTTTAAATAGATCTTTAAGTCCCATATAAAAATCCTCCTTAGTCTATAATTTATTTTATCACATTAAATAATTACTAGCAAGTGAAAAACATAAATATTTTTATTATAAAAAAATAATATATTATTCAATAAAAGGCTCTATATATTTTTGAATAAAATCTATTCTATCAAATATAGAAATTTCTAAAGAAGAAGTAATAGATACTACTATATTTTTTAAAGTATTAATATAAATAGTATTTCCACTATTACCTATTGCAGCATAAATATTTTTATTTATTATCCACCATAAATAACCATATTCCATATTATTAGAAAAAGAACTTTTTACTTTCCTTGAAATTCTCATTTCTTTTAACCATTTATTAGAAATTATTTGCTTTCCATTATGTTTTCCTTTATTTAAACATAATAGTCCTATTTTAGCCATTTCTTCTGCTGACATACAAAGTCCATATCCAGAAGTTGCTAACCCCATTGGATCACAAAACCAACTATTATTTATAACTAATTCTCCAGTTAAAAACTTTTTTTTTAAATAATATTATAATAAAAAAGGAGTATTATAACCATACTCCATAATATACTGCGATCATTCCAAGACCAAATCCTACTATATAAAAGAGTCTTACTATATCTGTTTCTGGCCAACCTAGTTTTTCAAAATGATGATGTATAGGTGTCATTAAGAATATTCTTTTACCATAAGTTTTATAGTGAAATACTTGTAAAATACAAGATAATGTTTCTATTACAAATACACCACCAATAACAGCTAATGAAAGTTCATGTTTAGTTAATATAGCAACTGCTGCTAAAGTAGCACCTAATGCCATTGAACCAGTATCACCCATAAATACTTTTGCTGGATGTGCATTATATACTAAAAATCCTAATAAAGCTCCTGTAAGAACAAAACAAAATATAGCTATTTCTTGATAACCGGAAATCCATGTGCTTCCCCAAGAAAGAATACCAAAACATAAAAATGCTATTAATGATAATCCTCCTGATAATCCATCAAGTCCATCAGTTAAATTAACTGCATTTGCAGAACCTACTAATAAAAATAAAACAAATAACCCATAAAACCATTTTAAATCAACATCTAAATTTAATACTGAAATAGTTAAATTAGTTCCAATATTACTTCTCATACATACATAAAAGAAAACTATAGCTATTAGAACTTGAATTATTAATTTTTGAGTTGGACTTAATCCTTTGTTTCTTTTTTTGACTATTTTTATATAGTCATCTGCAAAACCTAACGCTCCATATGTTACAAAGATAAATATAACTAATAATAAACCAGGTGTAATTTCCAAACTCCCTCTTAAATATAACAAAATCATTGCTATTAAAGTCGGAATTATAAAAATTAATCCTCCAATTGTAGGTGTTCCTTCTTTTTGAGCATGTGCAAATTTAACATATTTATTAATCTTTTGTCCATATTTTAACTTTTTTAAATAAGGTATTAAAAACCATCCTAAAATAACTGCTCCAAAAAAACCAATCATTAATCCCAATATACTCTTTGCTAATATAAGCATAACTTCACTTCCTTTACATAATTATTATATTATAACAATACAATTATAGCTACTAATTATTTAAACTTTTTACAACAATTTATATTTTTGAATTTTCTAAATCCAATTCTATTTTTTCAACATCATTAATTTTAGAATCAATATTAAAATTTAAATTTTGTATAAATAAAGTTGCTTTAAAGTCTTTTATTGATTTTTCAATAGCAATCTTTAACTCTTCTGTAACCTTTAAATTTAATACTTTTACTGGTGTTTTTAAAGACGCATTATTTAATGTTTTCTCTCCTCTTACTTTACTTATAATTTCAACAATTTTATCACCATTAATTACTTCATTTTCATAATTGTTTTCTAACGGAATTATATTAGTTTGATGAATTGACTTTTTTTCATGATATAATTCTTGATATATTTCTTCTGTTATAAACGGAAAAAACATACTAAAACTTTGAAGTAATTTATATAAAATTATATAACAAGTTTTTTGTCCTGAATATCTAGCTTCTTCTCCAAACTCTTCTGGTCTATATAATCTATGTTTTACAATTTCTATATAATTATCACAAAAATTCCAAAAAAATTTTTCTAAATGATTAAGAGCAAGCCCTACTTCATAATCATCTAAATATTTTAAAAACGTAGTTTCCATTTCCTTAAATTTACCTAATATCCATTTATCTATATATTCAAAATTATTAAACTCTTTATCTTTAAAATCTTGTAAATGCATCTCTACAAACTTTGAAGAGTTCCATATCTTATTAATTAGTTTTTTGCCTCTTAATAATGTTTCTTCACTAAATACTATATCAGTTCCTAATCTACCTGATGCAGCCCAATATCTAATCGCATCTGCTGAATATTGATCTATTAGATATAATGGATCTTCTTTATTATTAGATTTAGATTTACTGATTTTTTCTCCTTGACCTGCCATAACAAAGCCTGAAATCATTACATTATCCCATGGTTTTATTCCAAAATGATAGAAACTTTTTACTATTGTATAAAAATCCCATGTTCTAATAATATCACTAGCATTTGTTCTTAAACTCATTGGTTTTAAAATATCTTCATAATTATCTTCTTCTCCATATCTCATATTAATCATTGGAGTTATAGAAGAAGTTGCCCATGTATCCATAACATCTTCTTCTGGTATATATGAAGTGCATCCACATGAACATTTATTATATGGTTTATCTACTAAAGGATTAACTGGAAGGTCTTCTATTCTAGCAAATATTGGACTTCCACAATCTTTACAATACCAAACTGGAAAAGGCACTCCAAAATATCTTTGTCTTGAAATACACCAGTCCCATGCTATATTATTTACCCACTCTTCATATCTATGAATCATATGTTTAGGATACCAATTTATTTCCCTTCCTATTTTAATAAAGTCTTCTTTATGATTCATAAGGTCAATAAACCATTGTTTCATAACTGAATATTCTACTTCTTTACCACATCTTTCATGAGTTTGTACTTCATGTTCAATTTCTTCTATTTTAACAATATAACCGCCTTTATTTAAGTCTTCAATTATTTGTTTTCTAGCTTCTTTTATTTTTAAGCCACCATAATTTTTAATATCATTAATTATCTTTCCATCATCAGTAAGTATATTTCTAAGTGGTAAATTATATTTATTCCACCACTCTATATCTGTTTGATCACCAAAAGTACAGCACATAACTATACCAGTTCCTTTATCAACTGCTACTTTTTCATCTGCCATAATAGGAACTTCAATATCAACTACTGGAATATGTGCAGTTTTACCTATTAAATGTTTATTCTTTTTATCTTTTGGATTTATAAAAACACTTACAATAGCAGGTATTAATTCAGGCCTTGTTGTAGCTATTGTAAACTCTTCTCCATCAGTAGTAGAAAAGTTAATATAATTAAATGTTGTTTTTAATGTTTTAGTTTCAAGTTCAGCTTGTGCAATTGTGGTTAAACATTCATTACACCATAAAGCAGGACTTTCTTTATAATAACAATGTCCTTTATTAACTAAATCTAAAAAAGACATTTGACTTATTTTAACAGTAGAAGGACTAACTGTTTTATATGTTTTTTTCCAATCAGAGCTTACTCCTATCTTACTAAATAATGTTTTAAATTCTTCTTCGTATTTATTTGTTGTTTCAAAGCAAAGCTCAGTAAATTTTTCTCTTCCTATTTCATGAGCTTTCTTTCCTTGTTCTTTTTCAACTAATCTTTCACTAGGTAAACCATTATCATCAAAACCAAAAGGATAAAAAACATTATAACCTCTTAACCTTTTATACCTTGCAATCATTTCAGTTTGCGAATATGAAAATATATGTCCTATATGAATCTTACCATTAACTGTAGGTGGTGGTGTATCAATAGAATATACTTTTCTTTCATCAGGATTAAACTCATATATATGGTTTTCATTCCAATAGTTTAACCATTTATTTTCTTTTTCTTTAGCATCATATTTTTTATCTAACATAATTTCCTTCCTTTCTATTTAACGCTTTCTTTTAAATATTTAATTGCTTCATCAAAATACGGTTTAAATATACTTTTATATTTTATATTTTTATATATTTTTTCTAAATATTTTTCTTTTAATATTTTGTTTTTAGTATAATCAAAATTTATATCATATATTAACGCTATTGTTTCTATTAATAATTCATTTTGATTACGTGATTTATCAAACTTTACTTGTTTATGATTAAAAAATGCTTTTTTTATATCTTCTTTAATCTCTTCTTTATTATTACAATCAAATTCTAATAATTTTGGATTTGAATACGCATATAATATATCTATTTTATCAGCATCTCTTATTATATTACAAAAAAGAGTTTCTCTTTTATTCGCTTTTTCAATTTTAAATTTATTATGATTTTTAATAGCTTTTTTGACTAATTCATAATCTTCTTCATTTAAATCAAACTTTTTTATTAATCCATCTTCAAATAATAATTTAGCTCCATAATCTCCATGATCAAGACTTTCTTCATCTACTAGTGTTTCATAATTAGTCATTTGATAAAAACGACCTATATCATGAAGTAAACCAATTAATTCACATAAATATGTATCATTTGAACTAAGTTTTAAAGATGCAGCTATTTCTTTAGAATTTTTCATAACTCTATAAGAATGTTTATATTTATAAGCATTCATATAATCAACTAAATCAAATGATGAAACGTATTCATCAAAAGCATCAAAGTTATTATCCATATCCATATTATCCTCCAAAATAAAAGGTAGTACACAAGGGCGAAAAACGCGGTACCACCTTTTTTATTACTTATTTATTTAACGCATAATTACGTAATATTTTACTTAAATTCAAATATTATGCTCACAAGCTACCTTCATTAATACTTATATTAAAATCTTTCACTATACGATTTACTCTCTAAAATACAGTTATTAATTACTCCTCTTATTCATTGCATTTACATATGAAATTATACTATATTTAAAGTGTAGTTGTCAATTATTATTGATTTAATTCTTCTAATATCTTTTCTATTTTCTCTCCATATTCTATAGACTTATCATATATAAATTTAAGTTCTGGAGTATGTCTTATTTTTAATCTTTGAGATAAAAGACTTCTAAAATAGCCAGAAGCATTATTTAAATCTTTCTCTACTTTTTCTTTATCTTTATCAAGTGTTGTAAAATAAACTTTAGCAATTTCTAAATCATTAGGCACTTCACAAGAAGTTATTGTTACGTTTTTAAAATCTTTATCTTTTGCTTCCATAAGAAGTATTAAAGATAAATGTTTTTGCATATCAGCTCCTACTCTTTCACCTTTAACATTCATTATTATTTCACTTCCTTCATTTCATAACATTCTATAATATCGTTTTCTTTAATATCTGGAAAAGATTCAATAGTAATACCACAATCATAACCTGATTTAACTTCTTTAACTGAATTTTTTTCTCTTTGAAGAGAAGATATTTTAGAAGTTGCTACTACTATATTATCTCTTATAATTCTAACTTGTGAATTGTTTTTAATAGTTCCATCTATTACATGTGAACCTGCAATATTACCAATTTTAGAAAAATGAAATAATTTTCTTACTTCAGCATGCCCAGTAACTACTTCTTCATATTTTGGATCTAGCATACCTTTCATAGCGCTTTCTACTTCTTCAATTGCTTTATAAATAACATCATAAAATCTTATATCTATTTCTTTTTCTTTAGCAAGATCTTTTACAATATTTGGAGGGATAACATTAAATCCAATAATAACAGCATTTGATGCTTCTGCTAAAACTACATCACTTTCAGTAATTGAACCCACTCCACTTCTTATAACATTAATTTTAACACCATCAACATCTATTTTAAGTAAAGCATTTTTAACAGCTTCTTCACTTCCTTTAACATCTGTTTTAAGTACTATATTTATTTCTTTTTTGCCTTCTTGAATTTGAGAAAATAAGTCATCTAAACTAACTGCTTTTTTAGCATACTTTTTATTTCTTGCTGCTTCTTTTCTTTTTAATGCAATACTTCTTGCTTCTTTTTCATTTTCAAAAGCCATAAATTTATCTCCAGCTACTGGTACTTCATCTATACCAGTTACTTCAACTGGTTTTGATGGAAGAGCAGATAACACTTCTTTTCCTTTATCATCTATTAAAGTTCTTACTCTTCCAAAACTAGTTCCAATTACAATAGGATCTCCTAATCTTAAAGTTCCATTTTGTACTAATAAAGTAGCAATAGGACCTTTTGATTTATCTAGTCTTGCTTCTATAACGCTTCCCATTGCATATCTATTTGGATTAGCTTTTAATTCTAAAACTTCACTTAATAAATTTATATTATCAAGAAGTTCATCAATACCTTCTCCTGTTTTAGCACTGATTTTTACAATAGTTGTATCTCCTCCCCATTCAGTAGGAGTAAGACCACATGAAGATAAATCACTCATTATCTTATCTATATTTATATTAGGTTTATCTATTTTATTAATAGCTACGATTATAGGCACATCTGCTGCCTTAGCATGTTCAATAGCTTCTTTAGTTTGAGGCATAACACCATCATCAGCTGCTACTATAATAATTACTATATCAGTTACACTAGCTCCTCTTGATCTCATTTCAGTAAATGCAGCATGTCCTGGAGTATCTATAAAAGTAATTAATCTATCATCTTTTTTTACTTGATAAGCTCCAATTGCTTGAGTAATTCCTCCTGCTTCACCTAAAGCTACGTTTGTATTTCTAATATAATCTAATAAAGTAGTTTTACCATGATCAACATGTCCCATAATTGTTACAACAACTGGCCTTATTTCTAAATCTTCAGGTGCATCATTAACAACATATTCTTCAAAATTACTTATATCAGTTGTTTCTTCTTTTACAAGTTCTTTATTATATTCTAATGCTACTATTTGTGCATCTTCAAACGTAATAGCTTGATTAGCTGAAATCATAAGACCCATACCAATAAGTTTTTTAACTACTTCACTAGCAGTAACACCTAGACTTTCTGCTAAAGAAGATACACTCATATTTTCTTTATAAATTACTGTATTAGATTCAATTGCTTCTTTATTACTTTGAAGTTTTTCTTTACTCTTATACACATTTTTTTTCTTTTTAAGAAACTCTTTAGCACTTTCTTTTTCTTTTTTAGAAGGTTCTTTCTTTTTAATTTTAACTTTAGATTTTTCTTCTTCATCTAAATCTAAATTATAAGCTTCAGCCGCATCTAAAGCTCTATCTTCCATCTCATATTTATCTTTTAGTGATTCATCAATATTAAAGTTTTCATTATCAAGCATTATTATTGCATCATCATCAAGCATAGATGAAGAAGAAGTATAATCAAAACCCAATTCTTTTAATTTATTTAAAACTACTTCCTCACTAACATTCATTTCTAAAGCATAATCTTTAATAGTCATACTTTATCACTCCTTTCTTACAATATCTTTTAACTCTTCATATATTTCTTCTTTTACATTAAGCTCAAATACTTTATCAAGTACTTTTGTTTTCTGAGCTTTTTCAATTACTTCGATATCCCTTTTTAAATAAGCTCCTCTTCCATTAGATTTTCCAGTAAGATCAATAAAAATATTATTTTTATTATCTTTAACTATTCTAATTAATTCTTTTTTAGGCAGTTTTTCACGGCTTACTATACATGAACGCATTGGAATCTTTTTCATATATCCTCCTTAAGAATTAATTAAAGCATTTATATCAGCAAGAGTCTTTATATTAATTGTATATTTAGTAAGACGACTTGCTAATTTAATATTAATTCCTTTTTTACCTATAGCTAAACTTAAGTTTTCATCATCAGCTATTACTAAAGCTTCTTTCTTTTTCTCATCAGTAATACTTACATTTAAGTTTTTAGCTGGACTTAATGCATTAGCAATATATTCTTCTGGATTAGAACTATATGCGATTAAATCAATTTTTTCTCCCCCTAATTCAGAAATAATATTTGCTATTCTTCTTCCTTTTTCTCCAATACAACTTCCTATAGGATCCACTTTAGGATTATTAGATGCAACAGCTACTTTACTTCTTACTCCAGCTTCTCTTGCTACTCCCATTAATTCTAATGTTCCATCTGCAAACTCAGGTATTTCAAGTTCAAACAATCTTTTAATAAATCCATAGTTTTTTCTAGATAACAATATAAGTGGTCCTTTAGGAGTACTTTCTATTTTAGTAATATATACTTTTACAGAAGAACCCATAGTCATCTTTTCCCCTGGGATTAATTCTCCTTTAGGTAATATTCCTCTAGCTTTACCTAAATCAACATAATAGTTTCTAGCATCTTCCATTGCTAAAAAACCAACCATTAATTCATCTTGTTTGTCAGAAAAATCAGACATTATCTTTTCTCTTTCTGCTTCTCTTAATTTTTGAAGTACCACTTGTTTAGCAACTGATATAGCTACTCTACCAAAGTTTTTAGGAGTTACTTCTTCAAGTATTTCATCTCCTACTTGATAGTCTTTATTAATCTTTTTAGCTTCTGAAATAGTCATTTCATTTAAATAATCATGCTCTACTTTAACTTCTCCAGTTTCTTCATCTATTTCATTATCTTCATCTTTATAGTCTTCTACTATATCAGTAACTTTAAATACTTGAATATCTCCTGTTTTTTCATCAATTAAAACTCTTGTTTTATAATCAGCCTTTTCATTTTTTCTAAAAGCAGTACCAAGACCTTGTTTCATAGCTTCTATTATTATATCTTTTTCTATTCCAGTTTGCTCTGAAACAGTTTCTAATGCTTTTTTAAATTCTTTATTATTCATCTTTAACTCCTTTACTTCCTACATCTAATACATAATTTTCTATATCTAAATCAAGCTCATCTATAATTGGACTAACTATATGAGTAGCTTTAACACATAAGTTAGAATCAACTCCTTCTTCACTATCAATTACTACAAATAATGTATTCATATCATCTTCAATGCCAAAATACACTTCAACTAATTCAATGCCTTCTTCATTTAAACTAGGTTTAATAGCATCATATATTTTCTTTTCCATCGGTTCCTCCTCTAAATAAAGAGTGGACTTTTGTCCACTCTTCGATGCCATAAATATTATATCATATTATATTTTTAATTTCAATTGTTTTTCTTTTAATTTTATTTATCAAGATAAATGCAATAATGTTTTTAAAATAATGATAATTTGCATCATTTGATAAACAATATCTTAAATTAATAAATTAGTCAATTTATTTTTATAATATGATATAATACTTTAGAAAGAAGGAAATTATGAATAAAGTTGCTTTAGTTACAGGTTCAGCTCAAGGTTTAGGAGCAAACATTATAAAAACATTTGCTAAAAACAATTATGATGTTGTTATTACTTATAATACTAATAAAGAAAAAGCTTTAAAACTACAAAAAGAAATTGTTAATAAATATGATGTAAAAGCATTATGTTTAAAATGTGATATTAAAATTGAAGAAGATATTGAAAAAGTATTAAAAGAAATCATTAATGTGTTTAATAGATTAGATGTATTAGTCAATAATGCTTCAATTGATATTCCAAGTGAATTTAAAGATAAAAATAAAAATGACTTTTTAAATATTTTAGAAACTAATTTAGTTGGAACTTTTTTATGTAGTAAAGTATTTGGAGAATTTATGCACAAACAAAAAAATGGGTCTATTATAAATATTTCATCAAATAATGCATTAAACAACTATAATGTATGCAGCTTAGAATATGATTCATCTAAAGCTGGTATAATTAATTTATCTCATAACTTAGCTAATCATTTTGCTCCATATGTAAGAGTAAATACTATATGTCCTGGATGGATAGATACAGCAAGCACTAAAAATATGAATCCTAATTTTAAAAAAGAAGAAGAAAATAAAATACTACTAGGTAGATTTGCTTCTGAAGAAGAAATATCTAATTTAGTATTATTTTTAGCAAGCGATAAAGCTAGTTATATAAATGATAGCACTATTAGAATAGATGGTGGGATAAAATGTTAGATACAAAAAAGTTTATTAATAATATTAAAAGAAAACTAACTAAAGAGTTTGAGTTTTTAGATAACTTATGTTTAATTAATAGTAAAAAAGTTATAGATGCTTTTCATAAATATAATTTAAATGAAAGTGACTTTAACATTTCTACTGGATATGGATATAATGATTTTGGAAGAGATAAAATAGAACAAATATATTCTGAAATATTTAAAAGTGAAGATGCTTTAGTAAGAAGTCAAATTATATCAGGAACTCACGCTATTACAATTGGACTTCAAGCATTATTAAGACCAAATGATACTTTTGTATGTATTACAGGCTCTCCCTATGATACACTTCATAAAATAATTGGAATCATAGATAATGATAGTTCATTAAAAAGTTATGGTATTAACTATGAAGAAATAGATTTAATTAATAATGATTTTAATTATGAAAAAATTAAAGATTTATTTGATAAAAAAGATATTAAAATGGTTTATATTCAACGTTCTAGAGGTTATTCATTAAGAGAAAGCTTATCCATTGAAAAAATAGAAAAAGTAATTAAATTTATTAAAAATATAAATAAAGGCATTATAATATTTATAGATAACTGCTACTGTGAAATGGATGAAGAAAAGGATCCTATTGAAGTTGGAGCTTCCTTATGTGCTGGCTCACTTATTAAAAATTTAGGTGCTGGCATTTGTACTCATGGAGGATACTTAGTAGGAGATAAAGATTTAATAAAGCTCTGTGCTGAAAGGTTAAATGTTCCTGGAGAAGGAAAAGAAGTAGGAGCAACAAACGCTAATAGAACTATATTATTAGGACTTTATTTAAGCCCTACTGTAATAAGAAACGCTCTTAAAACATCAGTATTATTTTCTAAAGCTTTTGAAGAATTAGGGTATAAAGTATATCCAAAATATAATGAAAAAAGAAGTGATATAGTAACAACAATATACTTAAATGATAAAGAAAGACTATTAAAGTTTTGCTCTTCTTTACAATCTTCTGGAGCAGTTAATTCAAATGTACAAGTTATTGAAGGCGAAATGTCTGGTTATAGTGATAAAATAATAATGGCATCCCCTTCTTTTACACAAGGATCTTCCATAGAGCTTTCTTGTGATGGAAAAGTAAAAAATCCATATACTATATTTGTTCAAGGTGGTTTATCTTACGAATATAGCATCCTTTCATTAATAAAAATTATTGAAAATATAGAAAAATAGCACTTTAAGTTAAAGTGCTATTTTATTTCTTTTATATCATTTATTATAAGTTGTAAATCATTATTTCTTTTTTCTACTTTTGTAATAAATAAATATATTTTACCCTTTTCTATAGTAACTTTATTATATACTTTAGGAAATATAACTCCCTCTATTTTACTGTATTCATCACTTAGTTTAACAAAACACATTTTATCACCATTTTTAGTAAATATATCTTTAATATTTTCTATCATTAACACTATTTTAATATTTTTAAATAAATAATTTTCTATACTTTTTAAAGTAGTATATTTTGATCTATCAATTTTAGTAACTGGATGAGAAGATATATAAAAGCCATAATTTTTTATTTCATTTGAAATTATTTCAGCATCAGTATAATCATCACACTTTTCTAATATAGGCTCACTAACTAATGATGGATCCATTTCTTTACATAAATTAGTGTAGTTAATTATTCTATCTATATTATTAATTATCATTTTTTTATTAATATTAAACTCATTAAATACTCCACTTTCTACTAAAGAAATAACTATATTTTTTTTCACTGCGTTTCCATAACATCTAATCATAAAATCATAAAAAGATTTAAATTTCCCTTTATTTCTTTCTTCAATTATATAATTAGATATAACATTAGAAATATTTTTAATTAAAGTAAAAGGCATAATCATTTTACCCTCTAAAAAATAAAACTTATCTGTTGATTTATTAACACTTACACTTTCAAAATCAATTTTATATATTTTAGATTCATCAATATATTCTTTTATTTTTTCATTTGAAGAAGTAGAGTTAAGTAAATAACTCATAAAATATGATGTATAATGTGCTTTTAAATAAGCCATTTGATAAGATAATAAAGCATAAACTACTGAGTGTGATTTATTAAATCCAAAATTAGAAAACTTAATTATTTGTTCATATAAAGTAATTCCTATTTCTTTTGTATAACCACTTTTAATAACTCCATTTATAAACTTTTCTTTATTAGCTTCAATTACTACTTTATCTTTCTTACTCATAGCTCTTCTTATAATATCTGCTTGAGCATAAGTGTATCCTCCAATAAGCCTTAATATATCTAAAACTTGTTCTTGATAAATAATAATTCCATATGTAGAAGAAAGTATACCTTCTAACTCTTTTATTAAATATGTAGTTTTCTCTTTACCTAGTTTTCTATTAATATAAACGTTAATCATATCTTTTGGACCAGGTCTATATAAAGCTAAAGCATCTACTAATGTATTAAAACTATCTACTTTTAAACTCTTTAAAAAGCTTTTCATACCCTCTTTTTCAAATTGAAATATTCCATTAGTATACCCCTTACTAAAAAGCATTAATGTTTTTTCATCATCTAGTGGTATATCATTTAAAGAAAACTCTTCTATTTTATTAATTTCTTCTACTATATTTGAAATAGTATTTAAATTAGATATAGCTAAAAAATCCATCTTTAAAAGCCCTAGTTTTTCAATATATTCCATAGTAAAAGCACTAAGTAAAATACCATCTTTTTTATATATAGGTATAATATTAGAAAGCTTTTCATCACTAATAACTATACCTGCTGCATGAATACTAGTATTTTTTTTAAGGCCACATAATTTAGTGCATATTTTAACTAATCTTTTTAAATCAGAGTTTCTTGATACATATAAAGTGAACTCTTTATTTTTTTCTAAATCTTTAAAAGTTTTTTCATTATTTATAAGCTTGCATAAAGCATTTATTTTTTCTTCTCTAATATTTAATACTCTTCCTATATCTCTAATAATAAGCTTTGGTAAAAAAGTATCAAAAGCAAGTATATTACATACTTTATCATGCCCATATTTATCTTTAACATAATCTATTACTTCATCTCTTTTAGTATTATCAAAATCTATATCAATATCAGGCATAGTTACTCTTTCTGGATTTAAAAATCTCTCAAATATAAGACCATATTTAATTGGATCTACTTCTACTATTCCAAGAGAATAACTAACTAAGCTTCCAGCTGCACTTCCTCTTCCAGGACCTACCATAATATTATTTTTTTTAGCAAATAATACAAAATCATATACTATTAAAAAGTAATCTACAAAACCCATCTTTTTAATAATAGAAAGTTCATATAACAATCTATTTTTATATTCTTCATTAACTTCATTATTAAGTCTTTTCTTTAATCCTTTAACACATAAAGCTTCTAAATATTCATATGAATTTTCTTTATATACCGGAATATGAAGTGTAGTAGGAGGCATTTTTATATCAATTAATGCACTAAACTTAATAGTGGTGTTTATATCAAACTCATCATTATTTTCTATGTAGTGATTATTAAATACTACCCCTTCTTCACTAATAGTAGTTTTCGTTTTAATATGATTTAAATATGTTAAATATTCATTATCTTCTTTTTGTAAACATAACACTTTATTTAAATACACAACATCTTTTGTTAATATTAATGCTTCTTCTTTTTCTTTAATAGAAGAGTATCCAATATACAGTTCATTAAAATAGTCTTTGCATTCATTATAATTATTTACCTTGCAAACCACTATAATATTTTTATATGAAGAAACTTCTTTATATGAAAACGCTTTTTCATTTTGCTCATCTATTATTTTACATAGTGATATATACCCTTCATAGTTTTTAGCATAACAAATAATACCCAAAGCTTTAATTTCTAATCCACAAATAAATTTAATATTATTTTTTTTGCATTCTTCATACATTTCCATAAATGAAAACAAATTATCATCTGTAACACCTACTGATGAAATATTATTTGATATGCAAAAAGAAATTAAATCTTTTACTTTAATCATACTATCAAGAAGTGAATAATTTGTTTTTACATTAAGAGGAATATATTTCATAACCCTTCTCCTAATCCTATATTATCATATTTAAATAAAGAAAAAAAGTTACAACTAAATAACTTTTATAGTTCTTTTTCTCCTTTATTTTTAAACTGTAATATAATTGGAGTCCCACTAAAATCAATATTTTGTCTTATTTTATTTTCTAAATATCTAGAATAACTAAAATGAATTAATTTTTTAGAATTAACTTCTATATTAAATCTAGGTGGTTTTATATCACACTGAAAAGAAAAATATATTTTAAGTTTCTTTCCTTTATATGATGGAGGTGGATTTTCAACATAAGCATCTCTTATTATTGAGTTAATTATACTTGTTTTAACTTCTTTAATGCTATTATTATATGAAAGAAGTACTTCTGGCATTAAAGTATGCATTCTTTTTTTAGTAAGAGCACTTAAAAATACTCTTTTAGCATATGTAAGAAATTGAAATTCATAATCTAATAACTCATTCCATTTTTTAAATTCTTCATTATTACTTTCTACTGTATCCCATTTGTTTACTACAAGTACAATTGGTTTACCAGCATCTAAAGCATATGAGGCAATATGTTTATCATGTTCAACTATACCAGCCTCTGCATCAAGAACTAATATACATACATCACTTCTATCAATTGCTTTCATGCTTCTAAGTAAACTATATTTTTCTACTGATTCAAATATTCTTCCCTTTTTACGAAGACCAGCAGTATCTATTAAAATATATTCTTCCTTATTATAAGTAAACTTTATATCAACTGCATCTCTTGTAGTACCTGGAACATCACTTACTATTACTCTTTCTTCATTAAGTAGTGCATTTACTAAACTGCTTTTACCTACATTTGGCCTTCCTATAAAAGATATTTTAATATTATCTTCTTCCTCTTCTTCTTCACTACTTGTAATAATATTATCAAGCATTTCATCTATTCCAGTTCCATGTTCTGCGCTTATCATATAATGCTCTTCAAAACCAAGAGAATAAAAGTCATACATATTCTTTTTGCCTTCATTATTATCTATTTTATTTACCGCGACTACTACTCTTTTATTAGATTTTTTCAAAATATCTCTAATCATTAAATCACTATGAGTAACTCCATCTTTAGCATCAACAATAAATATAATAGTATCTGCTTCATTAATAGCAATCTCTACTTGCATTTTTATTTCTTGATTAAACTCCCCATCACTTAAATCAATTCCTCCAGTATCTATTAAATAATAAATGTTATCTTTATAAATAGCTTTGCTATATATTCTGTCTCTTGTAATACCTGGAGAATCTTCAATAATTGATATTCTTTTACCTACTAATCTATTAAATAAAGTACTTTTTCCAACATTTGGTCTTCCTACCAAACAAATAGTTTGTCTTTTCATATTATTCTCCTATTAAATCTATTATTTTATCTAATGTTTCATTTATATTATCATAATTAACTTTAATATAATTACTGCCTTTCATTTGAGTTTTAAACCAAGTAATTTGTCTTTTAGCATAACGCCTAGTATCTTGTTTTATCTTTTCTTTTACTTCTTCTATAGAGCATTCATTATTATAATACGGGGTAAACTCTTTATAACCTATTACAGCATTAAAATTCTTATATTCTTTTAATCTATTAGCTTCTTCTAATAAACCATTTTCAAACATTATATCTGCTCTTTCATTAATTCTTTTATATATTACATCTCTATCAGCTATTAAACAAATAGAAAAAAATTCATACTTCTTTTTACTACCCTTATTTATTATTTTACCACTATTATTATAGTTATTTAAGTATCTTTCTAGTCTTTTTCTATTATTAACATGAACATTATTATCTTTATCTATTTTATCAAGCATTTCTTTTAACTCTTCATTAGTATAACTACTATAATCTGCATCTTTAATAGTTTTATCTTCTAATTTATAGTCATATAATAATGCTTTTATATATAGACCACTTCCTCCAGTTATAATAACATTTTTATTTTCTTTAAGTAATTTATCAAGCACTTTTCTTGCATCTTTTTGATACTCATATATTGAATAATCATCATTTAAAGAGATAATATCTATCATATGATGAATGATTCCTTCCATCTCTTCTTTTGTTACTTTAGCAGTTGCGATTAAAGGCTCTTTATAAAAATATCTTGAATCTGCATTAATAATCTCTGCATTATAATGTTTAGCTAATTTAATTGATAAAGCTGTTTTACCTACTGCGGTTGGTCCCATTAACAAAATAATCTTACTCATTTTAACCAACCCTTTTAAATATTTTTTCTAACTCATATCTAGGATACTTTATAATAGTTGGTCTTCCATGTGGACAAGTATATGGAAACTCACACTTAAATAACTTATTAATTAACTCTTCTCTTTCATTAATACCTATATTTGTATTAGCTTTAACACTACTTTTACATGCAAGAGTAATCGCTGCTTTTTCACTAAATTTAACCCTATCAAATGAACCAGTAAATTCACATAGTATATCAAATATAGTCTTAATACTATCTACTTCATATCCTTCTTTAATCCAAGTAGGATGAGATGAAACTCTAAAAGTATTAATACCAAACTCTTCTACTTTAAATCCAAGACTTTCTAAAAATGGTAAGTTTTCTTTTATTATTAAATATTCTTTTTTAGAAAGCTCTATATTAAATGGAAATAGCATTTCTATAGTACTTGTTTTTTCTTCTTCTAAAGCTTTCATTATTTTTTCATAATTAATTCTTTCATTAGCTGCGTGTATATCAATCAAATACATTATATCTTCATCTTCTGCGATTAAATATGTTCCTAAAGCTAAACCAACAGGTTTGATAAAAACGTTTTCACTTTCTTTTGTAAGCTCTTCTTCTTCATTTAAATCAATTCTATAGCTTTCTATATTTCTTTCACTTACTTCAAATGAAGGTGTTTTTTCACTATATATTTTACCTTCTTCATTTGAATTAATATTAGATATAAGCATATTATCTGTTTCAACTAATTTATTTCTAATAGTATCAAATAATAAATCAGTTAAACTATCTATTTTAGAAACCTTAATATCTTGTTTAGTTGGATGAATATTTACATCTATCATAGTTGGATCTACATCTATATTTATTATTGTTATAGGATATCTGTTTTCAGATAATACTGTATGATATGCATCTTTTATACATTTATTTATTTGTGGGTTATTAACAACTCTTTTATTAACAATAGTAATCATATTACTTCTTGTTGATTTAGTTACATTTATATTACTAATATACCCATCTATAGTATAGTCATAGTTTTCTCCATAAATAGCTATCATATTTTTAGATACATTATATCCATATATCTCATGTATTGTTTTAAATAAATCATTGCTTCCACTTGTTTTAATTAATGTTTTTTCATCATTTATTAAAGTGAAACTTATCTCGGGATGAGAAAGACTTATTTTTTCAATAGTAGAAGTTACTAATGCAAGCTCAGTATTTAAACTTTTTAAAAACTTTAATCTAGCTGGTGTATTAAAAAAAAGTTTTTTAATTTCAATAGTTGTTCCTTTTTTTAAGCTTCCAGTAGATACTTTTTCAAGTTTACCAGCTTTTATATGTATTTTAGTTGCTTTATCTTCATCATATGTATCTATTATAGTTTCTGATACTGCGCTTATGGCTGCTAAAGCTTCTCCTCTAAAACCTAAAGTATTAATAAAAAACAAATCATTTTCATTTTTAATCTTACTAGTAGCATGTCTTAAAAAAGACTTCTTAGCATCTTCTTCACTCATACCAGTTCCATTATCAACTACTTTAATAGATTTAAGACCAGAATCAATTAATTCAATCTTTATTTCATTAGCTTTAGCATCAATACTATTTTCTACTAATTCTTTAACAACATTAGCTATTCTTTCAACTACTTCTCCTGCTGATATCTTATTAGCTAAGTTTTCACTCATTATCTCAATTGTTTGCATTATATCATCTTCTTTCTAACACTAATCATTTTAGTATCTAATGTATAAACTCTTACTTTACCCTTTTTACTTATTTTAATAAATCCAAGTCCATTAATAACTATGTCACTTTCTCCATCCATTAATAATATTGTATTTGGTAAAATAGTTAACTTAGTATTTTTTTCTTTAACTTTTTCATATCTTAATTTATCACTCATATAAAAACTAAAACTATTTTTATCATTTAAATTTTCTATTCTTAATATATCATTTATTACTATACTTTGACCCTCTCTCATTTGAAAAGTTTTAACTCTTATTTCTTTTTTAGGATATAAACCAACTAATTTAGAATAATCAATAAAATTATATATAGCATTTGAATCTATAAGACCAGGAGTATCTACTATAGTAAGTCTATTATTAATTTTAATAGTTATATAACTCGCAGTTGTATTTGGTATAGAACTAGTAGTAATATAAGGCTTATTTTGCATATTAGAAAGCACTCTATTAATAAAAGTACTTTTACCACTATTAGTAAACCCTACTACATAAAGTCTTCTTACAAAATCATTATTTATTTTATTCATAAAATTACTAATATTATAATTTTTAAGTGAACTAATGC
>CAYFQM010000005.1:35480-40558 GCA_964345385.1 uncultured Clostridium sp.
TTTTTTAGTAAGTAAAATATATTTATTAAGTTTAAATCTATTAATATATTTCTTTATCTCAGGATTTATATTAAGCATATCTACTAAAAAAACAACTGAAGCTATTTTATCACTATTAATATTTCTAATGATTCCATCTGTATCTACCTTTTTATCTAATACACTATATTCTCCATAATGTTTTATTTTAAAACATCTTTCACAATATAATGCTTTATTAATAACACTAGACTTTACAAAACCTTCTTTATTAGAGCTTTCACTTTGAAGTACGCTTCCACAACCCAAACACTTTTTATTCATAATATTTGCCTACCTTTAACCAATCATTTTTGGATAAAATATTATATAATATCTTTTCTAATATTTTATTTATAAATTTAATAGCACGGTCTTTCTTACTTAATGGATTAACTAATATACTAAACATATCCATTCTATTAGCAGCATATACATCATTAAATAATTGATCTCCTATACAAGCTACTTCATTATGAGTAAATTTAAATAATTTTAATATTTTTATATACTTATCTTTTCTGGGTTTAAGTGCAAAATAACATGAATCTACTAGTAACTCATTTTTAAACTTTTCAACTCTAGGTTTAGTACTATTAGAAATAATAATTACTTTAAAACCTATATCTTTAAGCTCATCAAAAAGCTTTTTAACTCTTTTAGTAGGAGTTTTAACATAATATGGAACAATAGTATTATCTAAATCAAAAATCAAGCATCTAATACCACGCTTCCATAACTTTTTATAATCAATATAGTATATGCTTTTTACGTACATATCTGGTACAAATATCTCAAACATAAAATCTCCTATTATTATTATACAACAGTAACCAGATAAAAAAAAGTGTAATGCTTTTTTATTTATTTAATCTCATTACACTAACATTATTATTTTTATGAAGAGTAGATATTAAATATGAAGTATATTTGATTTTAAAATCATTAGATAATTTTCTCTTAAATTTTTCTACTTCTTCTGCATCTACCTCTATTAATTCATCAAATTTTACGCAGTTTCTCTCATCTTCTTTATTTACTACCAAAACATTTGTTATTACATCTCTAAAATTATTCCCATCATAATATACATATATAGGGCGGTAATAAGTTTGAATCATTTTACAACTGCCATCCCCACCAATTAAATAAGTAATAGTCCACTCAAAAGATGACTTATCATCATTCTTTGGACAAGGATTATTAACAATACTTGCTCTTTAATATTTCATAAAATTCTTCTTTCTTGACTAATATAATTTTTCTTCATATTCAAATTCTTTATCTAATATTTTTACTGTGTCTCCTTCTTTAGCTCCTAAGGATTTTAATTCTTCATCTATACCCATGTTTTTTAATTTATATGCAAATCTTAAAGCTGCTTCATCTGAATTAAACTTAGTCATTTTAAGAAGTTTTTCTAATTTTTCTCCACTTATAACCCAAATATCACCTTGTTTTTCTATTGTATATGGTTTTGTGTTTTTAAATTCATATAATACATAGTCTTCATACTCTTCTTCTTCATATATATTTTCTTCTTCTATTTGTTTTAATATATTAGCAAGAGAAAATATTAATTCTTTAGCTCCTTTTAAAGTAGCTGCACTTACTTCAAAAATTTCTAATGATGGATATTTTTCTTTAAATCTAATTAAATTAACTTTAGCTTCTTCTAAATCCATCTTATTAGCAATAATTACTTCTTTTTTATTATATAATTTTTCACTATAGTTTTTAAGCTCTTTTCTTATTATTTCATAATCATTTATTACATCTCTTCCATCAACTTGAGCCATATCCAAAACATGAGCAATTAACCTGCATCTTGAAGCATGACGTAAAAATTTATCTCCTAATCCTATACCTTTAGAAGCTCCTTCTATCATACCAGGAAGATCTGCTACTACATAACTATAGTCTCCTGCTTTAACTACTCCTAAATTAGGAACTAGCGTTGTAAAATGATATGGCGCTACTTTAGCTTTAGATGAACTTATAGTGCTTATTAATGAGCTTTTTCCAACTGATGGAAAACCAACTAAACCAACATCTGCTAAAAGTTTAAGTTCACATACAATATTTCTTTCTTCTCCAGGTTCTCCTTTTTCACTAATATATGGTGCTTTATTTCTATTAGATAAAAATGAAGCATTACCTCTTCCACCTCTTCCACCTTTAGCAACAACGCATGATTGATCATCTTTAATTAAATCACATATTACTAAATTAGTGTCTATATCTTTAATAGTTGTTCCAACTGGAACAGTAATGATTTTATCTTCTGCTTTATGTCCCGCCATATTTTTTCCTTTACCATTTTCTCCATTTAATGATTTAATTTGTTTTTTACCCTTTAAATCAATTAAAGTTCTAAGACCTTTTGATGCTACAAAAATAATATCTGCTCCTTTACCACCATTTCCACCATCAGGTCCACCCATAGGAACATATTTTTCTCTACGAAAAGAAGTGCACCCATCTCCTCCAGAACCAGCAATTAATTTTAAATTAACTTCATCTATAAACATAAATATATCCCTTTCTAACACGGTAATTATAACATATAAAAATGTATATTTCTATTATTATATAAATATACATTCTTCATTTTTAATTACATTATACTTTTACATAACCTTTAAAATTATTCAAAACAAACAGGAAATAATTCTTCAATTGTTTTACCTGTGCAAGTTTGATCATAACATAAATTATTATCTTCTATTGGAGTTCTATAGCCTTCGCACACTAAATATGTTTTATATATTGAATAAAATCTATTTTTTGGAGCTACTATTTTAGCTAAAGTAATATTATTATCTAACTTATTAGCAAAATCAGAAGAAATTTCATTTATTACAACTGCTCCATTACATATATTTTTTTTATATACTGGATAATTATCTAAATAATTATTATTAACTAATGAACTCAAACAAATATAATCATACTTATGAGAAGAAAGACCGCTTAAAAATTCACTTTTTGTTTCAAATGAATAAACTCCTGTTATATTTCCTAAATCTTTATAAGTTGATGGACACTCTATATCATCAACAATAGAATCTAAACATGCATCCATTATAAAAGCTTCAGTAGTTTTAGATATATTACTTTCTTCTGTAATAATTTTCTTTTCAATAGATTTATTATAATAGTTAATAAAATTAGGTATCAGCAAAATAACAACTATTGAAGATAGTGCAATTACTGCTAAAAGTTCTATAACTGTAAAACCTTTTTTCATATTATAACCACCTTACTAAAGCAACTACAAATAAAACTAATAAAATAATTATAAGAATAATTAAAAAATAATCTATTACTTTAACCATCTTTTTCTTCTTAATTACTTCTTCTTCTTCTTTTATTTTAGTTTTTGTTATAATAGGTTCTATCTTCATTGTATCCATTAATTTATCATAATTTTCTTCTTCTTTCATATTTATAATACCTCTTATTAATAATATCAAAACAACATATGTTTTTCAAGTAGTAACAAGCCAAATTACTTGACTTATATCATATTTTAATGTAATATTATTATGTATTGGAGTGGTACTCAAGTGGCTGAAGAGGCGTCCCTGCTAAGGATGTAGAACGGGAAACTGTTGCGAGGGTTCAAATCCCTCTCACTCCGCCATATTAATACAAAAAACTCATATTAATGAGTTTTTTTTTACATCTATATTCATAACTTTTTCTAAATAACATTTACCACATAAAGCTTCATACTCAACATTATCTTTATCATCTATTAATACTTGATCACCAGAAGCAGTAAACTTGCCATTTACTTTTCTTCCATTTAATGTTGCCTTCTCTCCACATCTACATATAACATATAATTCTTCAATTTCATCAGATAACTCAAATAATCTTTGATTACCAGTAAAAAATTTAGCTTGAAAATCAACTTTTAACCCATAACAAATTACTGGTATATCTTTTATTTTAGTAAACATAAATATTTCTTCCACTTGATTTGGAAACAAAAACTGGGCTTCATCTACTAATACACAAGAAGTTTTTTTGTCTATTTTATTCAAAAATGACTTAATTGATTTTTTAGGTGGAATTAAATAATCTACTTTTCTTTTCAAACCCATTCTTGAAAGAATATTATCATCAGATTTTGTATCAATTGCAGGCTTCATAACAATAACTTTCATATTTTTTGATTCATAATTATATGCTGTTTGTAAAAGTGCTGTACTTTTACCACAACCCATCGTACCATATTTAAAATATAAATTTGCCATTATTCTCTCCTTTTAAAACAATCATAATATACTTCTTTTATTCTTTCATTTGTAACATGTGTATATACTTCAGTAGAACTAAGTGAGCTATGCCCTAATAACTCTTGCACTATTTTAATATCACAACCATTATTTAACATATCAGTTGCAAATGTATGACGAAGTACATGAGGTGTTACATGAGTTTTTATAGATAACCTTTTCATTATATTATTTATAATATATCTAACACCTGAAGTAGTAAGTTTATCTCCTCTAGCATTTAAAAATAAATACTTATTATTTTTCCTATTAAATACATTTAAATATTCTTTAAGTGCTAAAGAAGCATGCTCTCCATAATATACAACTCTTTCTTTAGAACCCTTTCCCATAACTACTATTTTTCTATCATTAAAATCTATATCTGATAATTTAATATTAATAAGCTCACTTATTCTAACTCCAGTAGCATAAAGCATCTCTATTATTAATCTATCACGCACTGAATACTTATTATTTTTAGTTTCATGTATTATTTCTAACATCTCATTATAATATAAAAATTTTGGTAAACGTTTTTCTTTTTTTGGAAAAGAAATTCTTCTAACAGGATTTTCTTTAATTAAATTATTTTGAAGTAAAAACTTATAAAAAGTTTTAAATGTGCTTATAGTTCTACTAATAGTGTTAGAGCTTTTTTTACTCTTATTTAAATAAATAATATATTTTCTAATATCTTCTTCTGTGGCGCCAATTAAATTTTTATTAATATATTTATAAAAATAATATAAATCATTTATATATGAATTTAAA
>CAYFQM010000006.1:0-7234 GCA_964345385.1 uncultured Clostridium sp.
TTACCAACTAGCTAATACGCCGCAGGCCCATCTCTAAGCGACGCTTTGAAGCGCCTTTACTATTTCTAGCACATTCGGTATTAGCAATCATTTCTAACTGTTATCCCCATCTTAGAGGCAGGTAACCCACGTGTTACTCACCCGTTCGCCACTAGAGGGAAATTCCAAATCCTCTCTCAATCCATATCAGAAGCAAGCTTCTTCAACTTCTTTTAAGTCTCAATGGGCCCTCTCGTTCGACTTGCATGTCTTAGGCATGCCGCCAGCGTTCATCCTGAGCCAGGATCAAACTCTCAATAAAAAATTCTTTTATTGATAAAGAATTGATTCAAACATTTAATCCTGTCTACAAAACTCATATTTTACTTAGTTTTCAAAGAACATCTCGATTGCCACTAGGCAATTGCTTAATTAATATATCATATACACACTAAAATGTCAACAAAAACTTTATGTTTTCGACAAATTCTCATTAAAAACATAGGTGTATAAAACAATATTAATAAACCTTGGTTTCCCAATTGATTACTAATATATCACAAGCTAAAATAAGTGTCAACATATTTTTTGAAAAAACACAAAAATATTGTCAATATTAATTTAATAAATCTTTTTTATATAACTAAATCTATTATTTTAACATTCTTCTTCTCTTATTTTTTTAAATATATTATAATATTTTTTTATTATTTCCTCATTAAATGGATATTCATTATTTTTTTTCATCTCAATTAAATTACTAAGTTCTTTTTTTAATATTTTATCTAACTTACTGCTATATTTCATCCTTTTTTTATTATAATCATATTCATTTCTATCTAATATTTTAAAAGCCCCATCATTAAACACTCTTAAATCCAAATCATAGTCAATATATTTAACTACCTTTTCATCAATAACATACGGACTAGCTATATTGCAATAATAAAATAAACCATTACTTTTAAGTTGTGCTATTATATTAAACCATCTATTATTATAAAAAAACATAATTGCAGGTTCCTTTGTTTTCCAAGTTCTTCCATCGTGTTTTTTAACTAACACATTTTCATTACCTAACACAATATAATTTTCTTTTACATCTAGAACGTATGCATACTTCCAAGATTTATGTATACTTCCATCATGTTTATAACAATGAATCATATATTTATCTTTTACTTTTAAATCCATATGCCACCTCTCTAATTATAAAATAACACAAATTATATACTTTTTTATAAAAAAGCATATAATTCATGTAAACATAAAAGACTATTTCTAGTCTTTTATCACTTCTAAAGCTTTATTTAATTGTTCATCTTCTATTGTTTCTATATTATCTTCAATTGTGTATGTTGGCACTATTCCAACTTTATTAATTGATTTTCCTTTAGGAGTTAACCAGTATGCAAACGTATATTTTACCATAGCACCACTTCTTAATTGATCAGTTTCTTGAACAGTTCCTTTTCCAAAAGTAACTCCTCCAACTTGTACAGCATTAGCATTTTCTTTTAAAGCAGCCGTTAATATTTCTGAAGCACTCGCACTATTTTCATTTGTAATTATTACTATTTTTTTATATTTTTTTACTGGTTTTTCTTCACATTTTTTATAAGTAAGTTTACCATTTTTATCTTTTAACGAATATACCGTCTTATTTTTTCCTAAAAACAAACATGAGGTATCATATGCCGAAGATAAAAATCCTCCACTATTATTTCTTACATCTATTATTAATAAACTTATATTGTCATCAAAAGATTTCATTGCTTTTTCTACTTGATTAGCAATTGTAGAAGAAAATGCATCTATTTTAATATAACCAACATTATCAAAGACTTTAGTTTCTACATAATTAATATATACTAAAGTTTTATCAATTTTTATAGTGTTTTCTTTACCATCTCGTTTATACGTAATAGTAAATTCTGTTTTTTCACTTGATTTAATATAATCAGCTAAATATGCATGAGTTTTTCCTTCTAAACTCTCTCCATCAACAGAAACAAATATATCTCCTGGAATAAGACCAGCTTTTTTAGCAGGACTATCATCAAATACTCTATTAATAACTATTTCTCCATTTTTATTAGCTCTTATTTCAACACCAACACCAGTATACTTTCCACCAAGAGATTCATTAAATAATATATTAGATTCTTTATCTATATATTGCGTATAATCATCTTCTAAATAACTATACATTCCTTTTATAGCAGCATCAATTAATTTTTCATCATCAATTTCTTCTACATAACTTTCTTTAATATGATTATAACTATTAATAAAATCCATTAAATAAACATTTTTCTTAACATTAGATATAACATCATTTTTATTTAATTTATCATAATTTTTATATACTACAAATGCAGTACTTCCACAAACTAATAACGAAGTAATAAGTATTACTATAATAACTTCTACTACATTAAATGTTACACCTACTTTATCTTTAACAGTTTCTTTATTTTTTGATTCCTTTTGCTTCTTAACAACGTTTTCTTTTTTCTTACTATCCTTCATTTTAGCCTCCATTATATAATTATACACTATTTTTTATATAATATAAAGTTTATTAATTAAAAAACAACTATTTTCATAGTTGCTTTCTATTAAACTAACTCTAGTCTAACTATTAAAGCGTCATCTCCTTGTCTTGGATTAAGTTTAATAATTCTTGTATAGCCACCTTTTCTTTCAGAATAATTAGGCGCTATTTCATCAAATAATTTTTTAGTTAATTCTTTATCATTATTCAAAAAAGCCAATACTTTTCTTCTTGAAGTTAAATCACCTTTTTTAGCATAAGTAACCATTTTATCAACAAACTTTCTTACCTCTTTAGCCCTAGCTTCAGTTGTATTAACAAAACCGTTTTCTAAAACATCTTTAGTTAAACTAGATAATATACTTCTTCTAACCCTAACTTCTCTATTTAATTTTCTATATAAAGCCATAATTACCTCCTAGTCTTCCTCTTTAAATGAAAGCTCTAATTCTTTTACTTTATCTGTTACTTCTTTTAATGACTTTTTACCTAAATTTCTAATTTTCATCATTTCTGATTCTGTTCTATTAGTTAAATCATGTAATGTATGAATAGCATCTCTTTTTAAGCAGTTATATGCTCTTACAGATAAATCTAATTCTTCTATAGGCATTTCTAGTGTTTTTTGAGTTTGGTCCACTTCTTTTTCTGCTAATATACTTTCAAGGCCTGTTAAATTTCCTAAATCAGTTATTAGTGTAAAATAATCAGCTAAAATTTTTGCTGATCTTGCAAGTGCTTCTTGTGGTTTAATTGCTCCATTAGTCCAAATATTTAAAGTTAATTTGTCATAATTTTCACTTTGACCAACTCTAGCATTTTCAACTTCATAACTAACTCTTTCAATTTGACTATATAATGAATCAACTCCAATAGCTCCTACTATATCTTTTACTCTTTTAGCATTTTCTTTACAATCAACATAACCTATACCATTAGATACAGTCATAGTCATATCTAGTGAACCACCTTTAGATAATGTTGCTATAACTAAATCGGGATTAATTATTTCTATATCTGCATTTTTATCAATATCAGATGCATAAACTTCTCCTTCTTTATTAGCTTTTAAATGTAATATTTGATTTTCCTTACTATGATTTATTAAAACTAAACGTTTAATATTTAATACTATCTCAGTAACATCTTCTACTACTCCATCAATTTTTTGAAATTCATGCAAAACACCTTCTATTTTAATGTCAGTTACTGCACTTCCTTCTAAACTTGATAACATCACTCTTCTTAAAGCATTCCCCAAAGTATTTCCAAAACCTCTTTCAAGTGGTTCTAAAACAAATTTACCATAATTATTATTTTCTACATATTCAGTAATTTTATAATTTGGTTTTACAAATTTCAACATGATTTTCTTTCCCCTTTCCTAAATACGTCTTCTCTTAGGTGGTCTACAACCATTGTGTGGTACAGGTGTTACATCAGAAATTGATGTAATTTCTAATCCAGCTGTTGCAAGTGATCTAATAGCTGTTTCTCTTCCTCCACCAATACCTTTTACAAATACTTGTACTTTCCTAATACCAGCATCATATGCAGCTTTTCCTGCTTGTTCTGCTGATATGCCTGCTGCAAATGGTGTTTTCTTTTTGCTTCCTTTAAAACCAGTAGTTCCAGATGAAGCCCAAGTTATAACTCCACCATCATTATCAGTAATAGTTACTATTGTATTATTAAAAGTAGAGTGAATATGAGCTTGACCTTCAGTAATATCTCTTTTTACTTTTCTTTTTCTTCTATTATAAGCCATAAGTATCCCTCCTATTTCTTCTTATTGGCAATGACTGTGCCTCTACCTTTACGAGTTCTTGCATTTCTGCTTGTTTTTTGACCTCTTACAGGTAAACCTTTTTTATGTCTTGTTCCTTGATAAGAATTGATTTCCATTTTAGTTTTTATATTTGTTTCAATTTCTCTTTTTAAATCTCCTACTACAACATACTTATCAACTTCAGCTCTTAACATATTAATTTGTTCATTAGTTAAATCATCTGTTCTAATATTTGGATCAACTTTAGCTTTTTCACAAATATTCTTAGCTCTTGATGTACCTATACCAAAAATATAAGTTAATGCAACTTCAATTCTTTTGTTTCTTGGTAAGTCAATATTTTTAATACGAACCATATTTTCCTCCTACTACCCTTGTCTTTGTTTATGTTTAGGGTTTTCGCAAATCACCCTAACAATACCTTTTCTTCTGACTATTTTACATTTGTCACAAATTTTCTTTACTGATGGTCTTACTTTCATATAAATCCCTCCATTATTTTCTATATATTATTCTTCCGCGTGTTAAATCACAAATAGGTACTTCCATAATAACAGTATCACCTGGATAAATACGAATCATGTTTAAGCGCATTTTCCCAGAAACGCGGGTTCTATTTATTATGTGTCCATTATCGAGTTTGACTTTAAAATCTCCTCCTGGTAGAACTTCAAGTACCTTTCCTTCAAGTTCAATATAACCATCTTTTTCTTTTGCCATATTTCACTCTCCTGTCAATATTTCATATCCGTTGTCTGTAACAACGATTGTGTGTTCAAAGTGTGCTGCTGGACTTTTATCCTTTGTTACTATTGTCCAGTTATCACTAAGTAATTTTATTTCTTCCGTTCCTAAACTAAACATAGGCTCAATTGCAAGCGTCATTCCTTTTTTTAATATAATATTTTCACTTTCATAGTTACTAACATTTGGAATGTATGGGTCTTCATGAAGCTCTTTTCCAACTCCATGACCTGTAAGATTAATAAATATTCCATAATTATTATTTCTTCCTACTTTTTCAATAGCTTTGCACACTTCATTTAAACTCACTCCAGCTTTTATTTTAGATAAACCTTCATATAAAGCTTTCTGTGTATTTTTTATAAGGTTCTCTTTTTCTTTTGATACACTTCCTACCATATAAGTATAAGCTGTATCAGCATGATAACCTTTATATATAGCTCCTATATCAACAGAAACTATATCTCCTTCCTTTAATTTCGTATCATCTGGTATTCCATGAACAACTACTTCATTTATACTAACGCAAGCACTTGCTGGAAACCCTTCATAATTAAGAAATGATGGTGTAGCTTCATGAGACACTATGTAATCATGTACATAATCATCTATATCTTTTGATGTAATACCCGGAACAATAATATCTTTCAAATTCATTAAAATTGAATATAATATTTGACCAGACTTTCTCATAAATTCTATTTCTTTCTCATTTTTGATACTAATCATTATAATCCTACTTTAGAAATAAATTCATTATATGTATCGTTTGCACTACCATTTGAATCTAATTCTATTACCATATCTTTATCTTTTTCTTTGTAATATTTTATAACATCTAATGCAAGAGTATTATATACTTCAAGCCCTTTTCTAAGAGTTTCTTCATTATCATCACTTCTAGATATTAATTCTACATTACAGTCATCACATAAATTATCTTTTTTTGGAGTACACACTCCAGTTAAAATATTATATGTTTTTTTACATTTAGGACATATTCTTCTTCCTAAAGTTCTTTTAAGTGCAAGTTTTTCATCTACATTAAGTACTACTACATAATCAATTTTTAAATTTAATTCAGATAATATATCATTAACATCATATACCTGCACCATATGTCTTGGATACCCATCTAAAATGAATCCATTTTTAATATCATCCTTCATTAATCTTTCTTTAAACATTTCTTTAAGTAAATCATCTCTTACTAATTGCCTTGAACTAAGTAAGCCTTGTATTTCTTTACCTATTTTACTATTAGGATCTATTTGTCTTAATAATTCTCCTGCAGATATTGAAACAAGTCCATGTTCTTGAACTAAACGACTAGCTAATGTTCCTTTACCAGCTGCAGGTGGTGCTATTAATATTAAATTCATTTAATCCTCCTATTATAACCTCTAGAAGCAACTGCACTTTCCACTTGTTTATATGTTTCAATCATAACACCTACTACAATTAATATACTTGTTCCTCCTATACTTACCGAAGAAGAAAACTTACTAAATGTAGCAAACAATATTGGAAGCGCTGCGATAACACATATAAATATCGCTCCTAAAAATGTAATTCTACTTAATACTTTTGATATATATTCTTTTGTTTCTTTACCTGGTCTTATACCTGGTATATAACCACCATTTTGATTTAAATTTTTAGATAATTCATTTGGATTAATCATCATATAAGTATATATATAAGTAAATATAAACACTATTAATATATATATAGTAAATCCTACTGGTTTATCTGTTGATAAATATTTATCAATAAACAACTTAAATTTTTCGTTATATAATCCAATCATAGATGGAAGTCCCATTAAAACACTTGCTATAATAACAGGCATAACTCCAGCTGAATTTAATCTAAATGGTAAAAATGTTTGTTGTCCCCCATAACTAGAAGAACTTCTATTTGAATACTGAATAGGTATTCTTCTTTCTGCTTCTTGCATAAATTTCTTATCAGGAACAGTAAATGATTGATGGCACCGGTTTTGAAGGCCGATAGCTACGTATTTTTCCTTTCCTAAATCGTGATAGGAAAGGAGTTCTAAGGAGGCATCGGGCAATTTCGTTTTTATAAACTCGGCCGTGGCCTGAAAGTTTTCCTGCGTTCCATTGAGTTCAGGGATGACGGGAATGCGAATGGTCAGGGGC
>CAYFQM010000006.1:7244-31011 GCA_964345385.1 uncultured Clostridium sp.
CATAAATATAACTCCAACAATTATAAGCATATATAATAATATAAATAACGAATATTTTAACACTGCAATTACAGTATTTGAAGCATCAGGTACAAGTTCAGTCCAAGCAGTTATAAACATATGAGGTAGTGTATTAACAATACCTGCCATAATTAATAATGATACACCATTACCAAGACCTTTTTGTGTTATTTGATCTCCAATCCATAATAAGAATGCAGTACCCGCAGTTAATATTAACGATATTTGAAAACATTGAGTTGCAGTATATACTCCTTTAAAAAATACCATTGGATAAAAGAATCCTTGAATAAAAGCAACTGTAATACCAAAATATCTAGTTATTTTAGCAATCTTTCTTCTTCCTTCTTCTCCCATTTCTTTTAACTCAGTAAAATACGGTATTATATCCATTTGTAATATTTGAATAACAATTGATGCAGATATATAAGGCATAACACCTAATGCAAATATTGAAAATCTTTTAAGACCTCCACCACTCATAGCATTAAATAACTCAATAAAGCCTAAATTCTTATCAATGATTTTCATTCCAGGTACTGTTATTGAATTACCTAAAGCAAATATGAAAAGTGCAAATAATGTGAAATATATTCTTTTTCTTAAATCTTTATTTGAAGAATTACATATTTGTTTAAATGTAGAAAGCATTTAAATCACCTCCACAGTTCCACCCATCTGTTCTATTTTATTAATAGCAGAATTTGTAAATATATTAGCTTTAACAGTTAATTTCTTTTCTAAATTTCCGCCTCCTAATACTTTAATTCCAGCAAGCTCTTTTTTTACTAAACCAACTTCTTTTAATAACTCAGGAGTTATAATATCTCCATCATTAAATCTGTTTAAATCTGATACATTTATTATTGCATATCTAGTTGCAAATTGTTTATTACTAAATCCTCTTTTAGGTAGTCTTTTATATAATGGAGTTTGTCCACCTTCAAACCATATATGAACTTTGCCACCACTTCTTGATTTTTGACCTTTTTCACCACGTGTTGATGTTTTACCACGTCCACTTCCTGGACCTCTTCCAACAATCTTTGATCTACGTGTTGAACCAGGTACACTTTTTAAACTTTCTAATCTCATTATTTTAAAACCTCCTCAACTGTTTTGTTTCTAAGGTTTGCTATATGCAATGCATTTCTTTGTGATTTTAAAGCTTCAATAGTAGCTTTTGCTGTATTTATTTGAGTATTACTTCCTAAATTTTTAGTTACTATATCTTTTATACCAGCTAACTCTAATACTATTCTTGAAGCACCACCAGAAATTATTCCACGTCCTTCTCTAGCAGGTCTTACTAATACTTTTGCAGCTCCAACTACTCCAATTGCTTCATGTGAAATTGTTCTTCCATCTACTAGATCTATTTTAACAATATTCTTTTCTGCCTCTTTAATAGCTTTACTTACTGCTACTGGTATTTCTTTACTTTTACCTGTACCAATACCTACTTTTCCTTTTCTATCTCCTACTGCAACTGTAGCAGAAAATCTAAAATTACGTCCACCTTTTGTAACTTTAGTAACTCTATCGATTGAAATAATTTTATCTTCATATAGTTTTTTCTCACGATTAAATTTTTTAAACTCACGATTGTTTTTCTTAATTTCTTTTTCTTTAACAACGTTTTCGCTCATATTTTCCTCCTAGAATTTTAATCCATTTTTTCTTGCTTCATCAGCTAAAGCTTTAACTTTACCATTATATGCGTATCCACCTCTATCAAAAACTACTGTTTTTATTTTAGCTCCCTTAGCTTTTTCTGCAATATCTTTTCCTACTTTAATAGCAGTTTCAATATTATTCTTTTTCTCTTTTAATCCTAAAGAAGATGAGCTTAATAAAGTGGTTCCTTTTTCATCATCAATTATTTGTGCATATATAGCATTATTACTTCTAAAAACATTTAATCTTGGTACTAATGAAGTTCCAGATATATTTTGTCTTACTTTTTTATGTCTTTGTTGTCTTTTACTATTTCTTGATTCTTTTTTTATCATTATTTACCTCCTATACAGCTTTTTTTCCTTCTTTACGACGGATACGTTCTTCCTTATATTTAATTCCTTTTCCTTTATAAGGTTCAGGTTTTCTTATTTTTCTTATATTTGCAGCAAATTCTGCTACTGCTTGTTTATCAATACCACTAATTATTAATTCAGTAGTTGATTTTGGTGGCATTTCAACAGTAATTCCTTGTGGAACTTCAACATTTATTACATGCGAATAACCTGCTGATACAACTATTTTATTGCCTTGTATATTAAATCTATAACCTACGCCACTAATTTCAAGTTCTACTTTAAACCCTTCACTAACACCTATAATCATATTATTAATAAGTGAGTTTGTTGTTCCATGTATTTGTCTTGAATATTTTTCATCATTATATCTTTCAACAATTACAGTATTATCTTTTACTTTTACATCTACATATTCTTTTTCAAAATCAAAATCTAATTGTCCCTTTGGACCTTTAACATTAATTTTATTATCATTAATGTTTACTTCTACTCCTGATGGGATATTTATTATTCTATTACCTATACGACTCATTATAACCTACCAAATATAAGCCAAAACTTCGCCACCAAGATTTTTCTTTCTAGCTTCTTTTGAAGTCATAAGACCTTCACTAGTAGAAACAATTGCTATACCTAATCCATTAAGTACTCTTGGCATTTGTTCTGCTTTAACATATACGCGTAACCCTGGTTTGCTAATTCTTTTTAGTCCAGAGATAACTTTTTCTTTTGATTTTGAATATTTTAAATTTAATACTAACATTGAACCAATTGATAGTTTATTAATTTCATAACCATCAATGTATCCTTCTTTTGTTAAAATATCAGCTATTCCTTTTGTCATTTTAGTTTCTGGTATTTCAACAGTTTTATATTTCATAGCATTAGCATTACGAATTCTTGTAAGCATATCTGCTATTGTATCATTAACCATAATAGGCCTCCCTTCTTCTTAACCTTAATGTTAATACTCTACCAACTTGATTTTTTTACTCCTGGTATTTGTCCCTTGCTAGCTAATTCTCTAAAACAAATACGACATAAACCAAATTTTTTTAATACTGAACGAGGTCTTCCACATCTTATACATCTAGTATAATTTCTTGCAGAAAATTTAAATCCTCTTTTTTGTGATTCTATTTTACTTTTCTTTGCCATAATCTATTCCTTTCTTACTTTCTAAATGGAAGTCCGAACCCACTTAGTAGTGCAAGAGCTTCTTCATTATTTTTAGCAGTTGTTACTATTGTAATATCAAGTCCTCTTACTTTAATAACTTGATCATAATCAACTTCTGGAAATACTAATTGTTCTTTTATCCCTAATGTATAGTTTCCCATTCCATCAAAACTATGCTTAGATAAACCTCTAAAATCTCTTACACGAGGTAGTGATACATTAATAAGTTTATATAAGAATGAATACATTTGTTTTCCTCTTAAAGTAACTTTACATCCAATTTTATTTCCTTCTCTTAATTTAAATCCAGCTATAGATTTTTTTGCATTAGTAACAATAGGTTTTTGAAGTGCAATAGCCTCTAATTCCTTTAATGCTGAATCTAAATATTTTTGATCTGCTACAGCATCTCCAATACCCATATTTAAAACTATTTTTTCAAGTCTTGGAACTTGCATTTTAGTAGTATAGTTAAATTGCTTCATCATATCAGGAATAATTTTTTCATCATATAATTTCTTTAATGTTTCCATAATTCACCTACTTACTTTCTTTTCCAGTAGTTTTCTTCGCAGCTTTTTTCTTATCTTCTTTATTTGACTTCTCAGATACTACTTTTATATTAGATATATGAATAGGAGCTTCTACTTCAATAATTCCACCATTTTGATTTTGATTATCTGGCTTAAGAGTTTTCTTTACCAAATTCACTCCATCAATTATTACTCTATTTTCTTTTCTTAATACTTTTAAGATTTTACCTTCTTTGCCTTTATTAGCACCAGTAATTACCTTTACTTTATCTCCAACTTTTATCTTCATAAATCTCTCCTATAATACTTCAGGTGCTAATGAGATAATTTTCATGAAATTTTTATCACGAAGTTCACGAGCAACTGGACCTAATACACGAGTACCAACTGGACTTTTATCTTCTTTAATTAATACACATGCATTATCATCAAATTTAATATGACTTCCATCTGCTCTTTTAACACCTTTAACTGTTCTTACAATAACAGCTTTAACTACTTTTCCTTTTGGTGTAGTTGAATTAGGAATTGCTTTTTTAACAGTTCCTACTACTACATCTCCAATATTTCCGCTTTTAACAACACTTCCTCCAAGTACTCTGATAACTAAGATTTCACGAGCGCCTGAATTGTCTGCTACTTTTAAACGGCTTTCTTGTTGTATCATATCTTCCTCCTTCTTAAAGAATAACAGCTTCTTGTACGATAGATTCTAGAGTATATCTTTTTGTTTTAGATAAAGGCCTAATAGATACACATTTTACTATATCGCCAATCTTAGCTTTGTTTTCTTCATCATGTACAGCGTACTTTTTAGTTGATTTTACTCTTTTATGATATAGTGGATGATTTCTATAACTTTCAACAGCTACAATAATTGTTTTGTCTGTTTTATCACTAACTACTGTTCCAATTATTTCTTGTTTTGCTTTTTCCATTATTTACTTTCCTCCTTACTATTATCTAACTCTCTTTCTCTAATAACTGTTTTAATTTTAGCAACCTCACGTCTTAATTCTTTAATTCTATGAGGTTTTTCTAAGTTACCAGTAGAAGCACTAAACTTTAAATTAAATAATTCTTTTTTATTTTCATTAACTTTTTTTTCTAAATCTTCAGTGGTTAATTTTCTTATATCATTCATCTTTAACATTAATTAGCCACCTCTTCTTTCTTAACAAATTTTGTTTTAATAGGTAGTTTATGACCAGCAAGTCTAAGAGCTTCTCTTGCGATTTCTTCTGTTACATCATCAAGCTCAAACACTATTTTACCAGCCTTTACTACTGCTGCCCATTCTTCAACATTACCTTTTCCACTTCCCATACGAACTTCAGCGGGTTTTTTTGTCCTTGCTAAATGTGGAAATATATTTATATAAATCTTACCTCTTTTAAATGATTTAACATATCTAGTCATAGCTATTCTAGCAGCTTCTATTTGCCTTGATGTAATATAAGCTCCTTCTTTAGCCATTAATCCAAACTCACCTTTAGTAAGTTTTATATTTCCTTTAGCTTTTCCTTCATAACTCACTTTATGAGGTTTTCTATATTTAGTCTTTTTTGGAATTAACATTTTCATTACCTCCATTTTTCTTAGAGCCAAAGATTTCTCCTTTATATATCCAAACTTTTACTCCTATTATTCCATAGATAGTATTAGCTTCTTTATGAGCGTAATCTATATCAGCTCTTAATGTATGAAGAGGTACAGTTCCTTCAGTATAAAACTCTGTTCTTGCCATTTCAGCTCCTGCTAATCTTCCAGAGACAGCAATTTTTACACCTTTTGCTCCTGCCTTCATTACATTTCTAATGGCTCTTTTTTGTACTGATCTAAATGAAGCTCTATTTTGTATTTGATATGCTACACTTTCAGCCACTAATGCTGCACTTAAATCAGGTTTTTTCACTTCTACTATTGATAAATAAATATCTTCTCCAGTAATCTTTTCCAAATGTTTTTTTCTTCTTTCACTATCAACACCAGCTTTTCCAATAACAACACCAGGTTTAGATGTGTTAATAAAAACATTTGTTCTTTTTTTATTTCTTTCAATAACAATTGATTCTACTGAACAACCTTTTAACTCTTTTTCTAAATATTGTCTGATTTTAAAATCTTTTTCTAAATATTTAGCGTAATCTTTTGTATCAGCGTACCATTTAGATTCCCAATCTTTATTAATACCTAATCTTAATCCTATTGGACTTACTTTTTGTCCCATTGTTTAAGCCTCCTTTACAAGTTTATTATCTGTTACACAAATATATATATGACTTGTTCTATGATAGTTTTTAGCTACTCTTCCACGAGATGCAGCCTTTCTTCTTTTTAATGTTCTTCCTTCATTTATATATGTTTCTTTAATTACTAGGTCTTCCTCTTTTGCTCCAAAATTATTTACTGCATTTGCTACAGCAGAATCTAAAACTTTAATAATTAGTCTACTAGCTTTAGTGTTTGTTGTTTCTAAAACTCTTCTTGCTTCTGCTACGCTTTTATCTCTAATTAAATCTAAAGTCATTCTAGCTTTTCTAGGAGCAATTTGTGCACCTTTATGAATACTATATGTTTCCAATTTTCATTCCTCCTATTTCTTCGTTTTAGCTGAAGTTGAAAAACTAGCAGCATGTCCAGTAAATTTACGAGTTGCAGCAAATTCACCAAGTTTATGTCCTACCATATCTTCAGTAACATATACTGGAATAAATTCACGTCCATTATGAACAGCAAATGTATGTCCAATAAAATCCGGAAATATTGTTGATCTTCTTGACCATGTTTTAAGTACTTCCTTCTTTCCTTTTTCATTTAATGCTTTTACTCTTTTTAAAAGTTTTTCATGTACATAAGGACCTTTTTTTAAACTTCTTGCCATATTTACGATTCCTTTCTTATTTCTTTCTACCAGTCACGATTAATTTATTAGATGACTTTTTAGGTTTTCTAGTTTTTAATCCTAATGTAGGTTTACCCCAAGGGGTCATAGGTTGAGCTCTTCCAATTGGAGCTTTACCTTCACCACCACCATGTGGGTGATCATTAGGGTTCATTACAGAACCACGAACTGATGGTCTGATTCCTAAACGTCTGCTTCTTCCAGCTTTTCCTAAATTAATAAGTTCATGGTCAGTATTTCCAACTTCTCCAATAGTAGCTTTGCAGGCTTCTAACACTTTTCTTACTTCACCACTTTGAAGTCTTAAAATAATATGTTTTCCTTCACTACCTAATATTTGTGCACTTGTACCTGCACTTCTTGCAAGTTTAGCTCCTGCGCCTGGTTTTAGTTCAATATTATGAACTGTAGTACCAACTGGAATACATGATAATGGTAGTGCATTCCCCACTTTTATATCTGCTTTTTCTCCACTTTCAATTCTGTCTCCAACTTTTAATGTTAAAGGAGCTATAATATATCTTTTTTCTCCATCAAGATAATTAATTAATGCAATATTAGCGCTTCTGTTTGGATCATATTCAATTGAAGCAACAACTCCTTCAACACCGTCTTTATTTCTTTTAAAATCAATAATACGATATTTACTTTTGTGTCCTCCACCAATATGTCTAACAGTTATTTTACCTTGATTATTTCTTCCTCCTGTTTTCTTCTTTGAAACAAGCAAACTTTTTTCAGGAGTGGTTCTTGTTATTTCAGAGTTAACAAGTGTACTCATTCCCCTTGTACCAGGAGTATTAGGTTTGTATATTCTAACTGGCATATTTCCTCCTATAAATCTATAGAAGAGTCTTTATCAAGTTTTACATAAGCTTTTTTATAACTAGATGTCTTTCCAATGTATTTTCCAACTCTTCTAATTTTACTTCTCACATTTAAAGTGTTTACACTAATTACTTTAACATTAAATGCTTTTTCAACAGCATTTTTAATTTGTGTTTTATTAGCATTAGGTTTTACTTTAAATACATAAGTATTTTCTGTGTTTTTTAAATATTCTGATTTTTCAGTTATAACTGGTGCAATTATAATATCCATTATTTAAGCACCTCCTCTAATTTTATGATAGCTTCTTCTTCTATTACCAAACATTTATTATTTACTAAATCCAAAACATTTATTTTAGATACATCCAAAGCAACTACACTTTTATTATTTCTAGTAGCTAATACTAAATTATCATTATCTACATGAACAATTAATGCTTTAGAAGTAACTTTAAGATTATTTAATATTTTTACAAATTCATTAGTTTTAGAAGTTATATCTTTAAATGAATCAACAACTATTAATTCTTTCTCTTTGAATTTTAATGTCAATGCACTTAATAAAGCTAATCTTCTTTCTTTTTTGTTTTGTTTTTTTGAAAAAAATCTAGGTTTAGGGCCAAAAACAATCCCTCCACCTGGCCATTGTGGACTTCTAATAGATCCTTGTCTTGCTTGACCAGTTCCTTTTTGTCTGTATGGTTTTTTTCCACCGCCTCTTACTTCTCCTCTTGTTTTAGTTGAAGCAGTTCCTTGTCTTAAATTGTTTTGAGTAAATACTATCGCATCTTTTAAAACGCTCTCATTAACTTCAACATTCCATATATTATCAGCAAGAGTTAAATCTTTTACATTTTCACCTTTAAGGTTAACAACTTTAATTTTTGCCATTATTCACTAACCTCCTGTGATTTTTCTTCATTTTCTACTTCTGTTTTAGTTTCCTCTGGGGCTTCTTCATTGTTAATTTCTTCTTTTGTTTCAACTTCTACTTCAGTAGTTTCCTTTACTTCTTCTTCTATTACTGTTTCATCCATTTTTTCTTCTGTTTCAATGTTATTTTCAATTGTTTCATCTAATTTTGTCTCTTCATTAATAGATATATCTTCTTCATAAGAAACAAGTTCAATACTATTTTTATTTTGTTTACCTTTAACAGCAGTTTTAATAAACACAAATGACCCTTTAGCTCCTGGAACATTACCACTTACTAAAATACAATTGTTTTCAGTGTCAATAGAAACAATAACTAAGTTTTGAATAGTTACTTGTCCGCCACCCATTCTTCCAGGTAACTTTTTACCTTTAAGAACTCTCATTGGCCTCATAGATCCCATGGACCCAACTCTTCTATGATATTGTGAGCCATGAGATGCAGGACCACAAGATTGATTCCATCTTTTTATTACACCTTGAAATCCTTTTCCTTTTGAAATTCCTGTAACATCTACAGTTTCCCCTTCTTCAAACACATTAATATCTATTACTTGACCAACTTCATATATAGATGTATCTATTCCTCTAATTTCTTTTACGAAGCGCTTAGGTAATGTATTTGCTTTTTTAGCATGACCAATTTCTGGTTTATTAGATGATTTTTCTTTTTTATCAAAAGCACCTAATTGAATAGCATCATACCCATTTTTTTCTACTGTTTTAATTTGAGTTATAACATTTTTATCTATCTCAATTACAGTAACTGGTATTAACTTACCGCTAGTAGTAAAAACTTCAGTCATTCCTACTTTGCGTCCTAAGATTCCTTTCATTATTTCCTCCTATAATTAATCTTATTATTTTTTAATTTTGCATTCAACGCCACTTGGTAAATCTAAGTGAGTTAAAGCATCAATAGTCTCTTTACTAGGATTATCGATATCGATAAGTCTTTTATGAGTTCTAATTTCAAATTGTTCACGAGAATCTTTATATCTGTGAACAGCTCTAAGTACAGTGATTTTTTCAATCTCCGTAGGTAGTGGAACTGGTCCACTTACTATTCCACCAGTTCTCTTAACAGTCTCAACAATTTTAGCTGCTGCTTCATCAATAATTCTGTGTTCAAAAGCTTTTAATCTTACTCTTATTTTGTTTTTAGACATATTTTTTCCTCCTCGCCTATAATATTTTTATAGACTTGCTCCATGCAAATAACCTGACATATAATTAAGTCAATTCAACTTAACCTGGTGTATCAGCAACCTCGCACATCATTGCCAGTCAATTTATAATAGTATATTCTATATCTAATAAAAAATCAAGAGTTTTTTATTTTTTTATTAAAATATATATACTTATTATTTTTAACACCGAACTTTTAAAACACAATTTAACGATTAAAAAAACAATATAAATATAATTATGGTTCCTAAAAACAAACACAACATATGAAACCATCCAAAAGGTTTAGGTTCGATCATTTTATCTTGTAAAAAATAAATTAATTTTTCTAAATCATTCATAATAATTCTTTCATTTTATTTAAACTAACATTATTTTTTTAATAAAGATTCGCCTGTCATATACTGAGGCTTACTAATACCATACATATCTATAATAGTTGGAACTATATCAGAAAGATTGCCATTATTTTTAAGTTTATATTCGGAGTTCACTATAACAAAAGGCACATTATTAGAACTGCTCCCTATAACAATATTTCCGTCGTTATCTTTCATATATTCAACGTTTCCGTGATCTGAAGTAATTATAACATCATAAAAATTTTCTTCTGCTTTTTCTAATATTTTTTCCAAACATAAATCACATATTTCTAAAGCTTTTGTAGTGGCTGGTATATTACCAGTTCTTGAAACAATATCTGGATTAGCAAAATTAGCTACAATAAAATCAATATCTTCAGACATTGCAGAAGAAATTGCTTTAGTAATATCAAACGCACTCATCTCTGGCTTAGTATCATATCTAAGAGCCCTTTGAGAAGGCACTTCTATTTTATATAAGTTTTTATCTTCTAAATCTTCACATCCATCAAAATAATATGTAACATAAGGAAATTTAACCGTTTCTGCTATTCTAGCTTGTTTATATTCTAATGATGATAAATAATGACCAAAAGAATTTAAGTAAGGTTCTTTAGTAAAAGCAGGTTCTACGTTTTCGTTTATTTGATATAATGATGCAAATCTTATATTATTAAATTTTTTTATGTTAAATATATTGAAATTAGGATTAGATATTGCATCAGTTAATTCATCATTAGGCGTAAAATTAACAAATAAAACTCCATCACCTTCTCTAATCTGGCTTCCTTTAGTAATTATACTGGGGTTAACATATTCATCAGATATATCATTCTTTTTATGTAAATCTAAACACCTATTAATATCACTAAATGTATTTCCCATATTATATATAATTGCATCATATGCTTTTTTTACTCTGTCATAATTACCATCTCTATCCATAGCATAATACCTACCACAAACAGTACCAATATAAGCGTTATTAAACTTTTCTATTTTTTTCATAAATTCATTTATTAAAGTTTTCGCTAAATATGGATTAGTATCTTTACCATCTGTAATAAAATGAAAAAAAACTCTTTCCACTTTTTTTATTTTAGCAAGTGCTACACTAGCATAAATATGATCTAAACAAGAATGTACTCCAGAATCAGAAACAAGACCTATTATATGTAGAGATCCATTATTACTTGTAATATAATCAATTAAATTTAATAATATGTCATTTTCAAAAAAAGATTTATCTTTAATATAATTGTTTATTATTTTAGCAGGCTGTTCAATAATTCTTCCCATACCAATTGTTTGATGTCCAACTTCACAATTTCCATTAAACTCATCAGGAAGACCTACAAAAGACCCAGATGCATTTAAATGAGCAACTGAATATGTATTCATTATTTTATTAAGATTTGGTAAATTAGACATTTTAATTGCATTTCCATTTTCTTCTTCTCTAATACCAAACCCATCTAATATTAATAATAATATTTTTTTCATATTTTTCCCTTTTCATAATTCTAACATAAATTATAAAAAATAGAAATAGAAGACATTATTTTTAATTGTTATCTACAAATTAAAAAATGCAGATTATGCATTATTTTAAATTATCAAATGTTTTAAATTTCACTCCTGATAAATATTCTAATGAGGCTCCCCCTCCTGTAGAAATATGTTTCATTGGAACGCTTAACTTAGTACTAGCTGTAAGTATATCTCCACCTGCTAAAATAGTTTCATTTAATTTTTCCTTTTGTAAATACTGTAGTATTTTTCTAGTTCCATATTCATAATCTTCTTCTTCATATTTTCCTAAAGGACCATTCCATAAAACTAGTTTTGAATTCTTCAAATTATTAATAAATATTTCTATTGTCGCAGGTCCTATATCATATCCCACATCTTCTTCCGTTAAATCATGTATGTTTCTTACTCCCATAGATGTTACTAAATCTATTGGTAAAATTATTTTATTATGATACTTGTTTAAAAGTTCTCTAGCATAATTAATGTATTCTTTTTCATATGGACTTGAGCCTATGTTTATATTATTAGCTTTTAAAAATGTAAAACACAAAACACCTCCCAATAATATTTTATCTGCCTTTGTTATTAAGTTATCAATAGTTCCTATTTTATCTTTAACTTTTACTCCACCCATTATTAATGTAAAATTGTCACTTTCTAAAGCTCTATCTAATATTTGTTTTTCTTTAAAAACTAACATACCTGCATAAGATGGAATAAAATCACTAATTCCATAAGTTGAAGCATGTGCTCTATGACTAGAAGCAAACGCATCTAAGACAAATATATCTGCTAATGATGACCAATATTTTGATAATTCACTATTACAAGAAGACTCTAACTCATCTGGATAATCTTCAAATCTAGTGTTTTCTATTAATAAAATTTCTTTGTTTTTTAAATTATTAACAGCTACCTCTACTTCTTTTCCTCTTGTTTTAGGTACAAAAAACACTTTTGTATCAACTAACTTAGATAATTCTTTGGCTACTGGCTCTAGAGAGTATTTTTCTTTATCTTCTTCAGTTGTTATCCTTTTTAAATGAGATAACAATATTATTTTTGCATTATTTTTAATTAAATAACTAATTGTATCAAGACTTGCTACTATTCTAGAGCTGTCTATAACACTATCATTTTCTATTTCAACATTATAATCAACTCTTACAAGAACTCTTTTACCTTTAACATCTACATCAGTAATATATTTCACTTTTATTTCTCCTTAGATTCTTTATTATATATTTTTAAAGCATCTTTTTTTAATTTTTCTAAAGTTGTATTTTTAATTTTATAATCATAATCACTAAAATTATCTAATCCTGTTTCAGTAGGATGCTTTTTTTGTTCTTCTGTTAACCCATTATCAAAATTAATCCTATCAATATGAATAACTACAGCGTTATTAAACTTTCTAGTAATATGAAGTATTTCTTTTTCAAATCTAACATCACTAATTATAATAGCATTATAAAACATACTAAATATTTCAATATCATCTATCATTCTATTGATAAACATCTCTTCTTTTTTTAATTCCATCCTAATTACATCAGTTCCTAATTTTTGTAATAAATCTCTTGGTTTAGTTTCTTCACTTAAATCCCAGCCAGTCATTTCTCTTGCATAATATTTTATATATTTAGAATATTGTGTAATTATAGCTTTTTCATTATGCTTTTCATATATACCCTTTAAATAATTTGAAAAAGTATCCTTTCCATGTTTAGCTTTTCCACATACTAAATATATAGTTGGATTTTTATATTCTATATCCATTTACTGCTCCTCTTTACTTAAAACCAATTCATAGGGACTTTCTTCTGTGCCCTCTCCCTTAGAAATATTTGTATTTGAATCTACATAAAACGCATATCTAATTCCGTGAACTGAAGTAGATAAATCTTTATAAACATTACCATTATTATCAATAGAAAAATATAAATCATTTTCATAAGGTTTGTTATAAAGCCATGTATCATTAACATCGTTTATAAACAAATCTCCAAGTGATAAAAGTCCAACTTTAGACTCTTTTTTATTACTAAACCTTAAACTATAATCTTGACTTTTATAAGTATATTTACCAATATAAAATTCTCCATTTAAAATAAAGTCTTCTTTTAAAGTATTTGAAATATTAGTAAGCGCCTTATCTATATTTTTATATGTTACTTTAACACTTTCATTGTTTTCATCTTTCACTAAATTATTTGAAGCAATTAAAATTTTTCCATCCTCTATATTAATTATTCTAAATAATTCTTTATTTATTAATACATATTCCCCTACATAAGCATCCTTAAGTTTATATATACTGTGACTTTCAACTATATACGGGAAGCTCTTGCTACCATCACCTTCTATAAGAATAGCTTCTCCATTAATTGTAATTACAGGTCTTATACCCATTGCTTTAGGTGTGCTATCCACTCCAATCTCTCCGGTTTTATCAACATAATAAATACCATCTTTTGATGTAGTATTTAATACATAATTTTCAGAATTATTCAAAAAACCATCTTCTCCTAAAGCAATATTATAATCATGTAAAGATAATAAATTAATTTTATAAGCATTATTATATTCATTACATGTTATTTCTTCTATATCATTAATTTCATCTTCACAAGTAAATGTATTATTTAAAAGTGATGCACTATACATGTTTTTTTCATAAACTCCATAATTTCCATCTTTATCTATATTTAACCATTTATTAATATATGAATCTTTAAACCCTCTATTAAGACCCGGATATAATAAAGTAACTGATTTATCAGTTACTATTCTTATATTATTTTCAGGATCAGTTGATAAAATTCTATATAGTATTCCTGAATATTTAATATAATTATTTTCCACATTTCCCTTATATATATATAATTTAGAATCTTCATCATATACTAAACCATTAGTTAAATTAACATAACTTTCTTTTGATTTAATATGTTCAAAAAGAGATATTCGATTTTTTATAGTTACGTCTTTATTCTCTTTTAAATAAAATTTAACCATTCTTGTTAAATAAAAACTCATAATAACTAGTATTACTATTATATTAATAAATACTAATACATTTGTTACTTTGATTCTTTTAATATGCATAATTAATCTCCAAAATCGTTTTGATAAGCAATCAAACTCGCATTAATTATTCCATTAATATTTTCAAATTGATCAACTATACTAGTAGATACTCCAGTTTTTCCACCCTCTTTTATATCTACTTCTAAAGATAATTCTACATTATTATCATATATTGATTTACTTCTTATTTTATACTTTCTAATTAATTTTAATTTTTTTACTACATCATCATGTGCTTTTGAATTATATTTTAATATTAATAAATACCTATTTGAAACTCTAAAGCCCATAAGATACGCCCCAAAATAACACATTCCAATTATGATTGTAGCTATTATTGCCGGAAGATACATTCCTGCACCTGTCATAATACCTGCAGATATAGCATAGAACATAAAACCTGTATCTACCGGATCTTTAACAGCAGTTCTAAATCTAACAATAGATAAAGCACCAACCATACCTAAACTTAATGCTATATTAGAACTAATTGTTCTAATAATCATTGCGGTTACCATTGAAAGCATTATTATACATAAAGCAAATGATTTGTTATAAACAACCCCAGTAAATGTTTTTCTATAAACATATACTATAAATAATGCTAAACCAAACGCTATTATTAATGATAATAGCATATCTGTTGAACTGATCTGTGTATTAAAAGTATTTAAAACAGATTTTTTAATAACACTTTGAACACTTAATATTTCCATATTTTCTCCTTTACTTTATACTTCTACATATCGCAAACTTAGATACAGCTTCTCTACAAGAAGGAATATCACTTAATATATTTGCAATATGAAGTGGTAATACTTCATCAAACTTTACTTCCAATACTTGTTTATCTTTTTCTTCAACATCATACATAGGAACATTTTCATCAAATAAATCATAATTATATAATGAACTTTTTATACCAGAATCAAATGTAATTCTTACATTACTTACTGGATAAGTAAATGCAGTTCTATGATACTTTACAATTATTGTAGGTATTAAATGATTAAACTTCATATTGTTAATAAACTCCTCTAATAACTTGTTTCCATCAGTATTTATATCATTTATATTACCTTCTAATATTTTACTATAGATTTCTTTTGAAATCAATACTTGCTGCTTAGCAGTCATATTATTATGTTTCATTTTCTTTTCTAATCTAATAAAACTATCATCATCATTATATATTCTAATTCTATATTTTTTTCTATATAGCACTCCATCTATTTTTTCATAATATGAAGAAGAATCAATATCATCAAAATACAAACTTTTAATACTATAAGATCCATCTTTGTAGCATGCATTTTTATCCTTATCCATAAATAAAGATAGTTTATGTTTTAATGCTTTTGAAGCTCTATTTGATATTTTAAATTTTATTTCATGTCTATATTTCATTATACATCACCAAAATACTTTTTATATTCTTTATTACTTAATCCAAAATAGCTTTTAGCATGAGTCTTCATATACTTTCCTCTGTTTCTTACATATTGTTTAAGTTTTGCAACACTTACTTGCCACTTTGGATAAGACATATTCCACCTTTTTAAATTTCTTTTTATCTCATCTTCTCCTATTTCAGCAATAACATCATCTATTTTTTTAAGTACTATTTCTTCTTTCCATGTATTTTTCATATTATATGAAAGTCTTTCTAAATAAGTTTGTCTAAATTCTTTATTTTTCATTAGATTTCTTAATAAAAATGTACTATAACGATTAACTGTCATACCAGAAGGGTTAGTACTAAACTCATAATAATTTTTATTTACATTGTAAAACGCAAAATCAAGATCATAAAATATATAGTGCCATTTGCCATTATCTATATCAGGATGAGAAAAAAATCTAAGGTTCACTATATCATTATTTGCAGTCCATGTTTCAGCAATCCATAAATCACAAAAATTTTCTATATTAATTTGAGTTTTAACATAATCATAATGCTTACTATTAGACATATTATTTCGTGCAATATAACTTAGTAGTTGGTTATATTTTTTTGTACTACCACTTTTAACTTGATTATCTATTCTTAAAAGATCTGTATTATATTTAGTTGCATTAACATTATGATGATTTGCTACAAATGATTCATCTACTTTTTCTCTTATAAAATATAATCCCCAATAAGAACCATTTAAATATAATGCAACTGGTACGTAGTCTTGAACATCAACGCTTGTATATTCTCTTACTAATGCTGTTCCTACAATATCTCTAATTAACGTTTTTTGAGAAGCAGTTCCCATTTCATCTTGTGAACCAGTTCTAAATACTAATGAGTTAAAAATATTAGAATCCACATTTTTAAATACTTTATATTCTAACGACCCTTTACCATAAGCTTTTTTAAATTTAACTTCATAACTTTTTTTAGGATGCCCTCTTGTAGCACCACCAAACAATTTTAATGCTCCAGGAATACTAAAACCAGATCCCTCTTTATCAAAATATTCAAGATGACAAGGTTTTGAATGTTTTTCAACCCATGCATTATTATGTAAGTTTTTTAAATCAGCTGGACTAATACTTATAGAAATAATATTTAATTTATGCTCAGGATTAATTAAATATGTAGCAGTTGTTGTTTTAGATGGTAGCATCCCTTCTTCATAACTTCTACTTTTTAAAACAGTAGTACTCTCAATCTTAAGAGGACTACTGTATATATGTGAATAAGTATTAGGTGTTGATCCATCAAGAGTATAATATATCGTGCCATTTCCAATTAATTCTACTTCGATAGCTTCTTTATAAATTCCTGCTTGTTTAGATGGTTTTACATCAAACGATACATTCATAACGCCATCTTTATTGGCGCTACCGGGTGTAGGTTTAGAAAAATAATAAAACCCGTAACTACCACTTCTTCCATAAGAATAATCAATCGGAATATTATGAACATGCATTGAATCAACAACTTTATCAGACGAGGTAAGAAATATACTTTCTGTCTCACTTATTTTAAAATTAATATGTGTATAACTATTATTAGATAAATTACTATTTCCAGAAGCAATTAATATATAATATTCATTACTTTTTAACTTAACATCTGGAAGTTTACTTTTACACATAGTATCAGTATTATTAGTAAGACAATAATCTTTAAGATTAATCTCATTATTAGAATTATTATATAGCTCTATCCAATCATAATAATTGCCTTGATTTTGAGGCATATATGAATAATTACTGTTCATCACTTCATTTATTATTAAAGTATCTGGCTTCTTTAAAAACTCTTTTTCAAAAGCTTTAATACCCGTATCACTATTTTCAAATCCAGGACTTATACTACCGCTTTTTACATAACCATTTTTTACTCTAACTAAAGCATTACCTCCAGTAAGATCTTCATATTCAACGCTATCTATAATAATTCCATTATTATCACTTAGAACAACTGCCCCAGCAGTATTATATAACTTAAATGAAGCATGTATTTCTTCATCAATTACATTCCTATTAGACGTATAAATAAGAACTATTTCACCTTCTTTTAAATCAATATTAGGAAGTTGAAACCTATATAAACGATCAAATGTATTAGAAATACTATATCCATTAATATTAATAGTTTTATCAGATATATTTTTAAGTTCTATAAAACCACTATATTCACCATACATCTTATTTTTAAATAGTCCCTTATTATTAGGAAGAACTTCATTAATAACAACTGTTTTTTCTAAAGTAGATTTTCTACTTTCAACAAACTTTTTATATCCCTCTTTATTATTTTCAAATCCAGGAGTTGCACTTGATTGAATAACCCATTTTCCATTAGCGTTTCTTGCCATAACACTGTTTTTTTTCATCGCAACAGTTTTAACAGAGTCAACTATTTTACCGTTAGGTTTAAATAAAGTGACTATCTCTCCACCTTTACTTTTTAATCTAAACGCTGCATGCATATCAGTATCATTATTACCGCTTAAATATACAACTACATATTCTTTAGATTTAAGCTCTATTGAAGGGAAAGTATATTTAATTCTATTAGCTTCATCAGAAAGTCCATAACCTTTTAAATTAATAGTTTTATTATTACCATTATATATCTCAAGATAATCATATAAATTACCTTTTTCATCAACAATTACTCCTCTATTAGAAGTCATTATTTCATTAATAACTAGTTTATTAAAACTAATTTTATCATCACTTAACTCTTCTTCTTCTAATGTGTAATCCTTTTCAAAAAAAATAGATAAAAGTAAAACTAGTAGTAAAACAAGTGTACTACATAAAAAAAACAATATATTCTTTTTAAACTTCTTTATATTAATTTTCATATATTTATTATACTAAAAAATATATGAAAATGCCACAAAAAAAGTTAACTATAAATATTATAATTAACTTTTAGTTTTATAAACCATAAATGACTATTATTTTATTAACTTTCTAGTGTAAATACTATTAGTTTGCTCTGCTTCTTTTAAAGGTTCTTCTAAAAAATGTTTTTTAGCAGATTTTATTACTCCCTCTTCTACATCAGCAGTATGCATTAATTTTGAATCCATCATTTTTGTTCTATGCAATCTAATCGCATCTTTATCAGAAAACAATTCATCAAAACCACCAAAATCACCATTTTTGACATATTTTGTTTTTTTTGTTTCTTCCTAATACTTTATCGTCCTCACCAAAATAAGACACGTGTCTTAAATCTTCTTTACATGAATCAACATATGAATTAAATACCTCTTTTGTCTTTTATATATTTATTGGCATTTCTTCCTCCTACAACATTTATATAGTTTCATATTATAACATAAATGTTGAAATCTTGCTATATTAATCATATAATACTATTAGGAGAACTAATATGGAAATAGAGTTAAAAAGTGATTCAAGAAAAGTTAAAAAAGGTGATACATTTATTGCTTTAAAAAATATTGAAAGAGATGGACATGATTTTATAGAAAATGCAATTGAAAATGGAGCTACTAAAATCATATGTGAAAAAGGCTCATATGATGTTGAAACAATGATAGTAAAAGACACTATTAAATATTTTAATGAGTATTTATTTAATAATTATTATAAATATTTTAAAGATATTACTTTAATTGGAATAACAGGCACTAATGGAAAAACAACAACAGCTTATTTAACATATGACATACTAAATAAAATGGGTAAAAAAACTGCTTATTTAGGTACTTTAGGTTTCTTGTGTCCAGATGAAAACATAGTTTTAAACAACACTACTCCAGATGTTGATTTATTATATACACTTATGTTAAAAGCAAGTGAATATAAGTGTAAATATATGGTAATGGAAGTAAGCTCTATTGCTTTAGCAAGAGATAGGATATATGGGCTTTCTTTTGACGAAGTATTATTTACTAATCTTACACAAGACCATTTAGATTTTCATAAAACTATGGATAATTATTTAGAATCAAAACTAAACTTATTTAAAAAAACAAGGAATAAAAAAATAGCTATAATTAATAAAGATGATAAATATTATAAACACTTTATGTTAAAAGAAAACAATAATATTACCTTTGGAACTAATGCAGATGCTTCAATAAGTAATGTTGTATTAACTAATCAAAAAACAACATTTAATTTAAATTATAAAGATAATGATTATTTAATAGAAACAGATTTAATAGGAAAATTTAATGTTTATAATTTGGTTTCAACAATATTATTATTAAATGGACTTAGTATAAAAATGAACGATATTTTACCATATATTGATAAACTATCTCATCCACCTGGAAGAATGCATATGATAAAATATAAGACAAACAGTATATTTATAGATTACGCTCATACACCAGATGCTATTTTAAATGTTATAAATAATGCAAAAGAATTTAGTAAAGGGAAAATAATAACTATTTTTGGATGTGGTGGGGATAGAGACAAAACAAAAAGGCCAATTATGGGAGATATTTCAACATCTTTAAGTGACTTTACAATATTTACAGATGATAACCCACGAACTGAAAAATCAGAAGAAATACTAAATGATATAACAACAAATTTGACAACCGATAATTATATTGTAATAAGTGATAGAGAAAAAGCTATTAATTATGGCATTAATATGCTTACTGAAAATGACACTTTACTATTATTAGGTAAAGGACATGAAGACTATCAAATAATTGGTAAAGAAAAAGTACACTTTAGTGATTTAGAAACAGCAATAAAATATATAAAAACACACAAATAATTAAATTTGTGTGTATTTTTTTTGTTATTTAAATAGTTTTGCTGTTTTTAACATTTGAGCTGTATAACCCATTTCATTATCATACCAAGCCACAACTTTTAGTAATTGTTTTCCACCTTCTTCAATAATATTTGTAAGAAGCCCATCTACTGTTGCTCCATACTCTACTCCTATTATATCAGAACTAACTATTGGATCAGTTGTATATCTAATAGTTTTATTTTGATTTGACATAAACATATTATTTACTTCTTCAACTGTAACCTTTTTATTCAATTCAACAACCAAATCCACTACACTACCATCACAAACCGGAACTCTATATGCGATACCATCTAACTTACCATTTAAATGAGGAATTACTTTGCCAATTTGTGAAGCTGCACCAGTAGAAGTAGGAATAATATTTTGTGAAGCACTTCTTCCGCGCCTAGTATATATTCCTTTTTTATGTGATATATCAAGAGTTTCTTGATCGTTTGTCATAGCATGAATTGTACTCATAAAACCTTTTTTAACTCCATACTTATCATCTAATAATTTCAACACTGGTGCAAGGCAATTTGTTGTACAACTAGCAGCACTTATTATTTTATCCTTTTTAGATAATTCTTTTTCATTAACACCATACACTATAGTTTTAGTAACATCATCTTTTGCTGGTGCACTAATTATTACATGTTTAGCTCCAGCATCAATATGTGCTTGACACTTTTCACTTGAAGTAAATACTCCAGTACATTCTAAAACTATATCAATATCCAACTCTTTCCAAGGCAACAGTGAAGGATCTTCTAATGCATAAGTTTTAATATGTTTCGTTCCAACTATTATACCTTCTTCATCATAATTAACTTTAGATTTAATAGTTCTATGAGCAGTATCATACTTATATAAATAAGCTAATTGTTCATTACCTGGAGTTCTATTATTAATAGCAACCACATCTAAATCTTTATCATTTTCAAGTAATCTTAAAGCTATTCTTCCTATTCTACCAAAACCATTAATCGCAACTTTTAACATATTTTTTCCTTTCTATTCAAAAAATGAATCGCCAATAAACTCTCTTAATATACTAGTATTTGGAACATATTTACTAGTTACATTTATAAATCCTTGTAAAAATATTAATATTCTTTTTGCTTCTTCATAATATTCACTATCACTTTCAACTGAATATAAAAGTGGAACAGCATATGTTTTTAAAACACCAATTTCATATGCTAACGAAGTATTTAAAATATAATCTGCGCTTCTTTGATAAGGATAAACATTTTTCTCTTCACTAGGTCTCATTTCCTTCCATTTTTTCAAAGTATCAAAAGCACTATATCCACGTGTATTATAATCTCTAACGAGTCTTCTAACAAATCTTAAGTCGGTTGTTGAAATATGATTATGTCTGTCTAACCCTACTGGTGTAAATGGAGATAAGTATATTTTAACTTTATTTTCATGTGGTATTTTACCATTAATTTTTTCATTAATCGCATGAAGCCCTTCAACAATAAGAATTTGATTAGGCTTTAACATAGTAGGTTTTGATTTGAATTCTTTTTTTCCTGTTATAAAATTAAATGTTGGCATTACCACTTCTTCTCCATTTAATAGTTTTCTTAAATGATCAGAAAATAATTTTACATCAATAGCTTCAATAGTTTCAAAATCATAATTACCATTTTTATCTTTAGGAGTCTCTTCTCTTTCTAAAAAATAATCATCTGTTGATATTAAAAATGAATCTATTCCGTTTGATTTTAATGATAAAGCAAGTCTTTTAGAAGATGTGGTTTTACCCGATGAAGAAGGACCTGCTATAAATATAGCTTTTATTTTTCTATTATTTGCTATCTTATTTGCTATTTTATCTAAATCATCTGCATATAACTTTTCTATCATTTGAATATAATCTCTAATAGAGCCATCAACTACTTTTTTATTTATATCAGATGCATATAAAATATCCATTTTTTGCAGCTTTTGTTCACTTGTTTTAAAAGAACTTAAAACCAGTGGACTATCATTATATTTTGGAATATCGTCCCCAATTGGATAACTAAGCACTACTCCATTATCTCCTACTAAAGTAAGTTCAAACTTACTAACTGATGCAGTAGAAAGAGGCATAACATAATAAAAATAATTATATAATCCTTTAGCTTTATATAAAGTAACAGAATCAGCATACATATATTTATAATTTAAACTTTTTTCAGGTTCCCCTCTTTTATTAAAATATTTAATCGCATCAGACCTAGAAGAACTCACTTTTTTAAAAGGTATGTCTTCTTTAGCAAGTCTATTCATACTATTCTTTAACTCTTCAATATCTTTTTCATTTAAATCTCTACCAATATTTATCTCACAATAAAGAGACTTATCAATTGAATATTTAATTGCAGCTTTAGAAGAATCACCAAATACTTCATGAACAGCCAATAAAAATAAAAACTCTAAACCTTTAATATATATTTTAAGACCAGTCCTATCATTTAATGTTAAATATTTAACTTTAGAATCTTCAACAAATTCATAATCAGTATGTACTGCTTTTCCATCTACCATTAAACCAATAACAGATTCATCACAATAAGATCTTAAAAAATCTTCTACTGTAGTAAACCTACTAACATTAAACACTCTTTCATCAGTTATAATTTTTATAGTATCCATACACTCTCCCTAATATTCTAACAATATAATATCAAAAAAAAAGAGATTTGTGAAGTCAAAACAAATCCCTTTTACATCTAATATTATTACTATTTAACTATAAAATTCAAAGCACCTGGTTTACCACTACTTGCATTAAACTTATCGGCATCATCTTGAGTCCTTGCATAACCTACTGTTGCTTTTGAATTGCCGAACATCCATATCATATCAGTTACTTTACTTGTATCAAAACCACTTAAATCTAGTGTTGTGGCTTGTGAC
>CAYFQM010000007.1:0-21184 GCA_964345385.1 uncultured Clostridium sp.
AATCAACAAAAGCTGATCTCTCAGCCACTTTTCGCTACTTTTCATCTTCACATTTCAAATGGTGGGCGATATAGGACTCGAACCTATGACCCCCTGCTTGTAAGGCAGATGCTCTAACCAACTGAGCTAATCGCCCATTCCATAACGCTTATAAATATACCATTTATTTAAGCCTATGTCAAGTTTTAAAGAATTATTTTATAGTTTTATTTTACATATTTATATAATTAAAAACACTTAAAATATTAAGTGTTTACTATTAATTATTATTTATCGCTTTCTTTAAGATTATTTATTGACTTTACAATGTCATCATAATTATCATTTAAAGCTTTTATAAATTCTTTAGAACTGTCAGTTTCATAACCTGTAAATAATATTTCTTCTATTTGGTCATGATTAAATGCATGAAATAAATTAGTGTCCATTGTACCTTCTGGATACCTACATCCACAATAATCATATACTTTTATTTCTGGCTTTTTTTCACCTTCTTTTGTAAGCTCTGTTCCAGTTGGAACTATACAAAACCCAGTAACCATTAAAGCCTTATTTGCATTCTTTAAAAGTACCACACTACCTATTGGTAAAAATCTTTCTTTCATTTTTCCCTCCATTATATATTTTCTACACTATCCACAGTGTTAAAACCTACATTATCATCAGAATCATCTTCTGATTCTTCTTCATATTCATAAGCGTATCCATCTTCATCAAAATCTTCATCTTTTTTATTTTTAATATATGAATATGCTCCAATACCTGCTCCAGCAGCTGCTACAGTGCCTGCTGCAACTCCTAATATCTTACCAGCATCAGTTGTTTTTTCTACTGGTACATCATCCGGAATAGTAATTATATCTGGTTGTACTGAATCAGGCATAACTATTTCAGGCTCAATCACTTCAGGTGGTATATCAACTATATCAGTATATGGCTCAATTATATCAGGCTCAACCATTATAGGATCCGGTTCACTGCCATATAATTTTTCTAAATCTATTTCTTTAAAATCATCAAAATAATTTGGAATATCTGATGAAAGACCACCACTTCCTCTACCGCCAGCACTTCCACCTATAGATGACGGAATACTAGGATTATATTTATTAACACTTGTAGCTAAATCACTAGGTTTAACAGTTGTTGTATTAGGATTAATAGTTGTATCAGGTTTAACTGTAGTATCAGTTGAACTAGATGGTGGATCAATATTTGTTGGTGATGGCATTGATCCTCCTCCGCCACCAGTAGGAGGATATCCAGAGTAACCTGGAGCACCACCAGGATTGATAGTAGGGGTTGGTTCTGCTGAGTTTTCTCCAGCCCCTACTGTATCTACATATGAATCATCACCAAAATCAATCAATGAATCAGAAATATCTCCTACATTTTTCTTAAAATTATTTACCGTATTAACCACACCAACAGCTACAACTGGTTTTACAGCGGCTGGATTTTTTATAGTTGTAGCCATTCTTTGAAATCCTATTTTAGGACCTGCATTATTTACAGCCTCCGTTAATGCTTTCGCTGCATCATCTGCTGAACTTTGTGCTATTGCCAACTTATTTTTTGCCGTTTTCATTATGTTATTTAATTTTGGAATATTGGTTGCATGCTTTGAAAATTCATTATATAATTCTCCTGCTTTTAATACATCTTTTTGTGCTGCTTTTAAAGTTAATTGTGCCGCATCATCAACTATTGTTGCTCCACTTTTTGTCATTTTTAGTGTATCTTTTAAGTAATTATTTTTAAATTTTGTTGAATCATGTAAAAACTTCTTAGTTATATCTTCTGCTGTACCAGCATTTATTTTGGTTAATAATTCATCATATTCTTGTGTCATATTGCTTTTTAGTTTTTTTGCATTTGCTAGCCATTCGTCAGTAGTATTGACTAAATCTGCTTTGCCTAAATTATTTGCGTCAATTTTTGAATTTTCTACTTTTTTTATCAATTCATCTAAATTGTTTTTAGCTTTAAATAAATCGTCAGCCACTTCACCAGTAGCCTTTTTAACGTACTCAGATCCTCCAAATACTTTCTTTGTCACTCCTGAAATTTCATCCTTTACTTTCTTAACTGCACCTTTAGGTCCATATCGAAATAGAAGATCAAAAACCAAAGCTTTGCCTGCATCTCGAAAACCTGCTTTACGCCCTTCAGCAGCTGCTGTTTTAAAATCATAACCTGCGATTAAGGCGTTTTCTGTTGTTCTACCCGTACTACTTACACCAGATAAAACTGTGTTTGCAATAGTTCCTCCACCAAAAACACTACTTGCCACAATAAAAGAACCAGTATAACCAATACCTTCTATAACTTTCGCAAACTTAGAGTCTTCTTTAATGACACTTTTATCAAAAAAAGCTTCATGTTTTTGATAAAAATTATCTGCTGCATCTCCTACCCAATCTTTCTCTACAAATGATGCTATTGCATTAGTTACAGAGTCCAATTTAAACCAAGCCGTAATTCCTCCTAACAAAGTTGCCGCTCCGTCAACTAAATCTTCTCCTCCTTTAAACAAACCTTCAAATAGTTTTGACGTTACCATACCAGCTGTCGACCAAAAAACACCAGTTTGTTCTTTTAGTTCTTCAGTAGAAGTAGCAGAAGGCATAACACTACCATCCATATCAAAATAATGAATAAGGTCTGCTGAAGTAGATATATTTGAACATATTATGTCTGCCTCTGATACCAAATCATCAACATATTCATTTGCAATTCCCAAGCCTAAATTAGGAGAAATTCTATCAAAACCATTAGCTCTGTTTATTATATTAACCTGTTTTTGAATATCTTCTTTTATTTCAATAAAATTTTTATTTGCTTTAGAAATATTAGATATTACATCTACAACTTTTTCTTTATCTTTCCAAACATCTCTAGCCATATGTCTATCTCCTATCTTTTTTCCTCTTTTCTAAATATAATATTGTTTTTCCTCTTTTCTATTTTTTTCTCTTAATCTTCGGCTAAATATTTCTGATATTGAGCCCACTCTTTAGAATATTGAGCGTTTACTTCTTTTTCTATATAATTACATTCACCTTTTATTTTTTCCGCTGCTTTTCTTATATACTCTTCTATATCCGTTAATTTTTCTTCGAAAGTTTCCCCATCTGAAGACAAAGTGTTTTTGGTACATATAACAGCTTGTCTTTTCATTACATTGGCATAATCATTAAAATTTGTATCTACAATTTTTTTTATTTTTTCTAATGCACCTATTATTTTTTCTTTTGCTATTAATTGACTTGTAGAAGTTATACTCATTTATAATACCTCCCTCGTATAATACATATTAAAAATTTTACTTATGTAACAATCTTTAATATACATTATATATAATGTATATTTTATATTATTCTTGATTACTAAATTTAAGTAATTCTTGTACAGCCTTTCTTAAATTAACAGCACTTAAACTCATTGCATCCATTGTTGCTGGAATTTCACTTTTATATGTGCTTGACCATCTTTGTAATAGTGATTCAGACCAACTTGTTTCAATTCCAGCAGGAATTTCACGTCTAAATACTTGATCTAATTTTTCCATATTTTGTTTTATACTATTAACTATTGTATCTATATTTTCAGCATCTGCTGTTGCTGCACCTGGTCTTATTGTAACATTCATTTTTTTCCTCCTATAAACAATTATTTCATTTCTTGAGCTAAATTAGATATTAAATCTGTAAAGCTTGTTTTCTTTACTCCAACATAACTTTCAGCATCATCTATTATTCTAGCTATAGCTTCAAATATATCTTTTTTTGCCATAAACTTTTGTAATAAATCTTGTGCTGGGTCACCTTGAATATCTCCTTTAACAATTGTGTTAATTAAATTTTCAAGTTTTACTAATTGTGTTTTATATTCTTCACCTGATGTAGATAATGCTTCTCTTAATCTTGCAAGTGATGCTTCATCTACATGTATTCTACCTCCTGCCATATGTACACCTCCTATTATAATTATATATATTATATTTATTAAAATCAACTGATTTTAATATTAATGTAAACTTATTGTAAAAATATGATTTATTATTAATGTTTAATTTAAACTAAAATTCTTAATTTTTAGAAAAATCATCATTATCCTCATATTCATATTCATATACATACCCATCTTCATCTTCTGATTTTTCTTTCTTTTTTTTATTTTTAACATGTAAATAAGTACCATCTACAGCTGCACCAACTGCTAAGGCCCCTGCTAAAGCTCCTGTTGTTTTACCTATAATGTCCTTCTTGTTATTAACCGAAACATCATCAGGTATATCAATTATGTTTGGTATGGTTGGGTCTATTATTTGCATAACCAAATTTTCTGACTCATCATATGCCTCAATAGTATCAAAGTTAACTACTGGTATCTTTTCATCTCCAAAAAGTCCTTTTAAATTATCTTTTGCTTCTTCAAATGCTTTTTGAGATTGTGTATATAAACTTTCACTATTAGGAATAATATTACTAACTAACGATGATGTTTTTTCTTGATTAAAATCAGTTTCAATATCCTCATCTTTATCTAATAATATTTCTTTCTCCTTATTTAAATCAATTTCAGTATCAAATTCAACTACTTCAATATTTTCTTCTGCTTTATCAAAAAAAGGATTATTATTTGAATACGTTTGATTTAGAATACTATCTAAACTCCCTCTTAAAAATTTGTCTGCCTTTTCTTCATCATAATTTGCATCATTGTCCGAAGACAATTGAGGAGCTCTTGTTGGTTCAATAGGATCATAAGAAAATGCAATTGGTGCATGTAAATTATAGTGTTTAATATTTAATATTGCTCGCACGGCATCTTGATTTAAAGCTATATGACTATCTATTATATCATTGTAATTTTTTGTATTTTCTTTAATATATTTAGCCACATTATTTTTTCTTAACCTGGAAATATGCCGAGCTTCAGCAAGCTTGTTAAATTGCGTTTCCATTTTTTCTTTTGCTTCAGCAAAATCATTCATAGCAGCAGTTATTACTGATAAAATATTTGAAAATTCTGGTTCTTTTAAATGTATTTTTTTATTCATTATTATATTATTACCTTTCAAAACTTTAAAAATATAAATGTTTTTGACAGTTTATTTTTCTTGAGCTTTTGAAGAATGTTGATGTTTTTGATATTCACTATATTCTATATCATACAACTTTCTAGTTTCTTCTAAAATCTTTTGGCATTGCATCCCTGTTTTTGTAATATAATTTGCAATTTTGTCTGCAATATCCTTTATACGAAGATCCATTTTAGCGCCAGGAAAATATATAACATCTGATGTACAATCTCTTGAAGCTTCATATATTGTATTCATTATACTCACAAAATCTTCATTAGTTATTTTGTTTATATTAGATATTACTCTTTCTACTGTATATTTATCTATTAAATCACCTTGACTTGAATATGGTTTTTTTTCTTGTGCCACAACTCACCTCTATTGTTATTTTATTTCTGATGGTTCAACATATACATTTTTATTAGAAGAAATAATAATATACTTTCCCTTTAATAAAGAAACTTCCATTTCTTCACCATCTTTATAATTTTTATCTATTAATGAATTATTTATAACATATATTTTACCATCTTTTATTTGATATGGTTCTATTGTTTTTAAGGTATTTGGATCAACAAAATTACCAGTTGAATATTTAGACAAATCAACTACTTTAGAATATTTGCCATCTTTTAAAGTATATACTATATATTGTGCTGGTACTGATGTTTTCCAATAGGTTGCAAAATAAAAATATTCTCCTTCTTCTTTAAGAAAATACATATTAACCTCTTCATTATTACAATATTCTTCTTTATTTTCATTTACTTCTTCATTTTTAAAATAATCTAATTGTTTCATAACAGAAACAATATTCATATCATCATATATTTTTAATATAAAATCATTTTCTTCTTTATTAAAATTACATAAATAATTTTTGTTGTTAAATTCAATAACTTTACTACATAACTTTTCTTCTTTTACTTCTACATCTATATCTATTTTTTCTTTTTTAAAAATATCATCTTTAAAAAGTATATAACCACATATACCTAATATTATAATTATTCCTAATATAAGGATAGTAATTATTTTCTTATTACTATTTTCCTCTTTTAAATCTTTAAAATCATCCATAGTTACCCTCCTATATTTATTCATTTTAAGTATAACATAATTTATATTATTATACAAAACAAAATACTTTATTTATTTTTTATTTTAGATATAATGTTTATGGAGGGATTATTATGAAAATTCAAGTAGGTCTTAGTAATCATCATGTTCATATTACAAAAGAAACTGCTAATATAATATTTGGTGAAAATTATGAATTAACTATAAAAAGGCCATTAAAACAATTAGGACAATTTGCTAGTGAAGAAACAGTTTCAGTAGTAGTAAATAATGTAACATTTGAAAATATTAGAATAGTCGGGCCTTATAGAAAATATAATCAATTAGAATTATTAAAAAAAGACTTTAAAGTCCTTAATATAAATGAAGTATGGAGTGATAGTGGTAAATTAGAAAATACTCTTCCCTTTACTATAATAGGTCCTAAAGGAAAAGTATCGTTTAATAAAGGAGCTTTTATCGCTAGAAATCACATTCATTTTAGTAATAAAGATTTAATTAAATTTAATGTTAAACCCACTGATATATTAACAGTTAAAAGTGACAATGGAAGTATTATAAATAATGTAGTTGTTAAAAGTGATGATACCTGTTCATTAGAATTTCATTTAAATAAAGACGAAGGAGAATTATTAAATATTAATAATTTTGATAATGTTACTATAATATGAAAATAGCTTTTGATATAGATGATACACTAACAAAAACAACTGATTTATTATTAGAATATATTTTAAAATATGAAAATGAATATAACAATCTTTTGTATAAAAACAGAAAAACAATGTATAAAGATCTAACAGGTATAAAAGAATGCGATGACTTTTTAAGAAAATATATGGATGAAATAGCTTATAAAGTAAAATTAAATGAAAATGCAAAAGAAATAATAGATTTATTAATAAAAGAAAAGCACACTATATATTTTATAACCGCAAGAAACAACAAATTATTTAGTGATACAGAAAAAATAACAAAAGAATATTTAAAAAATCATAATATTTCTTATCACAAATTAATTACTAACGCAGGAAGAAAATTAAATCACATTATTAATGAACAAATAGATATATTTTTTGATGATAATTACGATACTATAAAAGATATACATAAACATAATTATAAATGCTATTTATTTAACGGTAGAAATAATTATGATATTAAAACAAATATTAAAAGAGTTTCCTCTTGGAATGAAATATATGATGTTGTAAATAATATTCAAAATGATTGACAAAAAAATCTTAATTGTTTATAATTTAATTAGCGTAGAGATACGCTAGAAATACTTTCTTATTAAGTATTTCAACCAAAACCCCCTGAGCGAGTAACGATTCTAGTTACTCGCATTTTTTATTTAAATTATTATAAATATGATATAATATAAATATAATTTATTTTATTAAAAACAACGAGGATACAATGTATATAGAGCAGACAGCGGATTATATTAAAGCTGTAATTAAAGATTTAAATGAATTAAATAACAAATTAAAAACAAGAGAAATTGAAGATAAAATTAACAAATGTAATAATGTTTTAAATGATGATATGCTGCTTTACGAATATTCTTTATATTATAGATTATTAATCATTCAATTAAAAACGCAAAATCTTAAACATTATGAGGAAATCCCAAAAAAATATAACAAAGAACTTGATGTAATTATGACAAAATTCGAAAAAATATATACAAAAGAATATTTTGATTCTAAAGCTGCTCTTATGCACTTTGGCAATCCACCTTCTAAACCATACGAATTTTATGATCTTCATTGTAAATTAGATGAATTAAACTACTATAATACTAATGTTATGAAAATAATAAAAAAAGAAACAGAATTTGGAACAAATGTATTTTTAATAGAAGAAGATAAATCTATGTCTATTACTTTTGGTGGTAATGGTGATTTATATTAGTCAATTAATGATAATAAAAAATCAGACGAATGTGAAAACATTAGTAAAAATTTTTGTATAACCAAAGAAAATTATGCATTATTTAGTTTGTTTCAAAACTTATTTATTGATATAAAAGAAAAATTAGAAAAGCATAATTCATTCTTAATAGAGTTTTACACACAAGCTAGTATTAAAGGATATGACGAAGACTTTCACACTCCAAGACACATACCAATTAGATTTAGAAATTCAGGTAGTAGATATTCACCTTTTAATACGGTTTTCATGAAAATGTATAACGATTTAAAAGAAATTGATGATATTAATGATTATGGACATCAAATACATATAGAAGAATATATTTATACAAAAAAACTACATAAATAATTAATAAAATTTTAAAAACAATATGTTATAATTAATTTAAGGAGTTATTATGAAAAAGAAGCTATTAATTATTTTGATTTCTATTATGTTTATATTTATTGTTTTTATTATAGAAGAAAGCATCAGACTGAATAAATACTCTGATGCTAAACCACTAATTATATTAAAAAAAGATGTATATACACACGATAATTTTTTTAAGCAAAATCACATTTATTATAGTTTGTGTTTTAAATTAAAACAAACCTTTATACTTGATGATAATTCTTCTGATGATAACAAAATATATTATTTATCTGGTGAAGAATTTATATTATTTAATAAACTTAAATTATGGGCATGGATTTCATAATTTAATTATTAATTAAGGTAATATATATGAAAAACAATTACATAAAAAGAAGCAGAAGAAGAAACAAATAGTATATTAAATGAAGTTATTAGAGGAATAAGAGATATTAAATTATTAAACTTCAAAAATAATATTAAAAACATAGTTTCTAATAAGTTAAATAGTTTAAATGAATTATCAAATGAAGTTGATAATTATGATGATAAATATTAATGAATTAGATGAAAAAACAATTAGAAAAAATATTTCTATAATCACACAAAACCCATATATATTTAATATGAGTATTAAAGACAATTTAAAATTAGTAAAACCTAATGCAACTCAAAAAGAAATACAAGAAACTATCGAACATATTTCTTCAGATTATACAATTATAATTATCGCACATAGATTATCAACTATTATTAATTGTAATCCAATATATATTTTAAAAAACGGAAAAAATATTGATAAAGGTTCTCATAGAGAATTATTAAATAGAAATAAAGAATATAATAAACTTTATAAGAATGAAAATAAATAAGTATTTAAAAATAAATATATATTTGCTATAATTGATAAAGGAGAGAAATATGAATACACTAAATATTGTTTTACTTATTTCATTAATATTAGTATTTGTTATATCAATCATGATAATATTGTATTTATTATTTAATGGGCAAATACAATTATTATTAACTAAAATTAATGATTCGGAAAATCATTATAGTTTAAAACTTAAAAATAAGTATATTATAATGGTTAAACTAATAGATTTAATTAAAGAAAAACTGGATATTGATAGTAAAACTTTTACAATCATTAAAAATATAGATGAAGAAGATATTGATGACTTTAAAACAGAAGAAAAGCTAAATAAATGTTATAGAGAAATAACTGAAATATTATTTGATAATTCTAAATACAAAAGATATAAAACACTAAAAAACGAGTTAGAAGATTATAAAAAGAACGAGTTATTTATTATATCATTTAGAACGTTTCATAACAAATATACTCTAGAATATAATAATTTAATTAAAAAGTTTCCATATAATTTAATAGCGAAAATCAATAAATATCAGCTTAAAATATTAATTGATGGTAAAGAAATAGAAAATGAAGACTAATATAGTCTAAAATCTATTTCTTTTATTTTATTTTTATTTAAAAAATCATTTGTTTTTGAAAATGGTTTTGAATTAAAAAAACCTCTATCAGCAGAAAATGGACTTGGATGAGCAGATTTTATAATTAAATGTTTTTTATTGGTTATAAACCTTTCTTTTTCTTGTGCTTTTTTTCCCCATAATATAAATACTACTGGATCTTTTTTATTATTTAGTTTTATTAAAATATTATCAATAAAATATCCCCAACCAATATATTCATGAGACAACGCTTCTTTTTCCCTTACTGTTAATATCGTATTTAATAAAAGAACTCCTTCTTTAGCCCATTTAGTTAAATCAGTTGTTTCATTTTTAATATTTAAATCACTATATAACTCCTTAAATATATTCCTTAAACTTGGTGGCATTTCATTTCCAAGCTGTACACTAAAAGCTAAACCATGAGCTTGGTTAGCTCCATGATATGGATCTTGCCCTAATATAACTACTTTAGTGTTTTCATAAGAAGTTAACCTAAAACAATTAAAAATATTATGATATAATGGGTAGCATTTATATTTTTGATATTCATTATTAACTTTATTCATTATATCAGTAAATTCTTTACTTTCAAAAACATCTTTTAATATAAAATCCCAATCATTATTTATCATTTTTAACTCCATATATTATTATTGATAAAGTAGAAATGGGTTCATTAATGAACCATTTTTATATACTCCTAAATGTAAATGTTTACCTGTACAAGAACCAGTACATCCCATTATACCAATTAACTCTCCTTTTTCTACTTGTGCTCCTTTTGTAGTAATTATTTTTGCTAAATGCAAATAATCTGAAACATAACCATTACCATGATCAATTCTAACATAATTTCCATTACCACCATTATGTCCATAAGATGCAACAAGTACTTTTCCACCTTGAATTGCATATATATTATCAGAACGAGTACCTGTTATATCTATACCAGTATGAAAATGTGCATATCCTCTAATTGGATGTATTCTATATCCATAATAAGAAGAAATTCTATATGGTTGACTAGTTGCCCATGCCCAATATGTAGAAGAACCTACATAACTAATATTATGAGCACCATATACAATTATTCTATCTACTGGTTCACTTATAACTTCTTCACTGACAAACTCATTATTTAATATAAATCCATTCATATATTTAGTCATGTATCTTACTTTAGAATAACCTTTTATTCCTTCTTGTTTAACATACATCTCTTCAGCACTTAATCTCTTATCATATTCAATTTGAGTATCATATCCTACATCTAAATATTTAGTCTCATATGTTTCAGCAACAATATTTGCTATTGGTGAAATAGCACTTACTGTTACTTCTTGTCCAACTGCTAATAATGCATTTTCACCTACTATTTCTGGATTAGCAATTAAAAAATCAGATACACCTAATTCATTATTATATGCTATAGTATCAATTGTATCGTTTTCTTTTACTTTATATTTTTCAGTTAAATTAATAGTTCCAAACAAAAAATATCTAGATAAATCATCTGCATTAGTTATTATATCTTCTTCAGTAGATATATATGCTTTTTTAATAGTTATATCTCTATCAAAATAAATATCACTAATCTCTGTACCACCTTCAATAATCTCTTTTTGGGTATCATTTAAATAACTTTCATACTCTTCTTTTTTGATAAATGATGTTATTGTATTTTTAACAGCTATATCTAAATCTTCTTTATTTAAAATATAAAAAGTTTTTTTATCATCCTCACCAAAAACCCTCACCATATATCCTTCTATGGTAAACGGTTCTAAATCTTTTATTTCATTATATATTTCTCTTTCACTTTTTAATTTAGTTTTATAAGTATTTACTTTTTTTACTTCTAAACCTTCTGGCGGATATACTGTATCTACATTATATTTCTTTTTTATATTAAGTTGTTCTTTATCAATCAATTGATAAAGTTTTTCTTTTGATTCAATTAAGCCGATATTTTTTCCTGATAAATATACCCTATAATATGAATGAGCTTTAAAGTTTTTCTCTTTAAATTCAAAAGAAAGAAAAAGAATCAAAGTGCATAATAAAATTCCCACTAATATATATTTGATATTTATTTTAGTTTTCATTATTTTCCTCATCTGAATAATTAGTAAATATACCCGTATTAGTTTCAAACATTAAATCTCCACTTCCTATATTTCCAGTTCTATTTTTAGCAACAATTATATTCATTTTTATATTCTTACGATTATCATAACTATTAAAATCATTATTGTGTAAGAAAATAACTATATCTGCATCTTGTTCAATAGAACCAGAATCTCTTAAATCACTTAATTTTGGTTTTCTGTCTTTTTCAGATCTTTGTTCAACATTACGAGAAAGTTGTGCTAAAGCAATAATAGGAACTTCCAATTCCATAGCAAGCTTTTTAATATCCCTACTTATTTCACCAACTTCTTGTACTCTTTGTCCAAAATATTTATTTGAACTAGATAGTAATTGTAAATAATCTATTACAATTAAATCAAGACCTTCATCTGAATTTTTTTTTTTTTTTTTTTTTCTTCTAATTTCAGGAACACTCATACCACCTGAATCATCAATATAAAATTTAGCATCAGCAAATTGAGAAGTAGCTTCATTCCATCTTTTCCAATCAGAAGCAATAAACTTACCAGTTTTAATTACATCTCCATCAATTCTACCAGTACAACCATACATTCTTTTAACAATCTCTTCTTCACCCATTTCAAGTGAAAAAAAAGCAACTGATAAATTATCTTTTAAAGATGCATTTAATGCAATATTTAATGCAAAAGCAGATTTACCACTACCAGGTCTTCCTGCTATAATTGTAACTTGTCTTGGTGCAAACCCTCTTGTTAATCTATCAATTATATTATAACCAGTTCTAACACCAATATAATCTGTTTTCTTAGAAACTATATTATCTATTTGTTCTTGTACTATAGGTAAAATATCTTTTAATTTTTTTATATCTTTACCCATTTTATCTTTACTAATACTTAAAATTCCCTTTTCTGCATTTTCTACTATATCTTCAACTGTATCTTTTTCATCATAACAAGCTTCTTGAATTTCAGTAGTTTTACTAATAATATTTCTTAAAACAGCTTTATCAAATATAATTTTTATATAATAACTCAAATTAGCAGTACTTGGTACTGAGTTGATTATTTCTGTAATATACTCAACTCCACCAACTTTAGATAATGATTTACTTTTATCTAATTCATTACATACTGTTTTAGTATCAATAGGAATATTATTTACATGCAAAGACTTTATAACCTTAAAAATCTCTTGATTTTGAGAGCTATAAAACATATCATCAGTAACTTCATCTATAATTTTATCAAGCGCATTTTTTTCTAAAAAAGCACACCCTAATACTGACATTTCAGCATCTAAATTTTGTGGTTCCATTCTTGCCATAATAACTCCTAATTAATTAATTCTATTTTTAATGTTGCTTCAACTTTTTTATGAAGATTAACTTTAACATTATGAATACCTAAACTATTAATATCATTTTCTATCTTAATTTTCTTTTTATCTATATTAAATCCATTTAGTTTTAATTCTTCTTCTATTTGTTTAGAAGAAATACTTCCAAAAACTTTATCATTAACACCAGTTTTAACTTTAAATTTTAATGTTAATTTTTCAATAGCTTTTTTAATACTATTGCACTCTTTTATTAATTCTTCTTCTTGTTGATTTCTAACTAAAATTTCATTTTCTAAAATTAAATGACTATTTGGTGTATATTTAACTGCATACCCTTCTTTTATTAAATATTGAGCAAAACCATCTTTAACTTCTTTTATGTCATCTTTTTTTCCTTGATTTTTTAAATCCTTAATAAAAATAACTTTCATAAAACACTCCATCTAATTAGTACATTTATTATAACATATTCACAATCCAAAAAAAAGTTGTAATTAAAATAAAAATATTATATACTTGTTCTATAGTGGAAAGGATTATTAATGAATGTTTTTCAATTAAAAAAATTACGTGAATTTGAAAGTGCTATGAAAAAACAAATTATTAATGATTATAATAATTTTTTAACATCTTCAAAAAAAGAAGAACTGTTAAATGATACTTTAATTAAAAATGATTATAATAATCATTTTACTTCTACTGAAAACATTCAAGGCGAAATTATTAGACTTATATTTGATAAAGTTTTTGACAAGATATCCTGTAATAAAAACATTAAATTTAATGATGGAAACAGAATAATACCATATGCATCTAATATAAAATTTGGATTAATAATATATTACTCAAATGAATTTGCAAATAAAAATAAAATACGCATTGACTCCCCCTTAGTTAATACAGAAGTTGATTTTATAAAACAATTAAAAGATAAACTAGGCACTACTTTTGAAACAATTGCATTTAATTGTGATGGTTTGACTCTTTTAAATGCAGCTAATATACCAGAAATAATTAAACAGTGCGATTCACATGCCGTTAAAAAATATGTGCAAAGTAGAAAAACAAAAGAAAAAGAAGGGTTAACTTTAACTTCAAGAATAAAACTTTTGATACCTCTTATATATATTAACGGAGAACAATATTTATTATATATAATTGATGATAAAGAAACTATTATTAAAATTAATAATCCTACTATAGTTTCCAAAACTTATAGGCAAATGTTAAAAAACGGAAAAAATGGTGTTGATATTAACGAGTTTTTTAATACAATTACTAAAGCAGGAGAAATAATACCTGCCTATAATAATACTTTAAATAATAGTTCTAAACTTACAAATGAAGAAAAAAAACTATTAGATACTTTATATACTAAAAAAGACAATTTATTTAAAAACAAAAATATTGACATTGATGATTGTCCTACTACTAAAATTAGTATTAGATTAATAACTGAAGATGAATATGAAAAGTTATGCATGAAAACAATCAATAATATATCTTTAACTGATGAAGAAATACAATTAATGACGTTTTTCGATAATTATCATTATGGTGATAAAAACAATCAAATATCAAATATACCTAACACATTAAAACAGGATAACAAAAAAAATATAATACCAATTATAATAATATTAACTATCTTTATTGGTATTATATTTGGAACATTATTGTTTAAAATATTAAATTAGAGCATTAGCTCTTTTTATTTACTGTTTTTTACTTTATTTCTTATTTCTTCAAGCTTTATAGCATTAGTTTTTTCTATAGAATCAACGACGTTTTCTTTATTAATAACCATTCCTACTATTAAAATATATGCAAGAGTATAAAACCATAACATTATAATAATTATATTTGCTAAATTACCATATACTAAATCAAATCTAGCAATATTATTAATATAATATGAAAATATTGCAGAAACTATTAACCAAGAAACAGTTGTAAATATAGATCCTTTTGTAACGGATTTAAACACCATTTTTTGATCTGGAGCAATAAAATAAATAAGTTTTACTAATATATACATTACTAATAATGAGAACGGAATCTTACCTATATTAAATATAAGCGTAATAATGGTTTCTTTTTCTTTAAAAATAGTCCCAAAACTTAATATTATTTTTAATATAGAATTTCCAAATAATGGAACTACTAACATAAAAGCAAGTAATACTAGCATTATTAATGTTATTAATAATGCTTTCAACATTCTATTTATAAATGGAGAGTTATCAAGCTTATATATTTCATTACTTGCTATTATTACTAAATTAAAACCATTAACCGCAACAAAAAACCCACAAACTAAAGTAATTACTGAAGACAATGAAAAATCTTGAATTAATACTGGTTGTAATAATTTAACTCCACTTTCTGGGAATATCTTTCTTAAAATATCCATTATAAATTCAAAAGAAACATTTATACTAGTAGAAAAATAAAATAAAATTGATAGTACTGGTATAATAGCAAAAAACAAAGAATACGCTAAAGCTCCTGGTAAAAGTCCTAATTCTTTAGTAGATAAAAGCTCAGATATATATTTAATTTTTTCTTTTGATTTTTCCATTTTATTCCTTTTTAATCATAGATATAGCTTCACCAATTGCATCATCAACTGATGTTAATTCACTTTTAATTGTGGCATAACCAATTCTAACACCATAATCTTTTTCAGGTAAAGTTTCATTAAATTCTTTAGTAAGTTTACGAATATAAGAACTAATCTTCTTATCATCATAACCTACAAGATATATCATAAATTCATCACCATCAGTTCTAATGATTTCAGAATTATCTCTTTGTGTTTTAATTAAAGCATTTGCTACAGCTTTAATTTGATTATCTCCACTTTCTCTTCCTTTCCTATCATTTAATTGTTTTAAATTTTTAATATCTACAATTATAATAGTTTGAGGATATACTTTAGAACTAGACCATACTCCAATATTATCATTTAAAAAGTTTCTATTTTTTAGATTTGTCATTGAATCAAAATAATATAACTTATCTTCTTTTTTTAACTTTTTAGTAACCCTAGTCTTTTTAATAAATGCATATAAAATTATTAAAATTCCTATAACTCCAACAATTATAAAGAATATATTAGATATCATAAACATAACCAGTTTATTATCTTTAAATTTAAATATTACTTCAGTAACACTTTCATTTTTAATTTCATTAGCACTTTGAGTACTTAAGAAAAAATCAAATAAACTATTAAAAGAATCATTTTCTTTATTAACTAAAAATGAATTATTTAATTTAACTTGATCCATATATCTAATACTATATTTTTTAAAATATGAATCTTTATAATAATCATATACTTCCTTTTCAACTATTATAATTGAATCTTTACTAATATTTTTAGACATTGTTTTAACATTATTATAATCTTTAATTTCAAATAAGTTCTTGCTTGCCATGTTATACTTTAAATTCATATTAGAAAGCATTATTATTTCATTATTAGATAAACTATATAAAGAATTAATAACTATATTATTATCTATATTTGCAAGTACTACATAATCAGTTGAACCAAGTATTCTAGTATTATCATAATTATCATTTGCTAAACTATAATAATTTAGTGATAAATCTATTTCTTTTTGTGTTAAAGCTTTACTTAATTCAGATATATTATCATATTCTATGTATTTATATGTTACCCCTGTAATATCTGAAAACTTACTTAAATATGTATTTGTAATGCCAGTAAAAGAGTTTCTTATCATACCTTCAAATGGAAGATTAGATATATAACCAACTAAAAGATCATTATTAGTAATTTTTTCTTTTTCAAGTTCACTATATTCATTAGTATTATAATATAAATCTAAAAAATAAGTGTTTAACTTTGTCATACTAACGTTAGACCATTTATTAAAGAACTTAGTTAATATATCACTTAGTTCTGGATGCTTTGTATCTAACATTAAAACATAATATGAATACAAACCATCTAAATGATAAACAATATCATATTCATTTTTAATAATTTCATGAATATATTTTAACATTGGAACAGCAACATAATTAATATCTCCATTTTCAAGAGCAATTTTTATATCATTAAAATTTTTATATGTTTTATATTTTATTTCATTATAGTTTGTTAAATAATAACTTATATTTTCTTTATCTTCTTCTACCACCCCAATAACTTTATTATTTAAATCAGATAGTGTAAACAAACTATTATTTAAAGATAAAATTATATAATGATCTTTATATATAACCACATCATTTTTATCTATATAGTTTTTATTAATTAATTTATAGTTTTGTTCTTCGGTAGTTGAAATATTAAATGATAAACCAGTATCTTGTTTAAAAGCATTTATATAATCAAAAAACACTCCATTTCCATTTAATGAGAAAATTGGTAAATCTGTTTGAATATAAATATCATATTTATTATCCCTATTATCTGTTATCCAATTTTTTTCACTATAAGTATAATTGTTAACATTACTATTTATATATAATATTGCTGCTAAAAATATTGCAATTATAAATACAACAATACTAATTAATAACAATATTATTTTTTTATTTTTAGATTTCATTATTTTGTACTCCATATAACCACATTACTATTTGCATTCTTAGAACCAAAACAAGGAAAACCATTATATACTTCTTCAGTAGATTCTTCACTATCAGATTCTTTTTCTTTTTCTTCTTGTGTTATTAAATATTGAACATCATAAAAGTTAAGATTATCTTCCTCAATAGCTTCTAATGATTTAATCGCAATACCTTGAGCTTCAGTTAAACCAATTCCTTCTTTAAATTCTATATTAATATATATTATTTTACCAACCACATTAACTTTAATATTATTAATAGTTTCGGTTTCCTTATAATATTCTTTAATATCTTCTTCTACCAAAGATAATTTATGATCTTCTATTCCTTTTAATCTGTCTCCATATTTATTTGTTCCGCTTCCTGCATAGAAAAACCTGTAAAAGCCAAAACCAATTAGAATAAAGCATATAACTAATATACTTACTAAAAAATTAATTATTTTATTACTACGATTCCTTTTCGCCATATTTTCTCCTTTTTGCATAATTTATTATACTACAATATACATTTTTTTTCTACTTTTGCAATTTAGATAATAATTTTTCTTCATCCCAAATTTCTATATTAAGCTTTTCTGCCTTTCCTTTTTTACTTCCAGGATTATCTCCTACAATAACAACATTAGTGTTTTTACTTACAGAATCACTAACAAAACCACCACGATTTTCTATATAGTTTTTTATATCATTTCTATTATAATTATTAATTGTACCCGTTATTACAAATCTTAAACCATTAAAATTATCATCTTCTATTACAGATGCCCCCAAATATTTCATATTTAAACCATGTTTTTTTAACTCATTAATTTCATTTATATTTTTAGTATCACTAAAATATAATGTAATGTTATCTGCAATAATAGGTCCTATATCATGAATAGTAGTTAAATTATCTTTTGTTTCATTGATTAATAAATCAATAGTAGGATAATGCTTACATAATAATTTTGAAGTTTTTATTCCTACTGATGGAATACCCAAAGCAAACAATAATCTTTCTAAAGAATTACTTTTTGATTTTTCAATACTTTCAAGTAATAAAGTAACGCTTCTATCACCATAACCTTCAAGTTCTTTTATTTCTTCTTTATGTTCTTTTAATACATATATATCACTAAATTTTTTTATATATCCATAATTATATAAGTCTTCTATTATTTTTTCACCTAATCCTTCAATATTCATTGCATCTCTTGAACAAAAATGAATTAATGACTCGATTTGCCTTGCAGGACAACTATTATTTAAACAAAAATAATCAACAAAACCATCTTTTTTAGAAAGAGAAGTACCACACATAGGACATTTATCTATCATTTTAAATTTAATAGTATCATTTATCCTTCTTTTCTCATCAACTTTTAATACTGCTGGAATAACATCTCCGGCCTTATATATATACACGTAATCATTAATTCGTATGTCTTTTTCAATACAAAAGTCAGCATTATGAAGAGTTGCTCTACTAATAGTAGAGCCCATTACCTTTACTGGTTCTAAAACAGCATTAGGAGTTATTTGACCAGTTCTTCCTACAGTAAAAATTATATCTTTTAATTTAGTTTCTACAATAGAAGCTGGAAATTTATATGCAACTGCCCATTTAGGAACTTTAACAGTATAGCCCAATTCATTTTGCATTGATATATCATTTACTTTAATAACAACTCCATCTATTTCATATGGAAGACTATCTCTTTTATCAGTCCACTTTTCAACATAATCTAATACTTCATCTATATTTTTACACACTTTATAATTATCATTAATAATAAATCCAAGCTTTTTTAAATATTTAAGTGACTCATCATGAGTTTTAAATGGAGTTAATGGATAATGATACAAAAATGCATCTAAATTTCTTTTAGCTGCTACTTTACTATCAAGTTGTCTAATAGATCCTGCTGCTGCATTTCTAGGATTTTGAAACAAAGGTTTTCCTTCTTTACTTCTTTCATCATTTAATTTATTAAACATCTTTTTAGTCATGTATATTTCACCACGAACTATAATATCTATTTTCTCTTTTAATACTAAAGGAATACTTTTAATAGTTTTAACATTGTGAGTTATGTCTTCCCCGACTGATCCATCACCTCTAGTAGATGCTTGATATAATTCACCATCTCTATATTCAAGGCTAACTGATAAACCATCTATTTTAAGCTCACAAACATATTCATGCTTAAGAAATACTTTAGATACTCGTTCATCAAAAACCCTTACTTCTTCTTCATTAAATACATTTCCTAAACTAAATAAAGGAACGCTATGAGTTACTTTTTGAAACTCAGATATTATTTCTCCTCCAACTTTTTGAGATGGAGAATCTTTTCTTATCCATTCTGGATGTAAGGTTTCTATTTTATATATCTCTTGAGATAATCTATCATACTCAGCATCAGTCACAGTAGGTTTATCTAGTGTATAATATTCATAATTATATCTATTTAATAACTCAACTAGTTCATTATATCTATCCATAATATTTCTCCTAGTATTATTATATAACAAAATAGTAAAGATTTAAATATACAAAAACAATCTATTTACTTGACAAATTCCCTGTTTTTCGTTAAAATAATAATGCAGATAAAAAAAGATGCAGATGTAGTTTAATGGTAGAACTTCAGCCTTCCAAGCTGATAACGTGGGTTCGATTCCCATCATCTGCTCCATAGTGAAATCTGCTCGAACTTTTCGAGTTTTGATAAATAACTAATCTAGAAATGGATTAGTTTTTTTGTATTTAAAAACTATCTTACTTTGAAAAGAAAGGATGGAAACTATGGTAAATATTATTAAAGAAGAAATAACATTAGATGAATCATTAAAAAAGAAACTTAAATTTATTTGCGATTTTGCTAAAGTAAAACCTACTATTATTAATGGAAGTATTAGAAAAATTGATAAGACTAATTTATCCTATATTGAACCACATAGAATTATTATTAATAATACTACATTTCTTACTTTTAATTATTCTAATGAAATATTTATAGAGAATTTATCTAATAAGATTAAGTTATCAGAATTAGAAGATTATTTAAAATCTATTTAAATCTAGATGCTACGCTAGAAATAAAAGAAAATATATGGTAAAATATATACATAAGAAAACAAATTTATATATTTTTTGAAGAGTCAGTAGTATTTAGACTTTACT
>CAYFQM010000007.1:21194-29861 GCA_964345385.1 uncultured Clostridium sp.
ATTATCTAAAAACTATCTAAATACTATATATTCCCTATGGAGGGAATTGACAAATCTTAAAAAAATGATATTATATATAACCAATGAAAGAGGTATTCTCTAGAAATGGAGGTACACCGATGATAAAAAGCAAAGATAAATTTAAAATATATAATATTGAATATTGTGAGGAGTCAGTAGTATTTAGACTTTACTAGATACTATTGGCTCTTTTTTTAGGAAGGAGTTGAAGCTTTATGAATGATGAAAAGAAAATTGCTGGTTTATATATTAGAGTATCAACCGAAGATCAAGCACGTGAAGGATTTAGTTTACCAGAGCAAGAAAAACGATTAAGAGCAATGTGTGAGTATAAAGGTTATGAAATATATAAATTATATAAAGATGCTGGAATAAGTGCTAAAACAGGCAATTATAGACCTGCATTTGAAGAACTATTACAAGATATAAGGGACAAGAAATGTAATACTATTGTTGTACTTAAATTAGATAGACTTACTAGAAGTGTTTATGATATGGAAGGAATAATGAAATTTCTCGATGAAAATAATGCTTATCTAGATTGTGCTAATGAAGAAATAAATACAACTAATTCAAGTGGTAAAATGGTTGCTAGACTACTTACAACAGTATCACAAAATGAAATAGAAAGAACTAGTGAAAGAACTAAAGTAGGACTTGCTGGAGCAATTAAAGAAGGACATATTCCTGCTAGAGCACCACTAGGTTATAAACATATAGATAAAAAATTAGTACCAGATACACTTACTAAAGATATTGTAATAAGAATATATAATTTATATTTTGAAGGAAAATCTTATTATAATATTGCTACTATTTTTAATGAAGAAAAAGTATTAGATAAAACAAATTGGTGTGATACTGGAATACTTAGAATTATAGCAAATGAGGTTTATAAAGGAGATTATGTTCATGGTAAAAGAACTAATCATCCAACATATTATAAAGATGTCGTTGAACCAATAGTAAGTAAAGAGTTATGGGAAAGTTGCCAAGTACAAAAGAAGAAAAACCAAAAAAATTATATGAGAACTCAGACTTATATTTTCTTACAAAAATTAAAATGTCCTAAATGTGGTAGGATTCTTGCTGGTGGTGCTAGTCATAAAATTAAATCTGATAAATGGTACTTCTATTATAGATGTGAAAATTGTAAAAATAATATTCACGAAAATAAAATTGAAGAAAATATTAAAACTTTACTTGCTGATATTTTGGAATATGATAATGTTGTTAATGAATTCTTTTTGCCAGTATTAAAATCAAAAGTAGATAATCCTAAAATAGAATTAGAGAATGAACTCAAAACCTTAAATAATAAAAGAGAAAGAATTAGAAAAGCATATATTGATGAATTATTTACTGAAGAAGAATTTAAACAAGAAACTAAATTAATTGAAAATCAAATTGAAATGATAAATTCTAAAATTTTAGAAAATTCACAAACTGAACAACTTAATTTTACAATGGAAGATATATTACTTAAAAGAGATATGGACTTTATTAATAAAGTAAAACTTCCAATATCCTATTATGCTTTTAATGATAATTGGGATTTATTAGATAGACAAACTAAAGCAGACATTGTTATGAGATATATTGATGATATTGAATTAGAATTTAAAAATAATATGTATATAATTAAACAAGTTAATTTTAGAAGTACTTTTTATAGTGATTTTGAAGAATTATATAACAAATGTTATATTGATAAGAAAAGAAAACTTACTTATGATTTTAATTGGATATGTATAGATACAAATGTAAGGTATAGTGAATATTTACCTATTAAGGAAGTGATGCAACATTTTTATAGATTAAATGAATATTATGAAGTTAATTTTTATAAAGGAACTTTCTATAAAGAAACTGAAAAATTAGATATAGGACCATTACTTAAAAATGAAGTTCCTATAAGAATGTTCCCTCTACAAAAAAACAACAATGATAATAATAATTGGATAGCTATGGGAATGTTTGCTACAAAGAATAGTCCTAATGATATAAAGGTAAATATAAAAGATGTATTTGAAACAATACCAGATAATGTAACTGAAGAAAATTTTTAATATGCGTGGCACGTTTTGTTTACGAAAGTAAATGAAAGTGGCGATAGCAGATTAAAAATTGTAAAACGGATTCTAAGGTGTTAAACCTTAGCCCACAGGATATTTTGTATGGTACGTACAAAATTCCTAGGGGGTTAGCAATTTTGGATGACAAAATATGTTCTTAAAGAAAGGAAGGTGATTATATGAGTGAACTTGCTTATTCTCTGCATTTAGGAAGTGATAAAAACAGAAAAAACATTTCTAAACAAAATAGTAAAAATAATATAAGTGGTACTTCTTCATTATCTAATAATGCTATACAAAATATAAGACAATTATCAAAAGTAGACAAACATAATTATAGAAAATATGATAATAATCAAAAATTAATTGAAATTGTTAAAGGTACTACTTCTCCACTTAAAGATGTTAAAGAACTTTATTTAAATGAATTTGAAGATGCTAGACTTGAATATAATTCTAAACAATCTAGACCTAGTCGTATGATAGATAATTATTTTGAAAATGTATCTAATAATGAGAAAAAGGATCTTGCTTGTGAAATAATTATTGAACTTGGAGATAAAGAATATTGGGATACTAAAGATGAAGAATTTAAAAAGAAAATGTCCAAAGTCTACAAAAAACAAGTTAATGATTTAGAATTACTAGTACCTAACTTTAAAGTAGCTAATGCCATAATTCACTTTGATGAAACTAGTCCACATTTGCATATAGTTGGTGTACCAATTAAATGTAAAAATAAAAATGGTATGGAAAAACAAGTTGGTAAATCCGATGTATTTACTAAAGAATCTTTAATTAGATTACAAGATAAAATGAGAACTTTATGTATTGAAGAATTTAACCAGGTGTATAGTTTAGATTCTACTTTAAAGCAAAAACAAAAAGGTAGAAATAAAGATATTCATGTATCTGATATGAATAACTATATTGATATAAAAAAGCAAATAGAAAAGAATGTCGAAAAATTAAAGCAAGTAAATAAAAAATCTAATGAATTAAAAAATAACTCAAAAGATATAAAAGATAAAATTAATGAATTAAAAGTATCTAAATTAAATAAAGATAATTATATTTTATCAAAAAAAGATAAAGATTCTTTTATAAGTTTTATCAAGCAAGTAGATAATACAAATCAAGAGTATGATAAAATACAAACTCTATCTAGTATATTAATTAATGCTAATGAAGAATTAGAAAATAAAAATAAACAAATTAATATTCTTACCCAAAATAATAAAGCATTAAACCTAAGAGTAGATACCTTAAATAATACCATTAAAGAAAAAGATAATGAAATATCATATCTAAATTCTAAAATAATTGATTTAAAAAGTGCATTAGAGTATTTTAAAGATAAATTTGATACATTAATATCTTTCTTACATAGAAAACTTCATAGTTGGTATGATAAAGATGATAAATATATTGATATAATTAATGAAATGTATGAAGATAATATTTTAAATGATGAAGATATTAAAAATTTAGATTTAAGTAAAGAAAAAGATGACTTTAAAAAATAGGGTTCAATGTGATAATTTGTTTATCACAAGTGTATAATATTTTTTTGACAACTTTTGTAATACTTATGAAAAAAAGAACTAATAATTTGCCAGTTCTATATAATTTCTTATTTATTTTCTAGTTCTTTTAATTGTTTAACAATTCTAATAACAGAATCTCTATCTTTATTTCCTAAATACTTATTTTCAGTAATAGTATTTAGTAGTTCTAATTGCTGTTTAGATATACTATCATCAGTTCTTCTTAGAATAGCATCAATAATACTAACTAGATGGACTCTATATGTTGAACTATTCATAATCCAATGATCACTTGTCGTATTAAATAATAACACATCCCAATCATTTATAAATTTCTTTTTAGCTGATAATAATTCTTCAAGAGTTTTATTTAAGATAGAATATTTGGAAACTTCTTCAAAATTACTTTCTATTTCTTTGTCTATCTTATTTTTTTCTATCTCTAATTCAGCAATTTTACTATCAATATTTTTAATTAAATCATTAACTTGATTAGGTGATAAATTCTCTTAAATTCCTCATATTCATGTCCATTTTCATCAATTTTGTATTTTCTTATAAAACTTTCATTATTAGATGCATTAATATATTTTTTAATTTCATTAATAATATTTAACAACATATCTTTTTCTTTACTGCATACATAGCCATCGTTATAATATTGTTGCAATTTAATTGATAAATTACTTAAATTCTGTCCTTGTGGAACATCAGTTGGTAGAATAGGAATATTACCTATGATATTATCAAATAAATAATCAATGGCATCATCATTACTTATCCAATTATTATTTAAGGTATTTCTAACAATAAATCTAACATCATCATCAGAATTACAACTATTTAATATTGATTCTATTTTTTCCAAATATTTTAAATACAAGTGATTAGGTATGTTATTACCTTTATATTCATTTCGTTCATCTTTAAATTCATCTTTAATTTTTATAAGATATTCTCTTTTTAATCTCAATTCTTCGATGTTTTTATTTTCTTCAAAACTTTCCATGTACGATTTATCATCTAAAATAGCCATAGCCTCATCAGAACTTGACATTCTAATTTTGCCATTATTGTTTACTAAAATAACTAGTGGTAGTCCTGTATATGATAGTTGTTCATTATTAATAAAAGGTTCATATACATGGTATTTTTCCCAATCATAAAGATATTTTGCACCATCATAACCACACTGTCTAGCAAAACGATTAATTTCATCATCATTTCTCATATTTAAATTAAAGAAATTTTTAATTCTATTTATAGGATTATTAGCATTAAAAACTATATCAACTATATCATCAAATATATGCATTTCATTATTTGTAAATTCTTTACTTGCATTTCTTATTATATTATGTTCTCCTCGCATCATTATTTCAATTGTATCACTTGCATCGAATACAGCTATATTAATAGAAGAATTTAATAAATCATTATCACTGATATATTTTATTAATTTTTGTTTTTGATCATCAGTTAAATCCTTGTAATATTCAAATTCTTCTTTTGCATTTGAATCATAAGAAACATTATAAATTTTCTTTTCTTTTAAATCTACTAAGCATTCATTGAATTTTTTATGTGAAAAATGGCTTGTTGAACTAATTATAATATAATTGTCACTTTTAAGATATTTATTGAATATATCTTTTGGAGTTTTTTCTTTTATTATATGTCGTTCAAGAGTGTTTTCGTCAATTTCTAAATAATCTATCCATGGCATTTCTTCCTTAGTATGAATATTTTTATTATCTACATGAATTTCATCAATTTTATAATCATCATCTGGCATATATACAATCTTCCCATCTATTGTTTTTTCTCTTACAACTTCAACATATCCAAACTCAGATATTCCCATATAATAAGTTTTTTCGTCTTTGCTTTTAACTTCAATTGTATAACCATTTTTACTAGGCAAAAATTTAATTTTTTTAATTTCTTTGATATTTAAAATTTCAGATGTAATAAATGTTGACTCAAGAATATAATTTATAACTTCAAGACTTATATTCTTATAATTTGAACTTTCATTAGTATTTTCCATAATATCTCCTTATCTGTGCATTCCACTATGCATTGATTCTTCCTGAATATTTTGTTCTTGATATGTTGACAATAACATTTGTAATTCATCCATAGATTTAGCGCTTAATTTGTTTTGAATATTTTGCATAATACTCATTCGTTCACCCATGCTTATATCACCAAATGAAAGTTCACCAGATTTATTCATAGCACCAATTATTTGATTAATAACTTGATCTTTCATTTGCTTTTGTTGATCCTGTAATATTTTTTCAGATTCTTCTTGACTCACTTGTTGTTGAGAATGTTCTACAACTGGTTGAACTGGTGGTATAATTTTTGCACTTTGTTTTTCTTGAACTGGTTGTTGTACTGGTGGATGATTCTTAATAAAGTTTTTTTCATCTTGAGTAATTGTAATTTGATGAGTAGTGCCATCTTCAAATCTTACTTCATAAGTTGAGTCTGGATAACCAGTAACACTTAATATTTCTGATACCTTTCCCAAATTAGAATTTTTGGCCTCTATAAACATTATTAAGTCTTTATCAAAATTATTTTGTGATATATTGGATTCTTGATTATTTTTTGTTTGTTGCTCATCAACTTGTTGTATTGGTGAATTAATAATCTTATTAAAATCATCTATTGTAAACTCTGCACCTACAAAACGACCATTACTTTGTTTTGCATCAACTACTATATAATTTCCTTCTTGATAAATATTATCAATTTCAGAAATAATTACTTCACCACGTGCTTCCATTTGCTGAATAATTCTTTTCTTAATATCATCAGATAAGTTTGTTAAATTACCAGTATAAGTCATAGTTGGCTCATTTGGTTGTTGTTTTGCCCATTCCATATTTCTAGATAATTTTTCTTGTGCCTGTTGTAATTGTTCTTTAATTTCTTGTTTTTCTTGTTCGGTATGTTGTGCTTGCCAAACTGCTTGTTCACTTTCTTGCGAAAAATTATTTGTTGGGGGTTCATATTGTTGTGTGCTTTGGATAGCAGGTTCTCTTGGGATTGCTCCAGTTGTATTTATAGGTTTTTGTTCTTGTGTTAGAGCAGATGCAAAAATACTTCCTAAATTATTATTTAATTGTTCAATCTCTTTATTAACTTGTGTTGGTTGTTGAATTTCTGATTGCGATTCAGCAACTAAATTCGGTATTTCTCTATCAAAGTCTATATTGTAGTCCATCCTTTGTTTATTTACTTCTGTTTCAATGTCTTTAAGCATACTTTCCCTAGAAATTTCTAAACCTAGTGAAGACAGCTTTCTCATTGTTGCTCCTAATTTACCTTCAAATAATATATCATTTCTCATTTTTTCTAAAGCTAATCTTTTGATAGCATTTATATACTGTTGTCTTAAATCGTTCTTTGATTCGTTTATTCTCTCTGGATCATTTCCTAATTCCATACCTCTTTTGCTAAATCCTTCTAAACTCATTTTTTGATACCTCCTAATTCATTATTATCCATACTTTCTATTTGTAATAATTTGTCCATATTTATCATAACATCATTATAAGTAATGTTATCCAAATTCAAATTATCAAAAATACTTTTATCTTGCCCCGATACTCTCAAAATGATAAATTTTGTTTTAAAACTTTCAATGTTGGGTATTATCCTATTTATTTCAGTTATAAATATTTTTGATTCTTCATCATCTCTACTTTGATGTTGAATATAAGTAGAGCATAAATCAATAATTGTATCGTATATTTCTTCTAATGATTTTCCTTTTAAAGAAAAATTGTTTTCTATAAATTGTTTTATTCTGTCTATTTTTTCTTGATTTATAAATCGATCATTTTCACTAGCAATTTTTACTGAAGATTCAAAATACTTATAAAATTCCTGTTCTTCTGGCTTAAAGTTTTCAACACCAACATTTATAATTGCTCTTGCTAAAGTTGGACTTCCTTTGAAATATAAATTATCTTGTACTAACCTGTTATTGTTTCCCCAATAATTACTAATGTTTAATCCTCTTTGTTTTATATAATTAGTAATAATTTTAATAATTATTTGCTCTGAATTTTCATTATATTTGCTATTTATTGAGTTGAAATAATTATCAAAATCTTCGCCAAAAATTTGTATACATGTTTGTTTAAATTTTTCTTGACTATCAGCAATGTATTCTGCTATTAGTTTTTGATCTAATCCATTTTGCTTCAACACATATAATATTGCTCTAATTTGAAATTCATATTTCTGATAGTCAACAGAATTCAACATTTCAAATGGTTCTTTAATTTCTTGATTATCACTTAATTTTAATCTAGCGTTATTTATACAAACTTCAGCAAATATAGATGCAAATGATTCTTCTAACATTTCCCCATATTGATTTTTTAGCGAACGAATTTTATGGGCATATTCGTGTATGATTATTCCTAATAATTTATTTAATTCAAATTCATTGCTTAAGTTAACTTTATCAACATCAGATAATCCTATAACTATTTTATCATCTTCAGCAAGACCCCCAACTTGAACATTTTTTCCAAACTCATTATTACTTGTATTTAATTGTTCAACTACAATAGGACAATTTTTAAATAAATTTTCAATATTTGTTAATCTTTCTGAATCTAAATATTCTTTTAAATATAATAAGATATATGATTGGGCTATTTTTACTGCTGAATTAATTTTCTCTTGATTATCCATATCGCACCTCGCAATCTATATTCTTCCTATATTATTATATCATGACTTTACATTATTTTATATTGGAATTATGCAATTTCAAGATTCACTTTACACTTTATTGAGTTAGTTAAATTTGAAAGAATAATATAAAAATTGCAAAAACCTATTTCATAAACATTAAGAATATGATATATTATTATTAACAACGGAAGATTATATGTATTCTTTCGTTATTGGAAAAGAGTTGTAGATAACTACGACACTCGCTCCATAGTGAAATCTGCTCGAACTTTTCGAGTTTTGATAAATAACTAATCTAG
>CAYFQM010000008.1:0-17679 GCA_964345385.1 uncultured Clostridium sp.
GGTGGAGGCGGAGGCGGAGGCGGAGCTATACAAATAAATGCAACTAATTGGGGAGCGTGTCGTACAGGTAAACCTGGCGGAAATGGTGGTTCAGGCGTAGTAATGTTAAGAAACGCTAGATAAATTAATAAAAGAATTTCTATAATTAGAAGTTCTTTTTAATTTTAAAAGAATTAGCACTCAACTATTGACATTGCTAAAAAATCATAATATAATACTATTAGCACTGCAAAAATAAGAGTGCTAGAAGGAGGATATATGATAGGAACTAGGCAAAAAGAACTATTAAAATGTATAGTAGAAGAATACATTAAAACTGTTAAACCTGTTGGAAGTAAATCATTATGTAAGAAGTTTAAAGTTAGTTCTGCTACTATTAGAAATGATATGGCTGCTTTAGAAGAAGCTGGATACTTAGAAAAAACTCATATATCTTCAGGAAGGATTCCATCTGAAGCTGGATATAGATATTATGTTGACAATTTAATGGAAGTAAAAAAAATAACTGCAGATGATATGCTTAAATTGCAAACAATATTTAATAATAATAAATTAGATATTAATGATGCAATTAGTAAGAGTTTAGAAATAGTTAGTGATATAACTAACTATACATCAGTTGTTTTAGGTAGAGAGTCAACTTTAAGTAGACTTCAAAAAGTAGAGATTATTCCTATAACACCAACGCAAGTAGTCGCGGTAGTTGTTACTGATAAAGGTTATGTAGAAAATAAAAATGTTGTTTTTAATGAAGCGGTTGATATTGAAGAAATAACTAAAACTACTGAGTTATTAAATAAGATGTTAGTTGGTACTCTTTTAAATGAAGTTGCTCGTAAACTTGAATATGAAATTAAACCAATTATTAGAAATTATATTCAAAATTATAAAGTTGTGTACAATGCATTTTATGATGCACTTTCTAATTTTACTTCTCCAAGTAATGTTAAATTTAGTGGTAAAACCAACATATTAAAACAACCAGAATTCAATACAGTTGATGATATTAAAAACATTATAAGTAAATTTGAAAGCGAAGAAATGGTGAGTAAAATTGAAGGTACTGATGATGAGGTTAAGGTATATATTGGAAGTGAAAGTGAAATAGATGATAATGTTACTATTGTCAAAACAAAATATTGCGCTGGTGGAAAAGAAGGAACTATCGCAGTAATTGGTCCAAAGAGAATGGATTATGAAAGAGTAGTTAATATGATGGAATATATTAAAAAACACATTGAAAGAAAGGAAGAAGAAAGTGACAAAGAAAACTAAAAAAGAATCTAAAAGTAAAGTGAAGGAAGAGACAAAAGTTAATGTAGAAGAATGTACTAGTGATTGCTCTACATGCCTTGGATGTGAAACAGACCCTGAACTTACAATTCAATTGTTAGAAGTTAAAAATAAAGAACTTGAAGAAAAATATATTAGATTACAAGCTGAATACTTAAATTTTAAAACTAGAACACAAGCAGAAGTAAGTAAAATGCTTAAGTATGAGGGTGAAGAATTAATAAAACAAATTTTAGTAATAAAAGATGATTTAGAAAGAGCTTGTATAATTGATGATAATGATTTATCTGATGAAGTAAGTAAATTCTTAAGTGGATTTAAGATGATACTTGGTTCACTTAATAATGTTCTTGAAGAAAGAGAAATTAAAGAAATAGATTGTTTAGGAAAAGAGTTTGATCCAAATGTAGCTAATGCTGTATTGGTTGAACAAGATCCTAACAAGCCAGAAAATGTAGTTGTTGAAGTCTTAACAAAAGGGTATACATATAAAGATAAGATAATTAGACATGCTGCAGTGAAAGTAAATAAATAGAAAGGAAGGATTTAAAATGGCAAAAACAAATAAAGTAATAGGTATAGACCTTGGAACAACTAATAGTTGTGTTAGTGTTCTTGAGGGTGGGGAGCCTAAAGTAATCCCTAATGCTGAAGGTAATAGAACTACTCCTTCAGTAGTAAGTTTTAAAAATGGAGAAATAAGAGTAGGAGATGTTGCTAAAAGAGAAGCACAAACTTCTACAAATGTAATTAGTTCAATTAAAAGAAAGATGGGATCATCTTCAAAAGTAGAAGCAGAAGGAGAAAAATATACTCCTGAACAAATCAGTGCTAAAATTCTTATGAATTTAAAAGAAACAGCTGAGAGTTATTTAGGAGCAGAAGTTACTAAAGCAGTTATTACTGTTCCTGCATATTTTGATGATGCTCAAAGACAAGCAACAAAGAATGCTGGTAAAATAGCTGGTTTAGAAGTAGAAAGAATTATAAATGAACCTACTGCTGCAGCTCTTGCATATGGTCTTGATAAACAAGATAACACTCATACAATATTAGTATATGATTTAGGTGGTGGAACATTTGATGTTTCTATATTAGAACTTGGAGATGGTGTATTTGAAGTTAAATCAACATCTGGAAATAACAAACTAGGTGGAGATGATTTTGATGATAGAATTATTGAACATTTAGTTGATACATTTAAAAAAGAAAATGGTGTAGATTTATCAAAAGATAAATTAGCAATGCAAAGATTAAAAGAAGGAGCTGAAAAAGCTAAAAAAGATTTATCTGGTGTAAAACAAACTCAAATTAGTTTGCCTTTTATAACACAAGGAGAAAGTGGACCACTTCACTTAGATATGACTTTAACTAGAGCTAAGTTTGAAGAATTAATATCTGATTTAGTAGAATCAACTAGAAAACCAGTTAAAGATGCTTTAAAAGAAGCTAAATTAACTAAAAAAGATATAGATAAAGTATTATTAGTAGGTGGATCTACAAGAATTCCTTTAGTACAAGAAGTAGTAAAAGATGAACTTGGAAAAGAACCTTCAAAAGAAGTTAACCCAGATGAAGTTGTAGCAATGGGAGCTGCTATTCAAGGTGGTGTTTTAACTGGTGAAGTAGATGATTTAGTATTACTTGATGTAACTCCACTTTCATTAGGTATTGAAACTCTTGGGAATGTTATGACTATATTAATACCAAGAAATACTACAATACCAACAACTAAATCACAAGTATTTTCAACAGCAGCTGATAATCAACCTGCAGTTGATATACATGTACTTCAAGGTGAAAGACCAATGGCAGCTGACAATAAAACACTTGGAAATTTCCAACTTACTAACATACCACCAGCACCAAGAGGAGTACCTCAAATTGAGGTTTCATTTGATATAGATGCAAATGGTATTGTTAATGTTAAAGCAAAAGATTTAGGAACTAATAAAGAACAATCAATTACAATAACATCATCTTCTAATTTGACTGATGATGAGATTGATAAAATGATTAAAGAAGCAGAATCTAATAAAGAAGAAGATAAAAAACGTAAAGAAGAAGCAGATGTTAGAAATGATGCTGAAAGTTTAGTGTTCCAAACTGAAAAAACATTAAAAGATTTTGGTGATAAAGTTTCTTCAAAAGAAAAAGAAGAAATAGAAGATCTAGTTAAAGAATTAAAAGAAAAACTTGAAAAAGATGATACTGAAGATATTAAATCAGCAACAGAAAAATTAAGTGAAAAAATAATGGCAATTTCTTCTAAAGTATATGAAGAAGCTGCTAAAGAAAAAGAAGCGGCTTCAAATACTGAAAGGCCTTCTGAAGAAGAGGCAGAAGAAAAAGAAGAAAAGAAAACTAAAAAATCAAAAGTAAAAGATGCAGAATATGTAGAAAAATAATTAATACAAGGCTCCTTGTGAGCCTTTTATTAAGTAAGCGGAGGAATAATGAAAAATAAATATTCATGGGATATAACTAAGATATATAAAACTGATAAAGAATTTATGGATTCTTTTATTGAAATAGATAAATTAAAAGACAAAATATTAGTGTATAAGGGTCATATTTTAGATGATGAAAATACTTTATATGAATTTCTAACTTTAGAGGGTGATTTAAATTTATTGTTAGAAAAATCATATGTATATGCTTGGTTAAAATATTATAAAGATATGGCTGATGTTAATTATCAAAAAGACAAAGAATTAATTACAAAAAAATTAGTTGATATATCTAGTGAAATGTCTTTTATTCTTCCAGAATTATTAAAAAAAGATTCTGATTATGTTAAAGAGCTTATTACAAAAAACAAAAAATTAGAAAAATATAAATTCAATTTAGAAAAAATATATAGATATAAAAAACATACATTATCTGAAGTAGAAGAAAAGATGTTAGGTAGTATGATTGATATATTTAATATATCAAATAATGCATATATGAATTTATCAAATACTGATGTTAGTTATGGAAAAATAAAAGATGAAAATAATAAACTGGTAGAACTTACTAATTCAAATTATAGTAAATATATTCAATCTAATAATAGAAAAGTTAGAAAAGCAGCTTTTGATAAAATGTATTTATATTACAAGAATCATATTAATACTTTTAGCTCATTATATGTAGGAAGTATTAAATGTGATAGTGTGCATTCAAAGTTAAGAAAATATAAAAGTAGTTTATCTGCTTCACTATATAAAGATAATATAAATGAAAAGTTATATACTTCTTTAATAGAAGTAGTAGATAAAAATATAGATTTATTAAAAGAATACTATAAAATAAAAGGAGAGTTCTTAGGTATAGAAAATTTACATATGTATGATATTTATTGTAATATGGAAAATAATTTTTCTAAAAACATAGATATACCAGCTGCTTTAAAAATGTTATATGAAGCATTTAAAGTTTTAGGAAATGATTATATTAAAAATTTTAAACGTCTAATTGATAATAATTCAGTTGATTTTCTTCCCACTAAAAATAAAATAAGTGGGGCATTCCAATCGGGTGTATATGGAGTAGATCCGTATGTAAGTTTAAATTATGAAAACGATATAAATAGTGTTAGTACATTGGCTCATGAAATGGGACATGCAATGCATACATATTATGCACAAATAAATAATGAATATCATAATGCATCATATCCAATCTTTTTAGCAGAAGTAGCATCTACTGTTAATGAAATATTATTTAATGAATATATGTATCAAAAGTCAAAAACTATAGATGAAAAAATATATTATTTATTTGAGTTTTTAGATAAATTTAAAGCAACTGTATATAGACAAGTAATGTTTGCTGAATTTGAATATTTAATGCATACTAAATATGAAAAAGATGGAGTTGTTACTAAAGACGATTTATGCAGCGTTTATTATGAATTAAATAAAAAACATTTTGATAAAGTTATAAATGTAGATAAAGACATTCAATATGAATGGGCAAGGATACCACATTTTTATGATATGTTTTATGTATATAAATATGCAACTGGATTTATTAGTGCTTTAATAATAGTAAATAAACTTCAAAATGAAAAAGGATTTAATGAAAAATATATAAAAGAATTTTTATCTAAAGGAGGAAGTGATTATCCTTTAAACATTCTTTTAAATATTGGTGTTGATATAACTAATATTGAAGTTTTAAATAGTGCATTTGAAATATTTAATAATAAATTAAATATACTTAAGAATTTAATAAATGAAAGGAGAAAAAATGGCAAATAAGAAAGATTATTATGAAATATTAGGTGTTTCTAAAGATGCTTCTGAAGATGAGATAAAAAGTGCTTTTAGAAAGAAAGCTAAAGAATATCATCCTGATTTAAATAAAAATCCAGATGCTTCTGAAAAGTTTAAAGAAGCACAAGAAGCTTATGCATGCCTTTCAGACAAAAATAATCGTGAAAAATATGATAAATTTGGTCACTCTGCATTTAGTAATTCAATGGGTGGAGGAGGATTTGAGGGTAATCCTTTTGCTGATTTTGATTTTACTGATATATTTAGTGATATATTTGGTTCTTTTGGAGGAGGATTTAGTAATTTTTCATCATCAAGAACTAGTAGAAGACAAAAAGGAAGAGACAGTTTATATGGAATGGATATTGAGTTTATGGAGGCAGCATTTGGATGTACTAAAGAAATAGAGTTAGAACTAAATGAGAAATGTCCTTCTTGTGATGGTCTTGGAGGGTATGATGCTAGGACTTGTAGTGAATGTGGTGGTTCAGGTGTAGTTATTAGTCAAACAAATACTATATTTGGGACAATGCAATCTAGAGTTACATGTCCTAGATGCAAAGGTACTGGTCAAGAATTTTCAAGAGAATGTAAAGAATGTAGATCTACTGGTATAGTAAGAAATAGAAAAAAAATTACAATTGAAATACCAGCTGGAATAGATACTGGAGAACAATTAAGACTTAGTGGAAAAGGAGAAGCTGGATTAAATGGTGGTCCTAATGGAGACTTATATATTGAAATAAATGTTTTAGCTCATCCATTATATAAAAGAGATGGAAATGATATATATATTGATTTACCAGTTACAATAACAGATTTATGTTTAGGTTGTAAAAAAAGCATTCATACTTTTGATGGTGAAGTAGAACTTAAAATAAAAGAAGGTTCTCAACCAGGAGACATATTAAGAATAAAATCTAAGGGTATTAATAATCCAGATGAATATAAAAAAGGTGATTTTTATTGTAAATTAAAACTAATTATTCCATCATCTTTATCTAGGACTCAAAAGAAATTATTAGAAGAGTTAGAAGAAACAGATTTAGAAGATGAACTAGAATTTAGAAAGTTTAATAAATTAAATAAAGGTTTATAAATATATAAACCTTTTTATTATTCAATAGATTTTAATGCATCAATCATATCAATTTTCTTTAAAGTTCTATTAATCATAAGTTGAACTAATATAGAAAAAATTAATGTCATTATAACAGAGATAATATAACTTAATGGTTTTATTTGTCTTAAAAATAATATATTATCAGTTTGAGCTGTATTTATTATAAATATATGTAAATATTTTCCTAATAATAACCCAAATAATATACCTATAATTGTTAATATTAATATTTCTCTATATATAAATATATTAATTTCGTTATCATAAAAACCTAATACTTTAAATGTAGCTATTTCTCTTTTTCTTTCGCTAACATTTATTATTGTAAGGTTATATAGAACAATGAATGCCAGTAGACTTGCTAAAACAACTATTAAAATAATTATTTTATTTAATCCTTTTACAAAACTATTAAAGGTCTCTACTATATCATCTGTATAATTAGCAACTAATATATTATAATCTGTTAGCTGCACTTTATCATCAATTTTACCATTTGCTATTATACTATTATATTTGGCTTCCTCTTTAAATATTTTTTTATAATAGTCTTTACTTATATAGATATAATGTGATACATAGTTATATGATATATCATTAACTTTTAATACAAAAAGTTTATTCTCGCTGTTTCTTATTTGAATGTTATCTCCAATTTTAACACTTAATTTATCTGCTAGTTGCTTAGTTATAATTACTCCATTATCTTGAATGCTAATTTTTTTATTTGTTATAGTGCTTTTTAAAGTAACATAGTTATTAAAATTCACTTTATCTGCTGGAAGTATTAAATATACGTCTTCTGTTTTACCATCAAATGAGAATGTATAAGCATCTTGATATATTAATATGGGATTTACTATTTCATTTTTATTAAATAAAGAAACTAATGTACTATCCATTTCATTTATTTTATTTTTTAGTATATACATAGAATCATATTTAATAATATCTTTGTATTGAAGAAGAGCTATTTGATTTATACTATCGTTTATACCCATTCCTACAACTAATAAAGCAGTACAACCAGCAACGCCTAATACAGTCATTATTATTCTTTTTTTATATCTAAATAAGTTTCTAATAGTTGTTTTCCACATAAAACTTAATTTGTTCCATAACTTATCATATTTTTCTATGAATATTTTCTTTCCAACTTTTGGTACTTTAGGTCTTAATAAAGAAGCAGGTTGATATTTTAATTCTTTAGCACAAGTAATAACAGATACAATTGTCATAACAAGAAGTGTAATTGTAATAACTAAAGAAAATGGAAGAGGGCTTACTATAGTAATTAATTTTGGTACATAGTATCTTGATAAAAATACTCCATATATTACTTTTGGAATTAAACTATATCCAACTGTAAGACCTATAAGTATTCCAATTAAACCAGAAACTAATACGTATAATAAATATTCAAATATAATATTTCCTTTACTAAATCCATTAGCTAGAAGGATACCCATCTCTGTTCTTTCTTCTTCAATGATTCTATTTAATGTATTTAATATCATTAATATAACAACTAACACAAAGAATATAGGTAGTACTTTAGAAATAGCTTCTACTTTTATAATATCTTCTTTATAACTAATGTAACCACTATTGTTTTTTCTGTTTAATAAATACCAAACTGGTTTTTCTATATTATTTAAATCATCTTTAGCTTCATCTATTTCTATAAATGCTTTATTTTTAGCAGTATTTATTTCTATAAGTCCATTATTATATTTTAAGTAGCCATCATTTATTTTATTTTTAGCATTATTTATTTCGTTTTTAAATAAATCATAATTGTTATTTAAAGCATTTAAATTAGTGTTAATTATTCTTAGATTTTCTTTTGCTACTATTAATCCATTTAATTTTTCTTCTAGTGTTTTGATTTGATTTTTAATTATATTATATTGTTCATCATTGTTATCTAATGTAGATAATAGTTCTTTAGCATTATTAATTTCTTGTTCAAGTAAATTAATAAATGTATCTATTTCATGTTCTTTAATATTTTGATTATTTAATTCATTTAGTAAATATTGTTTTTGAACATTTAATTTATTTAAATTAGTTTCAAAATAATAAGTTTTATCTTTAATTATTTCATTTAGATTTTTTTGTTCTTTATCTAACTCTTTTTTTGCTTTGTTTAATTTTATTTGTTCAGCATTTATTTTATCATTAAGATCATTTTCAATTTTTGCTATTTCATTACTTGCTTTTAATAATATTTCTTCATATCTTATAGTTTCTCTAATTGGTTTTAATTTTTTTAATTCTTTTTCTAATGGTATAATTGCTTCTTCATATTCTTCATAATATGAGTTTTTATCTATTGATTTATTAGCTGTAATATATATTTCTGTATAATATTCTAAAACAAAATTTTTCTTATTTAAAAATACGAATGATATTAATTTACCATTACCTATATTAGATATTCCTTTTTCATCTCTTATATATAAAACAGAGTTAACTAGTCCAACAACTTTACATTTATCTATTGAAATAAAATCTTTTAAATCATCTCTTTTAAAAGTAATAACATCTCCAATTTTATATTTATGTGCATCTGCAATGCATTCGTTATTTTTTTTAGGTAGTCTTCCTTGAATTAACGTTACATTATTAATTTCTTTTTCTAAAGCATGTACTCTTATAGATTTTCCATTATCAAGAACATCTACTGAATAACTTGGAATAACTTTATCTACATGTTTTAGTTCTTTTAATGAGGCGACATCTCCTTTAGTTAAACCGTATGTACTAGTTATTTTAAAGTCCATTAAGTTATGCTTATCATAATAATTATCTGCAGTATAAAGCATACCTGCGGTTGATTCACGAAGGCCAATAAAAACACTAATACCTAAAGCTATTATAAGCATAATAGATATAAACCTTCCAATAGATTTACGTATTTTTACAAAAACATTTTTAATAAGTAATATCATTACCAATCAATCTCCTTAATTTGAAGTGGTTTTTTATTAATAATAATATCTTCTACTTGTCCATTTCTCATTGTTATAACTTTATCTGCAATTTTAGATATATTAGTATTGTGTGTAATTATTATTGTAGTCATATTATATTTTTTACATGCATCATAAAGTACTTGCAGTACTTTTTGTCCTGTTTTTGAATCTAATGCTCCAGTTGGTTCATCACAAAGTAACAATTTTGGCTTTTTAGCTAATGCTCTTGCGATTGCGACTCTTTGTTGCTCACCACCAGAAAGTTGTGCTGGAAAATTATTAAACCTATCTTTTAATCCTACACTTTGCAGCACTTCTTTAGCTTCTAATGTATCTTTACAAATTTGATTAGTTATTTCTACATTTTCAAGAGATGTTAAATTAGGAACTAGATTATAAAATTGAAAAACAAAACCTATATCGTTTCTTCTATATTTAGTTAATTCTTTATTATTATATTTAGTAATATCTTGTCCGTCTACAATTATTTTTCCGCTATCAGATTTGTCCATTCCACCTAAAATATTTAAAATAGTTGTTTTTCCTGCTCCTGAAGGACCTAATACTACAGCAAACTCTCCTTTATTAATCCCAAAAGAAACTTTATCTGTTGCTACTATTGTAATATCACCCATTTTATATTTCTTAGTTATTTTATCTAGTTCTATATACATTATATTCTCCTTATAGTTTTATTTTAACATATTTTTAATAATATGTTATAATATTTTTTATAGGTGAAAAAATGATAGAAGAAAGAAAGCAAGAAATATTAAATATTATAAATTATGAGCTTGATTGTTATGATGAGTTTACTTATTATCAAAGCTTTTTAACTAGATTAATGAATGCAAATGGTTTTAATAAAAAAGAGTGTGAGTTTGTTTTTCAAGTGATACCACAGTTAATTGAAAAACATGAAAACCTTACTATTTTTAGAGGGTTTTTAATAAGAGGTCCTAAATGTAAAGATTGCCATTTTTCAATTATTAATTATGATTCATTAAAAATTTATTGTACACAACTTAATAAGTTGATTATTAAGAATGTTCAGTTAGAAGATATATCAAACGCTACACATAGAAAATGTCCTAAATTAAAAAAATAGATATTTTTATCTATTTATATTGGGCTTTTTATAAAACTCTTTTTTTATTTTGTTTGTTGACCATAATATTGAATGAAGGGTTTTGTTAATAATAAAATCAAATTCTCCAATATATTCATATACTAATGGTTTGAATGATAAAATTTCATCTTGCATTTCTTTATAAGGATTATTGTTTGTAAAATTACCAGTTATTCCATTAAAGTCAAAATATTCAAATTTCTCATCTTTATATTGTTTTATTAACTGAGCATACATAAAGTTTCTAATGCCTATATCTTTATAATGTTTATATTCACTACTTGCTAAAACATAAATTCTTTTTTCATATTTACCAACAATAATAGCTCCAACAGTTTCTGTTGCTGTTGCTCCCATTTTAGAAGTTGCTAATCTAAAAGATTCAGATATATAATTTACTTGTTTATCTGATTCCATTTTTACATTATATACATTTTCATCATTTGGATTTTGATTAAATAAAGCATTTATTTTTTCATTTTCTAGTTGTATATTAGTATTTTCTGTTTGAAGGTATTTTACATATGAATTATAATTTAAATCTGCTAAATACATATCTACCATATCAAATTTAGAAAATATATTATACAAATTAGCATAATATTCTAAATCTTTGTTGTCTGTATCTTTAATTAAATTATAAACTGTTCCAAGTTCTTTTATATCTACTTTTCTTAAAGTAAGACCTAATCGTTTATATCTATCAACATCATTAAAAACTTTATTAAAATTATACTTATTAAAATTAATAATAGCTGTAAATTTTGGAAGACAATTTTCAAAATATATATTATCTTTTAATTTTAAATAACCTAAATTTTTTAATTGTCTTATTAATACATCAGTTTTATTATTTCTTTTTTTAATTTTAGAAATATAGTTTATTTGATTATGTGTAACTTCAGGATTGATTTTTATAAAAGCAAAGCGTTTTGATAAAAAAAACTTTTGAAGTGCTTTAGTAAAATCTTTTATTAAGACTTTGTTATAAAAATCAATTATAAAACCTCTAGGAGCATACCCATATTTTATTTTAGATATTTCTTTATATAATATTAAACTAGCAGCCACTAGTTTATTTTGTTGGTAAAAACCAATATATATAACTTTATAATCTATGTTAGACATAAGCTCTCCATATTGGCTAGTTTGGTAAATGTTTTTTAATTCATGTTTTTTTGCAAATTCATTAAATTCTGCTGCTGATATTAACCCAATTTTCATGCTTTCCTCCTAAAGTTATAAATATGTTATTATATAATGCATTTTAATTATAGCATATTTAATAAAAAAAATGTATAATATAATTATAAAATGTTTAGGAGTTTTTATGAGTAAAATTAAAAATATATATGCAAGAGAAATATTAGATTCAAGAGGACAACCAACTGTTTCAGTAAAAGTTACTACTGAAAAAGGTATAAGTGATGTATTTTCTGTACCAAGTGGAGCATCAACTGGAAGTAAAGAAGCATTAGAGTTAAGAGATAATGATTCAAGATATTTAGGTAAAGGAGTTTTAAAAGCAGTTGATAATGTTAATACAACTATTAAAGAATCTCTTATTGGAATAGAGGTATCTAATCAAAAAACAATTGATATGACTATGATAGAGCTTGATGGTACTGAAAATAAAAGTAAATTAGGTGCTAATGCTATGATAGGGGTTTCTATCGCTGCATTAAAAACAGCTGCTAAAGAAAAAAATATGGAGGTTTATGAATATTTAAACCTTCGTGAAAAGAAATTACCTAATATTATGTTTAATATAATTAACGGTGGAGCTCATGCTGAAAATAATCTTGATATACAAGAATTTATGATAATACCTAAAAGTGATAGTATTAAAGAAACTGTAAGATGTGCAAGTGAAATATTTCATACGTTAAAGAAACTTTTAAAAGATGAAAGCTTAGCTACTTCAGTAGGGGATGAAGGTGGTTTTGCTCCAAATTTAAAAGATAATAGAAAAGCTCTTAATTTAATAGTTAAAGCTACTGAAATGGCTGGTTATAAACCTGGTAAAGATGTATTTATTGCTTTAGATGTAGCAGCTTCTTCATTTTATAATAGTGAAACTAAAAAATATAAGATTGATGAAAAGTTTTTAACAAGAGAAGAACTACTTAATTATTATTTAGATATAGTTAAAGAATATCCTATAATATCTATAGAAGATCCATTTGATGAAAATGATTATGAAGGGTTTAGATTAATTACAGATGTTTTAGGAAAAGAGATTAATATAGTAGGAGATGATTTATTTGTTACTAATAAAAAAGAACTTCAACATGGAATAGATAATAAATTATGTAATTCTATTATAATTAAACCAAATCAAATAGGAACATTTTATGAAATGTTAGAAACTATTGTTCTTGCTAAAAAGAATAATTATACTTGTATAATGTCTCATAGAAGTGGAGAGACTAATGATACTTTTATAGTAGATGCAGCAGTAGCTTTAAATATACCATTTATTAAAACTGGTAGTATATCAAGAGGAGAAAGAATTTGTAAATTCAATAGACTTTTAGAGATAGAAGAACAGTTTTATGAGTGAGATATCAAGTAATTATTGAAAAAACTGTTAAATAATGTATAATATTATGTGAGGAGAGAAAAATGGAAACATTACTAAATATAGTTAGTGTATTAATAATTGTTTTAGTTTTATTACAAAGTTCTAAAGCAAGTGATGCTAGTCAAATAATAACTGGAGGTAACTCAATGTTAATGGCTAATGCTAAAGAACGAGGAGGAGAGTTATTTATAACTAGACTTACTTATTTTTTAGGATTTTTGTTTATTGTGTTATCACTTATACTAAGTAAATAGTTCACAAGAGTGAACTATTATTTTTTGGAGGCTAAATGAAAGAAAGAATTTTAGAAATAATTAATAATTCTAATAAAGGGTTAAATGCTATAGATATAATAAGAAAAATAAAAAGGGAGTATTCTGTTAAAGATTTAGAAGAAGTATTAGATTTTTTAGATGAATTAATAAAAGAAGGTTATGTAAGGCAAACTGTTCATAATAATTATATTAAAAATGATTTATTAATAGGAATAGTAGATATGCATGAAAAAGGTAATGCTCATGTAATTATTAATGATATTGAAGATGTGTTTATCCCTAAAAATGCTATGAACAATGCTTGTGATAAAGATAAAGTTGCTATAGAAATTATTGATAAAGAAAAGAACGAAGGAAAAATAGTAAGTGTTTTAGATAGAAATATAGGTAGTGGTATCGCTATAGTAAATGAAAAAGATGGAAAGTTTTTTATTAATGTAAAGGGAGAAGAAGATTTACCTTATAATATACATATTAAAGAAAATGATTCAGTTACTTTAGTAGATGGATTACTTTTAAAAATTAAATATGAAAAAGATATAGATAAGAAAAATATACTTGCTTCAATTGATTATGTAATTGGACATAAAAATGCTCCTGATATAGATACTAAACTAATTGCAGCTGAATTTAATATTCCTCTTGAATTTCCAGAAGAAGTACTGGAAGAAGTTAAATTATTACCAAAAGAATTAACTAAAGAAGATATTGATAGTGAAATTAAAAAAGGAAGAGTGGATTTTAGAAATGAAGTAGTATTTACTATTGATGGAAAAGATACAAAAGATATAGATGATGCTCTTAGTATTAAAATCTTGCCTAATGGAAATTATGAGCTTTCAGTTCATATCGCAGATGTAACTCATTATGTAAAACCATCATCTGCTATATGGAAAGAAGCTGAAAAGAGAGGGAACTCATATTATTTAGCAGATAAAGTAATACCAATGCTTCCTATTGAGCTTTCTAATGGAATATGTTCTTTAAATCCAAATGTAGATAGATATACTATTTCTTCTATAATAGAGATAGATTATAGTGGTAAAATAGTTTCTTCAAAGATGGTAGAGGGCATTATTAATTCAAGAATGAAAATGAATTATGATGCAGTTGAAGATATATTAAATAATAAAGAAACTGCGGAAACAAAAGATTATACTACTTTAGAGTATATATTTCAAAATGGTGATACTTTTTCTTTGGTGGCTTTTAGTAATAATATGACTGAAGAAGAATTAAAAAAATATAATAAAGGTGATGAATATAAAGAAGGAGATATTATTCATATACCTGCTTCTAAAATAATTAAGAACTTAGGTGCATTATCTAAAATATTAAGTTCATATAAAAGAAGAAGAGGTATGCTTGAATTTATAGGTGATGAAATAAAGTTTGAGTTTGATGAAAATCATAAAGTAATAAATATTATTCCACAATTACAAAGATCTTCTGAAAAAATAATTGAAGATAGTATGGTTGTTGATAATGAACAAGGTGCGATTATATGCATGGAAAATAATATTGGTTATATGTTTAGAAATCATGATATTCCTGGTCCTAAAGGAATAGAAGAGTTTATTAAATTACTTAATACTCAAGGATTAACATATCGTTTTAAAGGAGACTATAATAATGTAACTAATAAAGATATTCAATCATTACTTGATTTTTTAAAGGATAAACTTTCTGAAGAAAAATATATACTATTTAATAGAAGATTATTAAGATGTATGCAAAAAGCATATTATTCACCTGATAATATAGGACATTTTGGTCTTGCTAGTATAAACTATGGACAAAAAACAGCTCCTATTAGAAGATTTGGTGATCTTCTTAATAACTATGCAATTAAAAAGTTTTTTATAAATAAAAATGATAATAAAGAAGAAAAAACTAAATATTTATCTAATTTATTTACTATAGGTGAGCATATTTCTAAAACTGAAAGAGTTGCACAAGAGGCAGAATATGCTATTAGAGATATGTATATGGCTGAATATATGGAAAAGCATATTGGTGAAGAATATGATGTTATTATTGATACGTGTTTATTGCATTCATTTTTTGTTAAAGCAGCTCATTTAGTTGAGGGAAGAGTAGACCTTATGACAATGGATGGTACTTATACATTTGATAGAGATAATTTATCTTATATTAAAAATGGAAGAAAAGCGTTAAGATATGGTGATAAAGTAAAAGTTAGATGCATTAGTGCTTCTAAAGAAAAAAGAGCTGTTGATTTTGCATTGGTAAGGAAGTTATAGTATGGAAATTAATAATAGAAAAGCATATCACAATTATTATATAAAGGATACTTATGAAGCGGGTATCGTTTTAGTAGGTAGTGAAATTAAAAGTATAAGAAATGGTAAAGCAAATATTACTGATAGTTACGCTAGAATAAAAAACATGGAAGTGTATTTAATTAATATGTATATTGGAAAGTATGATGAAGCAAGTATATATAATCATAATGAAACAAGAGAAAGAAAACTTTTATTAAATAAAAAAGAAATTAACAAAATAAATGAAGCAGTTAATTTAAAAAAATATACTTTGATTCCACTAAAGTTATATTTTGATAAAGGTAAAGCAAAAATAACTTTAGGAGTTTGTCAAGGAAAAAAACTTTATGATAAAAGACAAGTTATAAAAGAAAGAGATTTAAAAAGAAAGGAAATGATATAAATATTTCCTTTTAAAGTGTTTTTAAAAACTATGTCATATAATTAAATATGAGAATTAAAGATATATCTGATAATGAAAAGCCTAGAGAAAGATTATTACGTGTAGGAAGTAAAAACTTAAGTAATGAAGAATTACTTTCTATTATTATAAAAAATGGTACTAAAAATAATAGCGCTAAAGAAATAGCGGGTATTATATTAAAACAATATAAAAGTATTTATGATTTAAAGAACGCTACTGTGAATACTTTAAGTAAAATTAAAGGAATAGGAACTATAAAAGCAATTGAGATAATTGCTTCTTTAGAATTAGGTAAAAGAGTATATTATACAAATGAAATAGTTAATATAAAGATGAATAGTCCTAAAATAATATATAAGTATTTTAAAAATATATTTTATTTAGAAGAAGTAGAAGTTTTTTATGTATTATATTTAGATATTAAAAATAATCTTATAACATATGAAGAAATGTTTAGAGGTACTGTAAATAATTCTTTGGTTCATCCAAGAGAAATATTTAAAAAAGCAATATTAGAAAGCTCTAGCTTTATTATAGTTATTCATAATCATCCATCAAATGATACATATCCAAGCGATCAAGATATTGCTTTTACACATCATTTATATAAAGGAGGAGAAATACTTGGAATACCAGTATTAGATCATATTATAATTGGAAAAGATAATTATTATAGTTTTCATGAAAATGAAACTATTAAATTATAATATTTTGTTTGACAGTACGCTATAAATATGCTAAAATACACTTGTTTGTAGAAATCTTTCTCTACAACCGCATTAAAAAGGTTTTAAAAAGCAAATGCTTACCTTAAGAGCGAGTCTAATTGAAGGAGGAAAAAATGAAAGCAATATTTATTACTGGTGGAAAACAATATATGGTTCAAGAAGGTGACGAATTATATATTGAAAAAATACCTAATGAAGTAGGTAGTGAAGTTGTATTTGATGAAGTTTTATATGTAGATTCTAAAGTTGGAAACCCTTTAGTAAAAGGAGCAAAAGTAGTTGCAGAAGTTGTAAAACATGGAAAACAAAAGAAAATAGTAGTATTTAAATATAAACCTAAGAAAAAATATAGAAAAACTCAAGGACATAGACAACCTTATACTAAAATAGTTATTAAATCTATTGTGAAATAATGATTAAAGTTGTTATATCTAAAAAAGGTAATATTATAGAAAGTATTAAGTGTAAAGGACATTCAAATTATTCTGAATATGGAAAAGATATAGTTTGTTCTTCATTTAGTACTATGGTTATTACAACTATAAATGCAATAATAGAATTTGATAAAAATGCGATTAGTTATACTGATAGTAATAAT